>JBCDEK010000011.1:0-59558 GCA_039179785.1 Pseudomonadota bacterium | reverse complement strand
GATTACACGATGGGAGGAGAAACCGTGCCGCATCATGCTGCCGTATTGAAGGAAATTCTGAACATTCCCACAATCTCACCCGTTGCGGACCCTTGTGCAGAGGTCGGCAGCAGGCAGGCACTTGATCGACGGGGCCATTCATTGAGTCTGAGAGCATATGACCGCATCGTCGACTGGATGCGCACACGCATAGATGAGCACATCACCGAAGACATGTTGTGCGCGCTCAGCCCCATGGGCAAGCACGCCTTTCGTCGTGCGTTCGAGGCACATGCCGGCATGCCGCCGATGCATTTTCTGACCTGGTTGCGTGTGGATATGGCGGTTCGTTTGCTGATCGACACGCATTTCGATCTGGACGAAATTGCTTTTGTCACTGGCTTCAAGGGTGAAAATGGGCTGATCTCGGCTTTCGTCGGCACCCTTGGCGTCCGTCCACACGCGCTGCGTATCTCGCTGGGTTAGGTTGGTTATCCAATTGCGGCGATGGTCTGGCCCAGATCTTCGCCGCTACCCGGCACATCCTCTCTGCCGCAGATGCGCTGCGAGGGAGGACCGGTACGCTGTGTCTCTGACTGAGAAACAGTAGTTTCCGCGCCATTATACACGCAGGATATTGGGCGCACGAACTGCGCGCTTTCCAGCCCGTACGACGGCGCGCACCTCTGAAAGTTACGCCCATTCCCCTCACAAACTGCAACCACATATGTCCCCCAACTGGCCATACGGCGACGCGCGCGCAGACCTTCTGAGTGATGCCAAATACTCACATTGGCACGATCACGATAGAAAATATGTTCAGAACGCTTATTTCTTTAAGCAGATTACGGGACAATCGCACGTTTCAGCAATAGACGCAGCCACGCCATACGCCAGTGAAGGTGTCTGTTGCCGATGACGATGCAATTTCGGGAGTGGTTGCAGTGCCGCAAGATGGTCGGACAGTGGACGACAAGGTCAAGAACATTCTGACCCTAAGCGGCCTCGTGGACGGGCGGGCCGAGCCCCATTTCTATGGCTACGTGGTCCAAAACCAGTTTGTGGGCGGAGAGGGCGCGGGCGTGATCCTCCAACGCAATTGTCCGGGAGGTGAGTTTTCCTCGCCCGCCTTCGAAGATTTCCATCTGAACATCGCCTTGACCGGAGGACACCGGACCTACGACTGCTACAACGGTGTCGTGCGCGAGGGGCGGGGCGAGGCAGGCCAGATCGGACTTACACCCGCGGGCGAAACGGGTGAGTTGAGCCTGCAGGGCACGTTTTCGAGCCTTCACATTGCGTTGCCCTATTCCATGCTGCAACGCACCAGCGATACAATCGGGGCAGGGCGGGCACCTGACCTTGAGGGATTGCTACATCTCTATTTTCACGATCCGGCGATCCTGTGGGCCGCAACCACAATCAGCAAGACCGCAATGCAAGGTGGCGCGGGGGATATGCTGCATTCCGATCAAGCGCTCTGGACGCTGTCGGCCTTGCTGCTTCAGCGCGCGGGCAGCCTCGACATCGCGCGCCGAGACACCGCGCCGCTGGACAATGACGTGTTCGGCAAGGTCACCGAAATGTTCATGGCGCATTTCGATTTGCCGCTGACCGTGCAGGCGCTTGCGGATCGGGTTGGCATGGACCCGTTCAGCTTTTCCCGCGCCTTCAAGGCGCGCACCGGCAAGTCGCCTTACCAGTATCTGCTGCATCTGCGGGTCGAACGTGCCCTGCACATGCTCACCAACACCGATATGACGCTGGCGGAGATGGCCTATGCCTGCGGTTTTTCCAGCCAGGCGCATTTCACAACCGTGTTCAAGCGGATCGTCGGCGTATCACCGGGCGCGTATCGGCTGGGGCGATAGGGTAGGTCGGTCGCGATCATGCGCCCAGCCGCAAGACTACTATGGAGAAGGCGGCGCAACAAAAATACGTACCCTCTACACACAACCCAAGAGCAAAATAGGATGACATGACCCCCGTGGGACCGGACGGGTGTAGTGCGGCAGAGTTGGGGACGGACCCGCGCCGCGATTGCAATCGCCTATGCCTGCGGGTTTTCCAGTCAGGCCCATATGACGTCTCTGTTTGGCAAATATCTCAACACCACGCCTGGTAAGCTGCGCCAGACGGCACGGATGTAGCGCCTACCAGCGCAGCACCACCGCGCCCCATGCCAGGCCGCCGCCAATGGCTTCGGTCACGATCAGATCGCCGTCCTTGATCTGGCCGGTCTTGCGACCCACCGACATGGCCAGCGGGATCGAGGCGGCAGATGTGTTGCCATGGTCCTGTACCGTGACAATGACTTTCTCCATGTCCACGCCCATCTTTTTGGCCGTGCCCTGGATGATGCGGATATTCGCCTGATGCGGCACAATCCAGTCCACGTTGTCCGCTGTGACGCCAGCGCGCGCCATTGCCGTCCCAGCCGTGGCCGCCAGTTTTTCCACCGCATGGCGAAACACCTGATTGCCCTGCATCCGCAAATAACCGCTCGTGCCTGTGCTCACCCCGCCGTCCACATACAAAAGCTCTCGATGGCGCCCGTCGGAATTCAGGTCCGTGGCCAAGATGCCGCGATCTGCCGCGCTGCCCGCACCCTCCTGCGCCTCCAGCACCAAAGCGCCCGCGCCATCCCCGAACAGCACGCAAGTGCTGCGGTCCGTCCAGTCCATGATCTTCGAAAACGTCTCGGCCCCGATCACCAGAACGCGATGGGCCTGGCCCGACACGATCAGCGCATTGGCATTGGTCAGGGCAAACACAAATCCGGCACAGACGGCCTGCACATCAAAGGCAAAGCCGCGCGTCATACCTAGCCGGTCCTGCACCATTGTTGCCGCGGACGGAAAGGTCAGATCAGCGGTCGACGTCGCCAGCACAATCGCATCCACGTCCTCCGCGCTCAGCCCCGCATCCTCCAGCGCTGCCTGTGCAGCCGCGGTCGCCATCGTCGATGTGGTGTCGTCCTCGGTCGCAAAATGACGGCGCTCGATGCCCGAGCGCGCGCGAATCCATTCATCGGATGTGTCCAGCGAGGCTTCGAACTCCGCATTCTCGACCACGCGCGCGGGCAGATAGTGCCCCACGCCACGCACCACAGCACGAAGCGTCATTTTTCGCTCTCCTCTGCCAGCGCGGTGACCCGGGCGATCCGGGCGGCCAGCTTGTCATTAAAGCCCTGTTCGGACAATTGGGCCGCCAGCTTGATGGCAGCCGATACGCCCGTAGCATCGGCCCCGCCGTGCGATTTGACAACCGTTCCGTTCAACCCGAGGAAAACGCCGCCGTTCACGCGCCGCGGGTCGATCCGCTTGCGCAGCCGTCGCATCGAGGTGAAGGCCAACAGATAGGCCAGACGGGACAGCGGCGTGAACTTGAAGGCCTCACGCAGCAGGTCCCCGATCAGGCCCGCCGTGCCTTCCCCTGTCTTGATCGCGACATTGCCGGTAAACCCGTCCGTCACGATCACGTCGACCACATCGCCCTGTATGTCACCACCTTCGACGAAACCCACAAAGTCAAACTCAGCGGCGTCAGCCTGTGCGCCGATCAGCTCATAGGCTTCCTTCAGTTCGGCGCGGCCCTTGTGCTCTTCCGTGCCCACATTCAGCAAGCCAATCCGGGGTCGGCTGAGGTCCATACCGTTGCGCGCATAGGATGCGCCCATCAGCGCATAGCGCAGCAGGTCGTCGGCATCGGCGCGCACATCCGCGCCCACGTCCAGCATCACGTTGAACCCTTGCGGATTGCGGCTGGGCCACAACACGGCGATGGCGGGGCGATTTACGCCCGGCAGTTTGCGCAGCCGGATCATCGACAACGCCATCAGCGCGCCCGTGTTGCCACAGCTGACCGCAACGTCGGCATCGCGGTTGCGCACGGCTTCAATCGCCGACCACATCGACGTGCCCTTGCCGTTGCGCACCACATGGCTGGGCTTGTCCTCCATGGTCACGACACCGGTCGCATCATGGATCACACACCGCCCCTGCAAGGGCTTGCGCCGCGCGACAAGACGCTCCAACTCGGCTTCGGGGCCGTGCAGGACAAATCCCAGTTTCGGGTTTTTCTTGGCAGCATCCGAACACCCGGACACAACTGCGGCGGGGCCCATGTCCCCGCCCATTGCGTCTACGGATAGGATGATTGGAAAGGCAAGCTTTGCAGGGGCGTCGGCCGTGTCAGAGGAAGGGGCCGTCATTGCGCGCTGTCTTGCCTTGCTATTTGCGAGACCGCTCAGGCCGCGTCGTCTTCCAGTTCAACCTCTTCGGTCATGGCGACGATCTCGTTGTCGTCATAGTGACCACAGGCCGCGCAAATGTGGTGCGGGCGCTTCAACTCGCCACAGTTGGGGCACTCGTTGGGGTTGGCGGGGGTCAAGCTGTCGTGGGCGCGGCGGTTGTTGCGGCGCGATTTCGACACTTTGTTCTGTTGCACAGCCATTGGATTGGGCCTTCGGTTCGGGCAGTGCCGCGCCGGTTGCGCGGATGCGAGGTGTTTCGGTTCGCCCGGATACGGGCATTTCAGATCGCCCTGCGACGGGCATTTCGGATTGACCACATACGGGTTGAGCAGCGTTTAGGCAAAGCGCCGCAACATGTCCAACCCAAAATCTCGTGAGGGCGGCAAAATACGCATCCTTGGCCCGGACGCAAGGGGCAAATCAGCCTTCGGTGTCGCCGCCCAGTTTCGCCTTCAGGTCGGCCAGCCCGGCAAAGGGTTTGGCCGCCTCATCCGTCAGTGGGGCCACCCCCGGTTCTGTCAGCACCATCTGCCCCAATTCAACGCCCTCGGCGCGCGGAAAATCGGGAATCGCCAGGCTCAGCGCCTCGACCATGACGGCTTCGGGATCAATCCAGGGACTTAGACGCTCGACCTCATCATCTTCGGGCATTTCGGCCTCGGGAAGCGCGATCTCTTCGTAGTCATGCACGTAAAGCCGCCTGACCGGCACATCGATGCGGGTTGTCACAGGCACAAGCGTCACGGCACAAGGTTGTGTGACCGTCGCCCCCAACGTGCCCGTCAAAACCCAGTCCGTCGCGCCCTGCGCCTCAATTTGCCCCTCAAAGCGCAGCTTGCGCAGGCCGCTCAAATCCAGCAGGTCCGCCAGCGCCGCCATGGCGGCCGTATCGGGCAGCACCGCGAAAGACGTGGGCGCGTTCTGGGACAGATTGCTGACGCGCAGCGCTGCCGTGGAGGGGGGTGTCTTCGACATGAACCGTCTTTCGTTTCTTGAACCGCGACCAAAGCTTGAGTAAGTCGAGATAAAAGCACCCGCATCCCTGAGCAAGGGGCGGTGCGAGAGAATGGGGGGTCGTATGGGGACCTTAAGACCACTGGGCAAAGCAGGACTGGCGTTGATTCTGGCGCTCGGGATCGCGGGATGCGCGCCGACCTTTCAGAATCATGGCTATGTTCCACCCGAAGAGGACCTTCAAGAACTGGTGGTCGGAATCGATACACGCTCCTCGGTCGAGGATCTGATCGGCCCTCCCACGGCTGGCGGCGTTCTCGAAGGGGGCGACTATTTTTACATCCGCAGCAAGGTGCGCACCTTTGGGCCGCGCAAGCCGCAGGTGGTGGACCGGCAGATTTTAGCCATCACCTTCGATGCCGAAGGCGTGCTGCAGAACATCGAACGGTTCGGTCTGGAAGATGGCCGCGTCGTTGCGCTATCACGCCGCGTGACCGAAAGCGGCGTCACAGACACCAGCTTCCTGCGCCAGCTCTTTGGCAACATCGGCCGCATCGGGCCGGATGGCGTGATCTGATCGCGCCGCTGTGCTCTGGGCCGTTCTGGCCGGCGCTGGCCTGATCCGATGATCGCGCTGCACAAAGGGTGCTACATCGCCCGGCACGCGGCGTCTGCCGCCGATATTGCGGCAGCGCAGGCGCTACGGGCGCGGTGTTTTGCCCTGGCAAGCGACGCTGATCCCTACGATGCCCTTTGTACCCACATCCTGATCCAGCGCAGGTCGGATGATGCGCTGGTCTGCTGTTTTCGCCTGATGCCCCTCACGGGTGCCACGATTGCAGACAGCTATTCCGCGCAATATTACGAACTCAGTGCGTTGGCCTCTTTCGACGGCAATATGGTCGAGATGGGCCGATTCTGCATCGACCCCGATGCGGCGGCTGACCCCGACATCCTGCGCGTGGCGTGGGGTGCGCTGACGGCCTATGTCGATGCGGCGCATGTCCAACTGCTCTTTGGCTGTTCGTCCTTTGCCGGAACAGAAACGGCCGACTATCTTGACGCGTTTGCCATGCTCAAGGCCCGCCATCTCGCCCCCAGTCGCTGGCTGCCCCGGGTCAAAGCGCCCAACGTGTTCAAATATGCCGCATGCCTGCGCCGTCAGCCCGACGCCAAAAAGGCGATGCTGCGCATGCCACCCCTGTTGCGGACCTATCTGTTGATGGGGGGCTGGGTCAGCGATCACGCAGTTGTCGACGATCAGATGAATACGCTGCACGTGTTCACCGGGGTCGAAATTGGCGCGATCCCGCCCGCACGCAAACGGCTGCTGCGGGCGGTTGCGGGCGAGGGCACGGGTCTGATGGGCCTCGTATGACATTTCGGTGTACGGGTTGTGCACAGGTTGTGCACGCATTGTGCATCGCGGATTGACGCGACGCTTCGGACACCCTAGCTCGCGCTCATGGCCAATGTTCCCCTGCTACAACTGTCCGATATCTCGCTCACCTTCGGCGGCGATCCCGTCTTCGATGACCTGTCTTTGGTGGTCCAGCCGGGCGACCGCGTTGCGCTGATCGGGCGAAACGGTTCTGGCAAGTCGACATTGATGAAAGTGATGGGCGGCCTGATCGAACCGGACCGGGGCGAGGTTGTGCCAGGTCCGGGCGTCAATGTGGGATATATGGAGCAAGACCCTGATATGTCAGGGTTTTCGACGCTTGGTGATTTCGCGATACATGGTCTGGAACCGTCCGATCTTTACAAGGTTGAACGCGCTGGCGAAGGTCTGAAATTCGACCCCGCGCGCCCGGTGGAAACTGCGTCGGGTGGGGAACGCCGCCGGGCAGCGCTTGCGCGGCTGATGGCCGAAGCCCCTGATCTGATGCTGCTTGATGAGCCGACCAACCATCTCGATATCGAAGCCATCGCATGGCTCGAAACCGAATTGAAGGCCACGCGCGCAGGTTTTGTCCTCATCTCGCACGACCGCGCCTTCCTGCGTGAACTTACCCGCGCAACCCTCTGGATTGACAGGGGAACTGTGCGTCGGCAAGAGAAGGGCTTTGCCGCTTTCGAGGCGTGGCGCGATACCGTTTGGGAAGAGGAAGACACCGCCCGCCACAAGCTCAACCGCAAGATCAAGGCCGAAGCACGATGGGCCGTCGAAGGCATCAGCGCGCGCCGCAAGCGCAACATGGGCCGGGTCCGCGCTCTGCAAGACCTGCGCGCCGAACGCGCCGCACAGATCAAACGGCAAGGCACCGCAGCCATGGCGCTTGAGGCTGGGCCGAAATCAGGCCGGAAGGTGATAGAAACGGTAGGTATTTCAAAGTCTTACGGTGGCAAGTCAATCCTTGCGCCGTTCTCTCTCAAGGTGCAGCGTGGCGACAGGATCGCGCTGGTCGGCCCCAACGGCGTGGGCAAGACAACCCTGCTCAAAATGCTGATCGGAGAGGTGGCACCTGACGCAGGCACCGTCACGACGGGCACCAATCTTGAACTGGCGGTTTTCGATCAGGCGCGCTCCAAGCTCGATCCCGAAGCAACGCTGTGGGACAGCCTGACCGGCGATCCCGATATGCGCGTCAGCGGCAAGGCGGATCAGGTGATGGTGCGCGGCACGCCCAAGCATGTTGTTGGATACCTTAAAGAATTTCTCTTTGACGAGGCACAGGCCCGTGCACCGGTCCGTTCGCTCTCGGGCGGTGAAAAAGCGCGGCTGTTACTGGCCCGTATCATGGCGCGGCAGTCCAACTTGCTGGTGCTCGACGAACCCACCAACGATCTGGACGTTGAAACACTGGACCTGTTGCAAGATCTTCTGGGCCAATATGACGGCACCGTGCTGCTGGTCAGTCACGACCGCGATTTTCTGGACCGGGTCGCCGTTACGACGATCGCGATGGAAGGCGACGGTACTGCAACCTCCTATGCCGGGGGATGGAGCGATTATCAATCTCAGCGCAAGATCAAAAACGCGCCGCAACCATCAGAAACGGAAAAGAAAAATTCTGCATCGGTTGAAAGACCAAAGCAAACCCGCAAACCCGGACTGTCGTTCACCGAAAAGCATCGGCTCAAGGAGTTGCCCGCCGAAATCGAGCGGCTTGAAGCCGAGATGGCAAAGCTCCAACACCTTTTGTCCGATCCCGATCTGTACAGCCGCGAACCGGTGAAGTTCAAAAAAGCGACCGAGGCTTTTGCAGACCGCCAAGCCAAGCTGAGCGCCGCCGAGGAAGAGTGGCTGACGCTCGAAGAAAAGGCTGAAGCCTGAGCACCTTCTTTGGTACAAGTGACCCATGACCTGGCCAACGCTCGACTACTCCACCTGGAAAGACACCGGCGACAGCTTGCACATGTGGGCGCAGATTGTGGGGAAATTTCGCCTTGCCCAGACGCCTTGGGTGAACCACTCCTGGCACGCCACGCTTTATGTCAACGCGCGAGGCTTGACCACTGGTCTGATCCCAGGCGGCTTTGAAGTGCGCTTTGATTTTGTTGATCATAGCCTGAGAATCGATGCCGGACCCGCTGGGCAGGCCGGGTTTGCCCTCGAACCCATGTCGGTTGCGGCCTTTGATACGGCCTTTAGGGACGCTCTGCATCAAGTGGGTGCGCGACCGGAGTATCACCATTTCCCCAATGAAGTTCCCGATCCGGTGCCTTTTGTCGCGCAGATCGCGCCTGGCGCCTATGATCGGCAAGCGGCCCAGGACTGGTGGCGCGCGCTCTGCGCCATGGTGCCTGTGTTTCAGCAGTTTCGCACGGGCTTTCTGGGCAAGGTCAGCCCGGTTCATCTGTTTTGGGGGTCGTTTGATCTGGCTGTCACGCGGTTCTCTGGGCGGTCGGCCCCTCTGCATCCCGGCGGTTTTCCTGCGCTGCCCGATCCCGTGACGCAAGAGGCATACAGTCATGAAGTCTCTTCCGCCGGCTTCTGGGCTGGTGGAAACGGCGCCGACGAGGCGATGTTCTATAGCTATGCCTATCCAGTGCCCGACGGCTTCGCGGATGCCCCGGCAGGGCCACCAGGTGCCTCGTTTGACAAGGCGCTCGGCGAGTTTCTTATGCCATATCGGACAGTTGCTTCAGCGGATGATCCCGCCGCAGTGTTGCACGCATTCCTGCAGACAACCTACGAGGCGGCGGCGCAGTTGGGGGCGTGGGACAGGGTGACGCTCGAGTGCCCCATGGGAGAGCCCCGCAGGCCAAGACCCTTGCCATGCGGTTAAACTGGTTTGGCAGGCACGCCCACGACGGTGGTGTATGCAGGTACATCGCCGGTCACCACGGCACCTGCGCCCACAATGGCGCCATCCGCGAGCGTCACGCCTGGCATCAGTATCGCACCCGCGCCGATCCAGACATCCGCGCCCAGTGTTACGGGGCGCGCAATTTCAATGCCTGCACGCCGTTGAACCGGATCACGGTGATGATCCGCGCACAGAATCTGAGCGCGGGGGCCGATCATGGTGTGGTTTCCGATTCGCACGGGCGCGCTGTCCAGAATCACGCAGCCTGCGTTGAGAAACACCTCGGTGCCCAGATGGATGTTGCGGCCATATGAGCAATGAAACGGCGCTTCGATCAGGCAATCCTGCCCAGGATCGCCGAAAAGGGCATGCAGCGGCGCGCTGAGCGTGCGCCGCGCCGATGGTGGCAATTGGTTATGCGCATGGACCGCGTCGAGCGCGACGCGCCTCAGCGCCTCCAATTCCGCATCAAGGCAGCTGTACCAGGCGCCTGCCTCCATCTTTTCGCGCTCGCTTGGCATCATCGCATCCGCAGCGCACCGTCCAACCGGATGACCTCCCCGTTCAGATAGCCCATTTCGACGATGAACGCTGCGAGACGGCCATACTCTTCCGGGTCGCCCAGGCGGGGCGGGTTTGGCACGTCAGCAGCGAGTGCGGCTTGTACGTCTTCGGGCAGGCCAGCCAGCATAGGGGTTTTGAATATCCCGGGGGCGATGGTCATTACCCGCACACCGGACGCGGCAAGATCGCGCGCCATTGGCAGTGTCATGCCGACAACGCCGCCCTTGGATGCCGCGTAGGCGGCTTGCCCCTTTTGCCCGTCAAAGGCTGCAATGGACGCTGTGTTGATAATCACGCCTCGCGCGCCATCTGCGTCGGGGGCGTTGTTGGCCATGGCCGCCGCGGCCAACCGGGCCACATTGAAGCTGCCGACCAGATTGATGTCGATCGTCTTCTGGAACGCGGGCAGGGGGTGTGGCCCGTCGCGGCCCACCGTCTTGATGCCAAGCGCAATGCCCGCGCAATTGATCGCGGCTGTGATGCCGCCCATTTTCTCGACGGCCAGATCCATCGCGGCCTGAACCGATGTTTCATCGGTGACATCCGTTTCGGCAAAGTACCCGTCGATGTCTTTCGCGACCTGAGCGCCCCGATTCGCATCCCGATCCAGCACCGTGACCCGAGCCCCTCGCGTCGCGAAATGCCGCGCAGTCGCTTCGCCAAGCCCGGACGCACCGCCTGTTACTACCGCCAGGGTTGTGTCGAGTGTCATGGAAGCCTCTCCCTCACCAGATTTGAACGTGCGTTCAGTTAAGCGGATCGTGCAGGGCCTGGCAAGAAAGGCAGTCAGCCCTTGTGAATCCACCCGCCGCCAAAGATGCGGCTGCTGTCCCGGTCGTAAAAGACGCAGGCCTGACCGGGCGACACACCGGCTTCTGCCGCGACAAGCTCCACCGTCGCCTCTGTCGCGCTGACGGGGCGGATGATGGCGTCTGTGGGCGGGCGGGTCGAGCGGACTTTGACCGCCACGTGCCATGCCTCGCGGCTGTCGAATCGCGCATCCCCCAGCCAGTTCACCTCGCGCACAGGTACCGTCCGGGTGGCCAGCATATCTTTGGGCCCGACGATGACTTGGCGCTTGTCCGCGTCCAGCTTGACCACATAAAGCGGATCGGCCAGCCCCCCGATACCAAGCCCGCGACGTTGCCCGATTGTGTAATTGATCACGCCGTCATGCTGGCCCAGAACGCGCCCGCTGTGATCGACGATCTCGCCAGGTGCGGCGGCTTCGGGCCGCAACTTGCGGATCACCGATGCATAGTCTCCGTTGGGCACAAAACAGATATCCTGGCTGTCGGGCTTGTCGGCGACACTCAGGCCATATTTCGCCGCCAACGCGCGCGTGTCGTCCTTGGACGGAAGATGACCCAGCGGGAACCTCAGATACTCAAGTTGCTCGGGCGTTGTCGAAAACAGGAAATAGCTTTGATCACGTGCGGCATCGGCGGCCGCATGCAATTCGGGCCCATGGTCGCCGACCTTGCGCTGGATATAGTGACCCGTCGCCATGCAATCGGCCTCAAGATCCTTTGCCGTTTCGAGCAGATCCTTGAACTTCACACGCTCGTTGCAGCGGATGCAGGGCACAGGCGTGGCCCCGCCCAGATAGCTGTCGGCGAATTCATCTATGACCGCGTCACGGAACACATTTTCGTAGTCCAGAACATAGTGCGGAAAGCCCATGTCCTCGGCCACGCGGCGCGCATCATGGATGTCACGGCCCGCGCAACACGCACCTTTTTTGGCCAGCGCCGCCCCGTGGTCGTAAAGCTGCAGGGTCACACCGACCACATCGTAGCCCTGGCTTTTCAACTCGGCGGCCACAACAGAACTGTCCACGCCGCCAGACATGGCGACGACGACACGGGTGTCAGCCGGGGCTTTGGTAAAGCCCAGCGAATTCAGCGGACCAGGTTGGTCAAGCATGGGATGTCTCCGAGGGGAATTGCGCGCATATATATGAAAATCCGAAACAGTCTCAAGGGCTGGTTTAACGGCGCATTAAACGCAATCGCTCAAGTCTTTGGCCCAACACGAACAAAGAGCGGTGCGATGTATCTAAAGAAAGTCGATGGGCCCAGGGCCGTGACCTTGCCGGATGGCACGGTGCTGACGCAGGCAGATTTGCCCGCTGCGACCACGAGGCGATGGGTGGCCTCCCGCAAGGCTGCGGTGGTGCGCGGTGTGCTGTATGGCCTCATCTCCCAAGAAAGCGCGCTTGAACGCTACGGGTTGAGCGAAGAGGAATTCCAAGAATGGGTCCGCGCCGTCTCCACGCACGGAGAGAGCGCGCTTAAGGCAACGGCGCTACAAAAATATAGACAACTTTAGGTTGTTAATGTAAGAACACATCAAGGGTAACGTGTGGTTAACCTTTTAGGTTCACGTTTAGTTCAACACCGAACGCCCCCAGTGTGGAGACCCGAAAATGCGCGTGCTGCTTGTAGAAGACGACCCGACCACCTCCAAAAGCATCGAGTTGATGCTGACCCATGCCAACCTGAACGTATACGCGACGGATCTGGGGGAGGAGGGGATCGACCTGGCCAAGCTGTATGATTACGACCTCATCCTGCTGGACCTGGACCTGCCCGACATGAATGGGCACGAAGTGCTGCGCCAACTGCGCCTGGCGCGGGTTGAAACGCCAATCCTGATCCTGTCCGGCGCCGACGATACCGAAAACAAGATCAAGGGGTTCGGGTTTGGCGCCGATGATTACCTGACCAAACCGTTCCACCGCGAAGAATTGGTGGCACGCATCCATGCCATCATCCGCCGCTCCAAAGGGCATTCCCAGTCGGTCATTGAAACCGGTGATATCTCGGTCAATCTCGATGCCAAGACGGTAAGCGTCGACAACAAGACGGTGCACCTGACTGGCAAGGAATATCAGATGCTTGAGTTGCTGAGCCTGCGCAAAGGCACGACCTTGACCAAAGAAATGTTCCTGAACCACCTCTATGGTGGCATGGACGAGCCCGAGTTGAAGATCATTGACGTCTTTATTTGCAAGCTGCGCAAGAAACTGAGCACCGCAACCGGGGGCAAGAACTATATCGAGACAGTGTGGGGACGCGGCTACGTCCTGCGCGACCCCGACCCGGCCGAACTGACCGAAGACACGCCAATGGCCATGGGTGCCTAGATAAATACTCCCCCCGAAAAGGGCTGACCGCTAAAAAGCGTGTCGGCCCTTTTCACTTTTGACGCCTTGCAACGGTATCAATGACTGGACCGTCTTGATTTCGGCTTTTATCTCTTGGCACGACAAGGCGAGGGGACAGGTCGTGACAGACACTATTGACGTTGAAGCACTGACAACTGACCAGGCCAAAACGGAATTGGCGCGTCTTGCCAAAGCGTTGCAGAACGCCAACGTCTCATACCACACCCGTGATGCGCCAGACATCAGCGACGCAGAGTATGACCGGCTCAAGCGCCGCAACTCCGCGATCGAGGCCCGGTTTCCCGACCTCAAGCGCAGCGACAGCCCCAGCGACGCCGTGGGTGCCCCCATCGCCGAAGGGTTCTCAAAGGTGACGCACGCGGTGGCGATGCTCTCGCTGTCCAACGCCTTCGACGACGCAGATGTGGCTGAATTCGACACGCGCATTCGCAAATACTTGGGCCTGCCCGCCGATGCGCCGCTGTCCACCACCGCAGAACCCAAGATCGATGGCTTGTCACTCTCTCTTCGGTATGAAGATGGCGCATTGGTCCAGGCGGCCACACGGGGCGATGTCGCGGTTGGTGAGAATGTGACGGCGAATGCCCGCACCATTGCAGACGTGCCTCAAACGCTTTCGGATGCCCCGCGGGTCTTGGAAGTGCGCGGCGAAGTGTACATGTCCCATCCCGATTTCGAAGCGCTGAACGCGCGACAGGCCGAGATGGGGCAAAAACCCTTTGCCAATCCGCGCAACGCGGCCGCCGGGTCATTGCGCCAACTCGATGCCAGCATTACGCGCGCGCGGCCTCTTCGGTTTTTCGCCTATGCGTGGGGTGCGGTCTCGGAACCGCTGGCCGACACGCAAATGGGCGCGATCAATCGCCTGGCCGACCTTGGATTTCAAACCAACCCGCTGACGGCGCTGTGCGATGGACCGGACGAGATGATCGCTCACTATCGCCTGATCGAACAGAAACGCGCCACGCTCGGCTATGACATCGATGGGGTGGTCTACAAGGTAAACGATCTCGGGCTTCAGGCCCGGCTTGGCTTTCGCTCGACCACGCCACGCTGGGCGGTCGCTCACAAATTTCCCGCCGAACTGGCCTGGACACATCTGGACGCCATCGACATTCAGGTGGGCCGGACCGGCGCGCTCAGCCCGGTCGCGCGGCTGACGCCGGTTACTGTCGGCGGGGTCGTTGTGTCCAATGCGACCCTGCACAACGAAGACTACATCGCAGGCCGTGACAACAAGGGCGAGACAATCCGCGACGGCAAGGACATCCGTGTCGGCGACTGGGTACAGGTCTACCGCGCGGGGGATGTGATCCCCAAGGTTGCTGACGTTGACCTGGCAAAGCGACCCGCCAAGGCGCAGCCTTTCATGATGCCGGAGCGCTGCCCGGAATGCGAAAGCGAGGCGGTGCGAGAGCCTGGCGATGCCGTGCGCCGCTGTACAGGTGGCCTCATTTGCCCGGCCCAAGCCGTCGAAAAGTTGAAGCATTTTGTAAGTCGCGCAGCATTTGACATCGACGGCCTGGGGGCCAAGCAAGTCGAACAATTCCACGCGGACGGATGGATCGCGGAACCGGCCGATATCTTCACATTGCGCGACCGCTACGGCAGCGGCCTGCTGCAACTCAAGAACCGCGAGGGCTGGGGGGACAAGTCCGCCTCCAATCTTTTCGATGCGATTGATGATCGCCGCAGCATCGGTCTGGGCCGCGTGATCTTTGCCTTGGGTATCCGCCATGTCGGAGAAGCGGCTGCCAATCTGCTCGCGACCCACTATGGCACTTGGGAGGCGTTCAGTACCGCCATGCGCACCGCTGAAGAGGGCAATGATGCCTGGGCGGATTTGATCAGTATCGACGGGGTCGGCGCTGTCATGGCCGGATCGCTCTCAACCACCTTCAATCAAGAAGCGGAAATTGCCAGCATCGACCGTCTTGTCGCGAAGCTGAATATCCAAGAAGCGGCCCGGCCGGATACGTCCGGCAGTCCAGTGGCCGGCAAAACGGTTGTGTTCACAGGCACTCTGGAGAAGATGACCCGGGCCGAGGCCAAGGCCCGTGCCGAAGCGCTGGGGGCCAAGGTATCGGGATCGGTCAGCGCCAAGACCGACCTTCTTGTGGCGGGACCCGGAGCGGGATCGAAGGCGAAGAAAGCTGCCGATCTGGGGATCGACACCCTGGATGAGGACGGGTGGTTGGACCTCATCGGCGCGACATGAGCCGCCCCGAGAGCCTTTTTCCGCTCTTTGCGGCGGTCGATACCCTCGACGGCGTGGGCCCCAAAACGGCGCAGAATATGGCGCATCTGGGGATTACGGCCCCGCGCGATCTGCTGTTCACTCTGCCCCATACCGGCATTGATCGGGCGCTGCGTGACACAATCGAAGGGGCCATGCTGCCCGGCACGCTCACGGTGAAGGTCCGGGTCGGTGCCCATCATCCAGCGCGCAATCGTGGCGGTGCATACCGCATTCATGTCGAGGATGCGCAGACCAGTTTCCAGCTGGTCTTTTTCCACGGGCGGAGCGACTACCTCAACAAGGTGCTGCCGACGGGAAGTACGCGCGTCGTGTCGGGAAAGGTCGAGCTGTTCGACGGGATCGCCAACATGGTGCACCCCGACCACATCCTGCCCGAGGCGGATGCCGATGATATCCCAGGCTTTGAGCCGGTCTACCCTCTCACGTCTGGTGTGACCCAAAAGACCATGTTCAAAGCGTCCCGTTCCGCTCTGAGCCGTGTGTCGTCGCTTGATGAATGGATTGATGCCAGCCAGTTGGCCCATGCGGGCTGGCCGGGATTTTCTGCGGCGATCCATGCGGTGCACACACCACAAGCGCAGGGGGATGTATCGCCTGACGCGCCTGCGCGCACGCGCCTTGCCTATGATGAATTGATGGCGCATCAACTGACGCTCGCGCTGGCGCGTGCCTCTGAACGGGTGGCGCATGGGATGGTCTCTGCGGGGACAGATGTGTTGCAAACCAAGGTTCGCGCCGCTTTGCCCTATGCACCAACCGGTGCCCAAGACCGCGCGATTGCCGAAATTGCTGCGGATATGGCGGCGTCCACCCGGATGAACCGGCTTTTGCAGGGCGACGTTGGGGCGGGCAAGACCCTTGTGGCGTTCATGGCGCTGCTGATCGCGGTCGAGGCTGGCGGGCAGGGGGTCATGATGGCGCCCACCGAAATCCTGGCGCGGCAACATCTGGAGGGGTTGCAGCCGCTGGCGGCGGATGCCGGGGTTGTGCTGGAGATTTTGACCGGTCGTGACAAAGGCGCCGAGCGCCGCGCAAAGCTTGAGGCGTTGGCGCGGGGCGACATACAGATCCTCGTGGGCACGCATGCCGTGTTCCAAGATGATGTGATCTTTGACGATCTGCGTCTTGCGATCATCGACGAGCAGCATCGTTTCGGCGTTCGCCAGCGCCTTGCGCTTGGAAAGAAGGGCGAGGCGGCTGATGTGCTGGTGATGACCGCCACGCCGATCCCTCGGTCGCTGGCTTTGGCCCAATATGGTGACATGGACGTGTCCGTGCTTGACAAAAAACCCGCGGGTCGCAAGCCGATCAAGACGGCGATGGTCAGTGCTGGTCGTATGGACGAGGTGGTCGAGCGGTTGCGGGCCGTGATGGCCGAGGGGCGACAATGCTACTGGGTCTGCCCGCTGGTTGAAGAAAGCGAGGTTGTTGACCTGACAGCGGCGGAGGAGCGGTTCAAGCATCTGCGCGCGGTACTGGGGGAAGGCAATGTTGGCCTGGTGCATGGTCAGATGCCGCCCGCCGAAAAAGACGCGGCGATGGCAAAGTTTCAGGCGGGCGAGACGGGTGTGCTGGTTGCGACGACCGTGATTGAGGTTGGAGTGAACGTGCCCAACGCCACGATCATGGTGATCGAACGCGCCGAGACATTTGGGCTGGCGCAACTGCACCAGTTGCGCGGTCGCGTGGGGCGGGGTGATGCGGCCTCGACCTGCCTGCTGCTCTATCAATCGCCGCTTTCAGAGACAGGCAAGCGACGTCTGGAGGTGCTGCGCGAGACCGAAGACGGTTTTCGCATCGCCGAGACCGACTTGCAGATGCGCGGGTACGGAGACCTGATTGGAACCGCGCAATCCGGGCTGCCGCGATTTCAGGTGGCTGACATGGAACGGCAGGCGGGGCTGATGGCCGTAGCACAATCTGACGCGCGCAAGTTGCTGGCCGATGATCCAAAACTTTTGTCCCCGCGGGGACAAGCTGCGCGCGTGCTGTTGTGGCTGATGCGGCAGGACGAGGCGATCCGTTTGATTTCAGTGGGTTAGCTTTGTCATTCTAAAAAAGTTCGCAAATGTTCTTAGAAAGTTCTTTACGAGTGGTTAAAAATATGAGAACTAAGTGGCAACTCTAAGACGGAGATGCTGACATGACCACGCTGCGCCACTTGAAGGATATCGCCACCCGTGCCGAAGCCACATTGCTTCAGGATGCCGTTGGTGCTGCCGCCCTGATGGTGATGCTTGTGGCGGGTCTGCACCTTCCGGCTTTGATCTGAGTTCTGCCTGCGATCTTGCTTGATCCCAACCGCGCCCGTCCCAGGTGCTGTTTACATCCTATCGGCTCTGCCTGCCGTTTTGGATATCCCCCCGTCTGCCGCGGGGGGGGCTGGATCTGTCCCGCGCAAGAGACGCTTTCCTTGCGCCGCCATCCGCCCGGATGTGCGGCGCTTTTTTTCAGGATGTGTAGGCGAGGCGTAGACCGCCCCAGTGCTGCCCGTGCACGATGATCGGGACCGAGAGATCCTTCATCATCTTGAACATGCCACCGCCCATATCACGGCGATAGACCTGCAGCAGGAACGGGGCAGTGCTGCGCCCTGCCTTCAGACCGACACGGTCATCAAAGATGCGCCGATTGCGGCAATGCGCCGTGTTCCAGACCTCATCACCGGTCTGGGCATGCGAGAATTTTAGATTGTGGGTGGGTAGGTAGCCGTTGATGTCCACCGCCGCGCAAAAGACGATCCGTTCATCGAATTCAAGTGCGGGCTCCTGTATCGGAGGTAAGAGGTGGTCGAGGACGGCGTTGTAGGATGTCGCGACCTGCTGCGGTTTGGTGCCCGCGATTGGAACATAGTTGCGGTCAAACAAGGCCGCTTGGGACAGAATCCCGTCGTCAAGAACGCGCTCGAACGCCGAACTGACGGCGATGGCCCGACTGCGCACGTAGTCAATAAAGCGGGCATCGTCGGTCATGCCCCCAAGACCGGCACTGGCCTGTACAATTTCCTCTGACGTATCGACCATACGTTCGATGCGCGCGTGCGCTTCGACGATGCCACCTGACGTTTGGGTGATGCTATCCCCGATGTCCCTCATGCTAGGTCCGAAAGCCGTGATAGCCTTGTGCACCAGTGCAGTTTGGGTCGCGATCCGGGTGGCTTGCGATTTGGTATCGCCGACGGAGTGTTCCATGCGCCCCAGTGCGCGGTCCGTTTCAGAGCTTTGATCGATCACGCCCATCGCCTTGTCTGCGACATCACTGGCTTCTTCGCTCATGGTGGCGATCCAAGACGTCAGCGTCTCGATATTGGTCGAGATTTCGGCGGCGGCGGCCTTGGTTTTTTGGGACAGCTCATTGATCGCTTCGGCCACGACAGCAAAGCCACGACCGGCGTCCCCGGCGCGAGCCGCTTCGATTTTTGCATTGATGGCGAGCGTGTTGACCTGCATCGAAATGGCGGCAATCTGGCTGTTGTTCGCCTTGACCGCGGCCAAAGTGTTGCCCACATCGCCGCTGCGCTCTGAAAGGTCCTGCACCCAGGCGGCGACGTCGCGGGATCGCGCGCCCAGATCACGCATCAGACCGACGGATTGGCCAACGTCCTCGTATGTACGGTCGACGCTGTGTACCAAATCGGAGGCGGCTGTATTGACTGCATCATTGGCCGTCTCAATCGCCGATGCGCCGCCGGCTAAAACTTTGAGAGCGGCCCGCTGGTCGCGGGCTTGCGCTTCGACCATGTCGAGAAACCCGGCCAGATCTACAATCTCGTACCCGAGCGTGGAGGCGGACCGCGCCAGCGCATTCAGTTGTGACATTTCCGGGAGATCGGGCTGCGCCGTCATGAGGCCACCATTGGCAATTTCAGAATGCCGCAGGGTACCCGCTTATTTGTTCAGATTTTACTAAGAGGGCTGATCAGGCGCAGTCGGATTGCGCGGCCTGCTCCATCGCTTCCGCGGCGGCTTCGATGCTGAGCAGGATCGAGGCGTGCCGGTTTTTGTAATCGCGCGCGGGTTCCAACACCTCAAACCCGTCAAAAGGGGCGGGTGGCACGGGCCCGCCGGATTTGAGCATGGCCCGCAGCGCGTCGCGCCCGGCCATCACTTCGTCAAGCGTGCGTCCGATAATGGCGCCGCCGGTCACGGCTGCGGCAGCCTGACCCAAAGCGCAGGCTTTGACGTCCTGGCCAAAGTCGGTGACGCGCCCATCTTCGACAATCACATCCACAGTTACGGTTGAGCCGCAGAGCGGCGAGCGTTTCTTGACCGTCGCGTCTGGTTCGGCCAGCCGAGCGTGGTGCGGGATATCGGCCGCAAGCCCAAGAATGCGGTTCGAATAGAGCTTGATCAGGTCGGTATCGGCGGGCATGGCCCCTCCGCTCTGGTGTCGGGTGCGCTTTGTCCCTATTTAAGCGGCCTGATCACAGATGCAAAAGGTTTTGCAATGTCCGCCTTTGACCCCAGCAGTTTGACCTATAACGACCAGGGGCTGATCCCCGCGATTGCGCAGGATGCCGAAAGCCATGAGGTCCTGATGATGGCGTGGATGAATGCCGAGGCGGTGGCGCGGACATTGGAGACCGGGCGCGTGACCTATTGGTCGCGGTCACGGCAGGCGTTTTGGGTAAAGGGTGAGACATCGGGCCACGTGCAGGAATTGGTGTCTCTGCGTGTCGATTGTGATCGGGACTGCCTGCTGATGCGGGTGCGCCAGACGGGGCCTGCATGCCACACGGGCCGGCGGACGTGCTTTTATACCGACGTGTCCGACGGGGTTGAGGTCGAGTTGATGGCGCCGATGGGGTAGAGGGCTGTCTGTCCCCGCGCGCTGGCGCGCTCACCCCCGAGGATTTTCTTGACCCAGAGAAGGCAGACCGACCATGGCGCGGATATCGCCTGGCGCGGCGCCGTCGGCGCGGTAGTTTGCAATCGCGCGCGCATCGTCACGTTTGGCGAGGCGTTTGCCTGTTTCGTCGCGGATCAAGCGGTGGTGGTGGTAGGTTGGTGTAGGCAGGTTCAGCAGCGTTTGCAGGATCATATGTATGCCAGTGGCCTCCGCCAGGTCGGCGCCGCGGACGACGTGGGTGATGCCCTGCGCAGCGTCATCGACCACGACCGAGAGGTGGTAGGACGTGCCCATGTCCCGACGTGCGAGTACAATGTCCCCTATCGCGTTGAGTGGGTCGGCAATGATCTGTTGCACCGGGTGCCTGGCCACTTCAGTGTAGCGCAGCGGCAATGTCATGCCAGTCAGGGCTGCGGCAAGGTCAAGGCGGAGCGCTGTGCTTGGGGGGCGTGAGCCCGTGCGCGGGTGTTTGTGGCGACAGGTTCCCGGATAGATCACCCCATCTGGGCCAAGCTTTACTGCGCCTTCTTGTGGGGCTTGTACCGCCTCGGCGATGTCGCGGCGGTTGCAGTCACACTGGTAAAGCCAGCCGCGGTCCCAGAGCGCGTCGAGGGCGTGGGTGTAGGCAGCCATGTTGTCCGATTGGCGCAGGACCGGCGTGGGCCAAGTGATCCCAAGCCAGTGCAGGTCATCGTAAATCTGTGCTTCCCATTCGGCGCGGGCGCGGGATTGGTCGATATCTTCGATCCTGAGCAGGAAGATACCGTTTTGCGCGCACGCCATGTCGTGCGCGCGCATGGCGGAAAAGGCGTGCCCAAGGTGCAATGGGCCAGTGGGTGAAGGGGCGAATCGCGTGGTGAAAGTCACACTTTTTCAAGCACGTAGACGTTGGATTTCAAGTCGATGCCCGGGAGGTGATCGCCATGTTCCTTGAACAGCAATCGCGCTGCACCACAGTCAGTCCATTCCGCAACGCCTTGCACGTTTGCGGGCTCCTCAAGCGCGTGATCGTTGAAGGAAAACACCAGTTTTCCTGCCGTCGGTAGGGCGCGCATCAGCGTATGCAGCACGCTGATCGGGGCCGCACCGGCGCCGATGACCCCGATGGCAGCCATGGCGGTGTAGTCGTTGCGCGGCAAAGTGCCACCGGCTTCGATCAGATCAAGGTGGCGATAGACGCCTTTGGCACGGGCGCCCTCGAGCATCTCGGCTGACAGATCCACGCCGTCGATCACCTGAAACCCAGCCAACTTCAACGCCAGGCCAGAGAGGCCCGTGCCGCATCCGAAGTCGAGGATCGGGGCGGTGAGGTCTGTGACATGGGCTTTCAGTGCCTCGGCGCAGCGGCCAGGCGTGGCATAGCCGTTTTCGGCCACTTCGGCCTCGTAGCTTGCGGCCCAGTCGTCATAGAGTGCACGGGTCGAGGCGGCGTCGCGGGCCTGATAGGCCTTGTCGAGAAATCCAGTCATAGCGGTAGACTAGCGGTTGCAGCCCGTGCCCGTCCAGTGCGCTCAGGCCGCGGCAGCCTGCGGGGCAAGCCAAGCCTGCCAATCTGCCTTGGCCCGGTCAGTATAGGCTTTGTACCGGTCTTTGCGGCCACGACGCCCGCCTTTCAGCCCCTCGACAGGTGGGAACAACCCGAAGTTCACGTTCATGGGTTGGAAGGTCTTGGCGTCTGCACCGCCTGTGATGTGAGTGATCAGAGCGCCCATTGCGGTCGTATTGGGCGGCATGTCCAGCGCGCCGCCCAGGATTTCGCTTGCCGCAGCGCGGCCCGCCAGCAGCCCCATCGCGGCTGATTCCACATAGCCTTCGACGCCCGTGATTTGACCGGCAAAACGAATATTGGGTCGGGATTTCAGCCGCATGTCATTTGTCAGCAGCGTAGGTGCGTTCAGAAATGTGTTGCGGTGAATGCCGCCAAGGCGAGCGAAACGGGCGTTTTCCAGTCCGGGAATGGTTTTAAAAACATCCGCTTGCGCCCCATACTTCATCTTGGTCTGAAAGCCGACGATATTGTAGAGCGTGCCCAGCTTGTTGTCGCGGCGCAGCTGCACCACCGCATGGGCCTTAACGTCCGGCTGGTGTGGATTGGTGAGGCCAACCGGCTTCATCGGTCCGTGGCGCAGCGTCTCGCGTCCGCGTTCCGCCATCACTTCGATGGGTAGGCAACCGTCGAAATACCCCGCCGTTTCGCCCTCGTGAAACTCGGTCTTGTCGGCGGCGAGCAGCGCGTCGATGAAATCATCGTATTGCTGTTTGTCCATCGGGCAGTTGAGATAGGCGATGCGCTCTTCTTCCGTCTCGCCCTTATCATACCGAGACTGCATCCACGCCTTGTCCATATCGATACTGTCGAAATAGACGATGGGCGCGATGGCATCGAAAAAAGCGAGCGCCTCGGTCCCGGTTTCGGCTGCGATGGCCTGTCCGAGGGCCGTCGAGGTGAGCGGTCCGGTCGCGACTATCCAATGCCCGTTCTCTGGCAAAGTGGTGATTTCACCGTATTCAACCGAGACGTTCGGGTGTGCCATAAGCGCGTCTGTCACTGATTGCGCAAAAGGATCACGATCCACGGCAAGC
This sequence comes from Pseudomonadota bacterium, assembly GCA_039179785.1. Taxonomy (GTDB): domain Bacteria; phylum Pseudomonadota; class Alphaproteobacteria; order Rhodobacterales; family Rhodobacteraceae; genus Tateyamaria. The sequence goes on along the minus strand of JBCDEK010000011.1, from coordinate 36,672 downwards.
GCTCCGCCAGCCGGCAGCCTGTGTTTGTCGGCGGTTTGCATGATCAAGCCGTTGGCTGCGCGCATTTCCCAGTGCAACAATCCAACGGCGTTCTGCTCACTGTCGTCGGAGCGGAACGAGTTCGAGCAGACCATTTCTCCCAGCAGCCCGGTCTGATGGGCAAATGTGCCCACTTTTGGACGCATTTCATGGATGACAACCTGCACATCCATGTTTGCGGCCTGCCAGGCGGCTTCGGAACCGGCCATGCCACCGCCCACGATATGCAATGTCTCTGTCATGGCGCGGATGTAGGGCAGACGAGCGTCAGGCGCAACGTGGCTTGGACATTTTGAAGGGAGGGTTTTGGGGTCGCCGCTGCGGGAATGGCCGGTCAGAGAGAGGCTGACCTGGAGGGACCTTCCGCCTACGGCGACCCAAAATCGTCATCGGTGTGTTAACCGTGTCCAATTTGTGCCTCATTTGTGCCCAAATTGCCAGTCGTGTTTTGGAAATAGTCGGGTTACGATTTGGAAACAACCAAAAGTCGTGTCGGATTTTAGAGGTTTACTGTGACCAATCGGGCGGCCGCTTTTCGATGAAGGCGTCGATGCCTTCGGCCGTGTCCGGGTTCAGCATATTGGTCACCATCACTTCACCGGTATAGGCATAGGCTTGGGCCACAGGCATCTGAAGCTGTTCATAGAAGGCCTGTTTGCCGATCTTGACGGCGCTGCCCAGCTTGGCGGCGATGCGATTGGCGAGATCTCGTGTCTGATGTGCGAGGTCATCGACCGGCACCGCGTGGTTGATCAGGCCCAGTTCAGCGGCGCGGTCTGCCTCGATGAAGTCACCGGTGGTCAACATTTCAAAGGCACGTTTGCGCGGAATGTTTCGGCTGAGGGCCACCATGGGCGTTGAACAGAACAGACCGATATTCACGCCGTTTACGCCAAAGCGCGTGCCATGTGCGGCAACCGCCAGATCGCAGGTGGCGACCAGTTGGCACCCTGCGGCGGTGGCGATGCCGTGCACTTGCGCGATCACGGGTTGGGGCAGGGATTGAACGCGGGCCATCAGGGCCGCACAGCGGTCGAACAGATCCTTGAAATATGCCGCGCCGCCATCTGGCGCCTGTCGCCCCGCGGTCATTTGCTTGAGGTCGTGGCCCGCGCAAAATGCCTTGCCTGCGCCCGACAGGATCACGGCGCGGACCGATGGATCATCGGCCACGTCGTCCAACGCCCCGTGAAGTTCGGCAATCATTTCATCCGACAGGGCATTCAGTCGCTCGGGCGCATTCATCCGCAGATGCGCAACGGCGCCTGTGACCTCACGTTCCAGAATTGCCATCTTGCCCTCCAACCGATTTGAGGCTCACCCTAGGGCAGGGACAGGGGAAGGAAAAGCATGGCTGTTGTGATGACCGCAGGCGAGATGAACGCGTTTTTGCAAAGGGTGTTTTTGGAAGTCGCGGGCGAGTTCAAAGTTGAGGAGGTGACAGACGAAGGTGTTGTGCTGCGCCTTCTGGTCCAGGATCGGCATTTGCGTCCGGGTGGGACAATCTCGGGCCCGGCGATGTTCGGGTTGGCGGATGTGACCGCGTATATGGTGACGCTGGCCCATATCGGGCCGCGGGCGCTGGCGGTGACCACGAACTGTTCGATTGATTTTATGCGCAAACCTAAGGCGGGCGTGGATCTGATTGCACATGGGCGTCTTTTGAAACTGGGCAAGCAGTTGTCGGTGACGGATACGTTGCTGTTTTCCGAAGGGGATGACAAACCGGTTGCGCGGGCCAGCTTGACCTATGCCATTCCACCGCAAGGTGTTGATCTGCAATGAAAAGGCGGCCGGGATATGCCCGGCCGCAAGGGAAGAGGTCTGGCGGATGCCACGGGGATGTCACGCCCGCCAGAACACACGCCGCGACTCGTCATCAGCCTCGGCCTGTGTCAGTCCAACGTCGCGCAGCAGATGCGGGGGGAGCTGGTGCAGGGCGAGCCTGCTGCGACGACGCTGGGCCCATTTCGACAGCACCACTGCAATGCGCAAGGCGACGACCGAGGTTGCCGGAATGCGATTTTGCGCAGTCAGGTAAGCCAAGTGCGAGGCGGGCGATTGCATGTAGTGTGCCATGGGAAACTCCTAAATTGTATTGACACAATATGGCGAAAGTGCCATGGGATAGTGATACAATGCAGATTGTATTCACGCTAGGGAAACATTGTAATGGATACAATTTGGTCGCCAGAGCTGTTGGACGGACCGGGGCCGAAGTACAAGGCCGTGATGCAGGCCATCCGCCAGCGCATCTCGGACCATGATCTGACCCCGGGGGACAAGCTGCCGCCGGTGCGTGATCTGGCGTGGAGCCTTGGGATCACGCCCGGCACTGTGGCGCGCGCCTATACGCTGCTGACGGATGATGGCACGTTGATGGCTGAGGTGGGACGCGGCACATTCGTGGCGCAACCCGATGAAAAGGGGCCGCTTTATGCGGACCTGCCACTGGAAGTCGACAGCGCCAGGCACAACGCGGAGGCGCAGACCTGGAATGTCAATCTGTTCTCGCCGCACCTGCCCAGCGTCGGACAGGCGACCCTGATCCGTAGATTGCTGGCTGAGGTGGCGCAGGACCCGCCATCAGGCATGATGCACTATCCCACCCGCATAGGCGGCGCGCCCGCGCGAGAGGCTGCAGCGTCTTGGCTGGGCGATGCGCCCATCGGGTCGTTCAACGCGGATGACATCGTTTTGGCCAATGGCGGCCAGAACGCGATTCTGTTGGTGTTTCAAGCGCTTCTAAAAGGGCGAAGGCCCGCGATACTGGTTGAGGACCTTGCTTATCCTGGGTTTCGCCGTGCCGCGGAATTACTCCGCGCCGATGTGATCCCGGTTGAAATGGACGCACATGGTGTCATTCCCGAGGCACTGGAGGCCGCGGCCAGGGCCCATGATGCGCAGGTGTTCTGCACCTCACCGGAGGTGCACAACCCCACCTGTGGTTTCACGCCGGTAAGGCGACGCGAAGCGATTGCAGATGTGGCCAGGCGGTATGATTTAAGCATTCTTGAAGACGATTGTTACCGACTGGGTCAGGCGCAGGCACCCAGCTACCGGATGATTGTACCAGAGCGAACTTGGTACATTTCGTCGATCTCGAAGTCCATCACCCCGTCGCTGCGCCTTGGCATCGCTGTGGCCCCCAAGGGAAAGGCCAATATGCTGCGGCGCACGGCGGAATACTCCTTCTTCGGTCTTGCAACACCGCTGACGGACCTTTTTGCAGCGTTGCTGGTACATCCCGACCTGCCAGACTTGATGGGGGACGCCCGCAACGGGATCGGCACCTATGTTCATCGGGCCGTTAATGTGCTGGGCGGGTACGACATCACGTGGCGCAAGGATGTTCCTTTTTTGTGGCTGCGTCTGCCCGAAGGATGGCGTGCGGGGGCCTTTGTGCAGGCCTCGGCGCAACAGGGTGTGGGGATCCGTGCGGCCGAAGACTACGCCTGCCGCGATGCAAGAACACCCCACGCGGTCAGAATAGCTGTGAATGCGGGGGTCAGCCTGCAGTCTTTTGAGGCGGCGTTTGAGCGGTTGCGCGTGCTGCTGGACAACCCGCCCGACCAGATCGGCGTCTAAAGCAGCCCGCCTGCGCCCCAGGCGAAGCCGAACGCGATTGTCACTGCCGACAGCACCGCCGCAGCGCCTGCAAGTTTGAGCTGCGAGAACGGGCGTTCGCCGTAGGTGCGCCCCTGCATGCCACACACCACGACTTTCATCGCGGTGCCGCGGTATCGGTAGTGGAGGATCCACACCGGCAATAGGATGCGACGATAGCGGATGCCACTGGTGTCAGTCGTGTACCGAATGTCATGCACGCCGGATTTTCCCACATCGCCCTTGATCCGGTTGCGGATCAACAGGTCCTTGTCTGCGGCATTGGCTGCCAGCCCTTCGGCCACCGATTGGTGGTGCCGTTCGGCGCCAAAGCCTGCGAGGTATCCGGGGCGGTAGGGCCGCAAGCGGCGTGGCTCGAAATCGTGCAGAATGCCGTCGCGGATTAAAGGCGTGACGTGGGAGGAGGCCGGCACAAGCAGATCGTCAAAGTTGATCCGCAAACCCCCCGACGTGCGGCGTGTGACGGTCCGTTTGTTGCGGCGCACCTTGTATTTGGCCCAGTACTTCACCGCTTCTGCGCTGTCGAAGGTCCAGAACGGCACATAAATCCCGGCGACCCGCGCCTGTGCTACGACATGCTTCAGGTTGGTCGGGGCAGCCCACCTGCGTGCCACCCAGTCAAGCGCCGCCATCTGGGCATCCCGTTCCGGCACGCGGAACGGGATCAGTGCCTTGGTTTGGTAGGCTGTATCGCTGGTGGCCAGGACCACCGGGCCGTCACAATAGGCACAGCGTTCCGACAATGTCTGGCCGACAAACACCACATCTCCGCCGCAGGTCTGGCAGTGATGTACGCGCGCCTCTGCGACCTCTGGCCGATCGGCGTCGGGCGCATCCGGGTCAAAGTCGAACTCGCGTGCGGCCTGTGCGTCGCGTTCGGTTTCAAGTCCGTAGCGTGTTGCACAGCTTGTGCAGACCAGCGCCTGTTGTGCGGGCTCATAGGCGCACTGGCCGCCGCAATTGGTGCATTGCAATTCGGCTTGGGCCGCACTCAGGGCGTCCATCAATCGGACTCCATGATCGCCATCGCGATCTCAAGCAGGATACGCAGCCGCAGCCATCCCCGGTCGATGGCCGCTTGCAGATCGCCATTCACCGCCCAGTCGCCGAATATGGTGGCGATGAACCATGTGGTCATCAGCCAAAAGGCAACCATCGACCAGCCGCGCAGCGACCTCAGCCAACCGGCTGAACCATGTTTGAGCTCGTGCTTGGCCTCGTACACCACGATCAGTTTCCGCATTGCGGGCACGCCCACAGCGGTCGCGATGATCAACAGGGTGAGGGTCGCCAAAGCTGGCGCGGCCAATTCGACCATCATGGACACCTAGAACCGATGATAGAATTGGGGTAATATGGTACCTTATTTTCAAGCATTTGTTTTTGCTTCATTAAATCTGCCTCTGCGTTGTTGACCTGCATTTGCTCTGCTGTATAACCGCGCAATCTGAAATTCCACCCTTCAAGGGGCTCACCTTATGAAAACCTACACCGCAACTCCTGCGGACATCGATAAGAAATGGATCCTGATCGACGCCGAAGGCGTTGTTCTGGGCCGTCTTGCATCGATTGTCGCCATGCGTCTGCGTGGCAAGCACAAGCCGTCGTTCACACCTCATATGGATTGTGGCGACAACGTCATCATCATCAACGCGGACAAGATCCAGTTGACCGGCAACAAGCGTCAGGAACACCACTACTGGCACACCGGTCACCCCGGCGGGATCAAGTCGCGCACCAAGGAGCAGATCCTTGAGGGTGCGCATCCGGAGCGCGTCGTGACCCTGGCCGTCAAGCGGATGCTGCCCGGCAACCGTCTGAGCCGTCAGATCATGACGAACCTGCGTGTCTATGCCGGGGCAGAGCACCCGCACGAAGCACAAAGCCCCGAAGTTCTGGATGTGAAATCCATGAACAAGAAAAACACGCGGAGCGCATAACGATGGCCGATGAAATCAACACACTCGAAGATCTGCAAGCCGCGGTCACCGATGATATTGGCGGTGTTCAAGGCACCGAAGAACTGGTCGGGCGCGACCCCGTCCGGGACGAGCTGGGCCGGTCTTATGCCACGGGCAAGCGGAAGGATGCGGTCGCCCGTGTCTGGATCAAGCCCGGGTCCGGCAAGGTTACCGTGAACGGCAAAGAGCTGAACACATATTTTGCACGTCCGGTGCTGCAGATGATCCTGCGTCAACCGTTTCAGGTTGCTGGGGTCGAAGACCAGTTCGACGTGACGGCCACGGTCAAGGGCGGTGGCCTGTCCGGTCAGGCTGGTGCCGTCAAGCACGGTATTTCGAAAGCGCTGCAGCTCTATGATCCGTCCTTGCGCGGCGCGCTGAAAGCCGCAGGCTTCCTGACCCGCGACAGCCGCGTGGTCGAGCGTAAGAAATACGGTAAGGCCAAGGCGCGGAAGAGCTTCCAGTTCTCAAAGCGTTAATATGTACTATCTTTATAACAATCAAACGGTCGCAGTGTTTTTTGCGGCCGTTTTTGTATTGGAAAAACGCAGATGCGCCTATGTGCCAGGCGTTCACCTTTGAAGGAGTAGTGTGTTGGGACTACGGCGTATCTTAAGAAATGCCTCGCCATTGGCGAAGCTGGAGAAATCTGTTTTGCGGCAGCAGGAACAGGTTCGTCGCCGTGATGTGAGTGCTATTCCGAGTTTTCAATTGGAAGAGCGACACTGTTCCGACGCGCGTCTCGTACCCAACAGAGCGGCACTGCTCGCTCAAATGCCATCAAGCGGCATTGTTGCAGAATTGGGCGCTGACGAAGGTGATTTTAGCGCGGCCATTCTAGAAATGACCACTCCTAAGAGGCTCCATATTGTGGATGTTTGGGGTACGAAACGATATGGCGACCCTAAGGCTGATGCTGTTTCAAACCGTTTCAGATCAGAAATCGACTCTGGTCGTGTTCAGATTACCCGCAAACTCTCTACCGAAGCGGCCAGTGATTTTGCTGATGATTATTTTGATTGGATCTATATTGACACCGATCATAGCTACAAAACCACGCTGAGCGAGCTTCATGCTTACGCTGGCAAAGTCAAGAAAGACGGCTTTATTGCAGGCCACGATTATACCATGGGTAACTGGATTACGGGGTATAAGTACGGCGTGATCGAAGCCGTTGCCGAGTTCTGCGCCAATGAAAACTGGGGTATCGCATTTCTGACCGCCAGCACCAATGAAAGCAACAGCTTCGCTATCAAACGTATTTGATACCCAGCACAGTGGGCGGCGGATCGCTGTCTGTTCAAATATAATTTTGAAGATTTAGCACGACACCGTAGGCTTCCCTTACGTAATCAACACAGATCGCGACTAGGGAGGAAGCACCATGGACAGGATGCGCTTTGGCATCTTTTTGGCCCCGTTTCACAAGCCGGGCATCAATCCGACACTTGCTTTGGAACAGGATCTAGAACTGGTTCAGTGGCTGGATCGCTGCGACTACGACGAGGTATGGTTCGGCGAACACCACTCTGCCGGGTCAGAGATTTCGGCCAGCCCAGAGATCATGATCGCCACCGCAGCCCCGCGGACGCGGCGGATCAAGCTGGGTACAGGCGTGGTGTCGGTCAGCTACCACAATCCGCTTTGGGTGGCAGAAAAGATCGTGCAGCTTGACCATTTGACGCGCGGTCGGGCCATGCTGGGCCTTGGGCCCGGGTCGCTGCCTACCGATGCGGCGATGATCGGCCTTAGTCAGAAAGACACCCGTGGGCTGCTTGCCGACGGGCTGGATATCATCACGCGGCTCTTGCGGTCGGACGCACCTGTGAATTTTGAAAACGACCGTTGGACTCTTAAGGATGCGCGGCTGCATTTGCGCCCCTATTCGAATTTTGACCTTGCAACTGCGGCGGTGGCCTCGCCGACAGGACCGAAACTGGCAGGGAAATACGGCACCGGTCTGATTTCTATCGGGGCGACTACAGCGGCGGGGTTCGATGCGCTGGCGCTCCACTGGGACGTGATTGAGGAAGAAGCCAAACATTACGGGCACACACCGGACCGGTCGAAATGGCGTCTTGTCGGCCTATGCCACATTGCCGAAACAGCAGAACAGGCACGGCGCGATGTCGAATACGGGATCGAACACTGGTTCAATTATTTCCAGGAGATCGCAGCCTTCCCGCAGATGTCGATGCCGGGCCAGAATGCCAAAGAGATGATCGACTTCATCAATGACAGCGGTTTTGGCGCCATTGGCACGCCCGACATGTGCAAGGCACAGATTGACCGGCTTTGGAAGCAGTCGAACGGTGGTTTTGGCGCTTATTTGATGCTGGCGCATAACTGGGCAAATTTCGAGGCGACGAAGAAGTCCTATGACCTGATCGCCCGCGAAGTGTTCCCTCACTTCCAGGGCCAGCACATGTCGACCATGAACGCGGCGCTGCGGGCTGAAAAGATGCGCCCGGAATTGGCCGAAATCCACATGAAAGCGGTTGAGACTGCGCAGGAAAACTACGCCGCCGAAAAGGAAGCGCGGCACGCAGAGCCCGCGGAATAGGGTCAACCATCCGTTGGCAACAGGCCCAGACCGCGCAAGTAGATGCCAATACCTGTTTCCAGCAGGTCCTCGGGCGGGAAGGGCGACGCCCGCCCGGGGGAATTGCGGGCGAACAGTTCGACGACACCGTGGCTCATTGCCCAGATATGGGCCGAGAACATGGACGCGGGGGGCCGTTTGTCTTCGGGGATGTGTTGGGAAAGGTCGCCTGCGGCCTTTTCCAGCACGTCATTGGCACGCGTGGCCACATCCGCGAGTTCTGGCGTACGATTGGTAGAGATGCCACTTTCGAACATGGCGATGTAGTGGCCCGGAAAACGGCGGGCGAAGGCGAGATAGGCGCGGCCCGTCGCCTCGAACGCAGCCAGAGCGGACGGCTGGCCCGACTGATACGCGTGCTCCATGAGATCGGCAAAGATGCCATAGCCCTGGCGCGCGCATTCCGCGATCAGGTCCTCGCGCCCCTCGTAGTGGCGATAAACAGCCGCAGGGGTCACACCGGCTTGCTTGGCTGCTTCGGACAGCGTGAACCCGGTCGGGCCCTTGTCTTCGATCAACTGCAATGCAGCTTCGATCAGGGCCTGGCGCAGATTACCGTGATGGTAGCCACGTTTAGGCATCCCAGATATCCGGCCCGCCACAGACATCCTTGTCTATCTTTCCAATGGCTTGCGGGTCTTTGTTCGTGTAGTCGAGCCCGTGCAGAACGGTGCGGATTGCGTTGAGCCGCGCACGCTTTTTGTCGTCGGATCGCACGATGGTCCACGGTGCATGACTGGTGTGGGACCGATCCAGCGTTTCGCGGATCGCGTCGGTATAGGCGTCCCACTTCTTCAGACCTTCAACGTCAATTCGGCTCAGCTTCCATTGCTTAAGGGGGTCGCGCTCGCGCGACATGATGCGGCGCAATTGCTCGGCCCGACAGACGTTCAGCCAGAACTTGAACAGGTGCACACCATCATCGACGACCATCGATTCAAACGGGTTCACCTGGACAAAGAAGTGTTCCCGCTGCTTGGGTGTGCAAAACCCAAAAACATGTTCCACAACGCCGCGGTTGTACCAGCTGCGGTCAAAGAAGGTGATCTCGCCACCTGCCGGTAACTGCCTGACATAGCGTTGAAAATACCATTCCGACGCTTCTGTTTCCGTGGGCTTTGACAGCGCCACGACCCGGGCGCCACGGGGATTCAGATTCTCGCGGAACCGCTTGATCGTGCCGCCTTTGCCCGCAGCATCGCGCCCTTCAAACACACACGCCACGCGACACCCGGTGGTGGACACCCAATCCTGCATCTTGACCAGTTCGATCTGCAGCGCGTCCATCTCGCGCTCGTACTGCTTGCGGCCCATACGCTCATCGTGCGGATAGGTGGGCGTGAGGATATCGGATTTGTCCGCGGCGCTGATCTTGGCCCGGATGTCATCGGGCGCGCTGTTCTCGAAAAAATCGCTGATCGCGCCGTCGAAGGGAAGGCTCATGTCGAGACCCCAAGTTACTGCTCTTAACATGTAATATGGGGGAGAGCGGCGGCTAACGCAAACCCGCACGTGCCGCGACACGGTCAATTGCGGCAATCACGTCGCCCGCGTGGGTATGTTGCGGCATGTGACCTGCGCCGGGCAGGACCGTGACATTGGCACCGTCAATCTGGTCGGGCAACTTTTCGGAATGCACATCCAACGGCACGATGGTGTCCGCATCACCGTGCACGACTTCGACCGGTACGGCGATCTCACCGTATCGCTTCGACAGATTCACCACGAAGGGACGCAGCCAGTTCACCTGCCGTGCATTGGCGCGCATGGACGCGCGCCGCAGAATCAGGGCAGGGCCTACATGGTCAATGTACCCATCCGGGGCCGCTTGCGGGGCGAAGATGTTGGACACAACGCTGTTCACATACCCTTGCGGCACAAAGGCCGACAGCAACGGCACGACCACCCCGCTGCCCCAGGCAGATCCGTTCACCTGATAGGTCCAGTCCAGATCGCCAGGCCACGGGTTTGCCACACCGGCCACCGATACAACGCCCGCCAGATCATCAAATGCGACCGCCCAGGCAAAGGCAACGATGCCGCCAAAGGAATGGCCAAGCACAATCGGGTTTTCGACACCAAGCTGTAGAGTGGCGGCGCGCAGCAGGCGTGCCTGCTCGGTCGGGTTGGCGTGCGCCGTGCCCCATGCGGACCGGTGCTCGGGCGCAATCTGCTCGGTCCAGCCCAGACCCGGACGATCCAGTATGGTGACGCGGTAGCGATCCTTGACCATATCGGCAAAGGCAAAGGTGAAGTCGCGGGTGTTGCCCGACGCACCGTGGATCAGGACCAGATCAGGCCCCTGACCCATCTGTTCCACATGCACACCCACGCCGTCTACATCGATGATTTGCCCCGTCGGTGGGAACGACGCAGCCGCATCGCGTTCGCGCTTGGCCGCCAGCAATTGAACTGCTGCCACGCACAAAACAATTAGCCCCAAAAGGACATAAACCGCAGTTTTCATGTGTTTAACCCCGCAAGTCGGTACGGTCCTGACCTATCCGATCCATGTCGTAGGGTGTGGTCAGATAAATCTCGGACAGCCAATTGCCATAGAGTAGATGCGCATGACTGCGCCAGCGGTTGGCCGGGGTTTGTGTCGGGTCATCGCCAGGGAAGTAGCCAACGGGCAAGGCGATCTGGGCCCCTTCGACTTGGACCGACGCTAGGTCGCGGTCATATTCCTGCTTCAGCGTGTCGCTGTCATATTCAAGGTGATTGAGGATGTAGAGCGCGCGGTGCTTGGCATCCTCGATCAGGCAAGGGCCGGTGATGTCCGAGCCCAACAGGACCGGCAGCCCGGCGGCCTCCAACTCCGGCGCGCGCACCTCGGTCCAGCGCGACACTGGAACCACACAATCATCCGAAAACCCGCGCAAATAGGGCGAGGCAGGGGCAAGGTTCGTGTGTCTGTAAGCCCCGAACAGTTTTGACCCCAGCATATGTTTGGGCACCTTGTGGAAATGGTGCAGCATCGCCATGCCCCCCCAGCACACGCCAAAGGTGGAATGCACGTGGGTCTGGGTCCAATCCATGACCTCTTCCAGTTCGGACCAGTAGTCCACGTCCTCGAAATCGAGGTGCTCGATTGGCGCACCGGTGATGATCAGGCCGTCGAACTTCTGGTCTTTCACCTCCTGAAACGGGCGATAGAAACTCTCCATATGCGCGGCGGCGGTGTTCTTGGCCTCGTGATCCGACATGCGGATCAGCGTGAGTTCGATCTGCAGCGGCGTGGCCCCGATCAGGCGGGCAAACTGCGTCTCGGTCTGGATTTTCTTGGGCATCAGGTTCAGCAGCCCGATCTTGAGCGGGCGGATGTCCTGACGGCTGGCCAGCTCTTCGTCCATGACCATCACGCCCTCGTTCGTCAGAACGTCATAAGCGGGCAGGGTGGATGGCAGTTTGATGGGCATTGGTCTGGTCCGATAAAAGTCTGAAGGCGGGATTTAATCCGCCAGCGCGCGACGCTCAAGGGCCATAGCCACCAGATCGACAAAATCCGCTTCACCTTTGAGCGAGGCCACCTCGTCTGCTGTTACCGTGACCCCCCAACGCGCCATCGCCTCGTAGCGCGGCTGGCGGTGGGCCAAAGCGCGCGCGTAGGTCCAGCGGACAAAGGTGTTGGGGTCCACCTTGTCTTGGGCCTCTCCGCTGTCAGCCAAATAAGCGATCCAGCAGTCGAGCAGGAATTCGGGCTGGTAGGCCATCGGCTTCGGCGCCTTGTCAAAACGGGCAACGAGGGACGCAGTGTGGGCCGCGTCGCCCTTGATCCAGATCGGCAGCGCCACGGTGCTGAGCGTTGTCATCAGCGGGTCGTGATCGTCGGCCGGATTGACCCATTCACAGATCGACCCGCCGGTGTCACAGATGAAATTCGGGTAGCCATAGAGCTGCTGCGCGCGTTCCGCGAAATGCCCGGTATCGTGCAGGGCAGATATCTCGGAGTGCCGAAATTGTTCCTGCCGACGCCGGTATTCGGTGATGGGCAGACCACCCTTGGCCGGATCGCCGGGTTTGCCCAGATAGGTCGACACCGGGCTAAGATTGTGGAAGGTGATGTTTGATCCGATATAGATGCTGTCGGTCATCAGAAGATCGCGCAAAAACGGGACCTTCATCGCTTCGGCCTTGGCATTGTCAGCGATCAGCTCGCCCATGTAGCGCGTGCCGATACGGTAGTCGATCGAGTAGTGAAACCAAGTCCCGCTCGCCCGGACGGTCGTGGACATATGGGTTTTGCCCAGGCCGGACATGCCATAGACAAGCACCCGTTTGGTCGGGGCGGCACGCCAGGCGTCTGCGTCGCGGTACAGCAATGTCGTCATCGTCCCGTTCCCCGGTTTTGGCTGTCCTAGCCTTGGGGGTGGGGCGGGTCAACGCTTGGCCGTCGCCCAAATGTCAGGATGCGACCATCCAGGATGACAAGGCCAAGGGCGAGGAGCGCAAAGCCCAGAAAGGCGTTCGGGTTCAGTGCCTCGTTCCTGACCCAGGCGCCAAGCACGATGGCAATCGGGGGGATCACAAGCGTGACCAGCATCAGGTTGCCCGATCCGGCCATGGCGAGCACGCGGTAGTACAGCAGGTAAGCGCCCGCCGTGGCGACAATCGCGTAATACGCGATGGCAATAATCGTGTCCGTCTGAAGCGCGAGGGTGATCGGCCCGTCGACGTGCCAGGCCAAAGGCACGGTGATCACGGTCGAGCCTGTCAACATTCCGGCCGCCGCCACTTGCGGAGGCAGGTCGCCCAGAAACCGCCGTGCCCACACGCCGGCCAGCGCATAGCTGATGGTGCCTGCGATGATTGCCAGTTGCGCAAGGCTGCGCAGATCGAAATTGCGAAAGTTGTCGAGCCCGATGGCCGTGGCCACGCCAAAAAAGCCAAGTGTCACCCCCATCGCCTTGCGCGGCGTGATCCGTTCATCGGCAAAGAAGATGGCGGCAGCGATAACACCAAAGATGGCGGTGGCCGCGTTCAGGATCGACGTCAGCCCCGTTTCAATGTGCAACTGGCCCCACGCCATCAATCCGAAAGGGATGACATTGTTCAAAATCCCCATGCCCAGGAACGCGGTCCAGATCCGCGGGTCGCGGGGCAGGGGCAGGCGCATCAGTGCGACCACGATCCAAAGTGCACACATGGCCCAGAAGGTGCGGTGCGCCACGCTTGTCAACGGCGAAACCTCATCAAGCGCGATCCGTATCGACAGAAACGACGCGCCCCAGATTATTCCCAAGAGGATCAGTTCGGCCCACGCCCGGCCCGAAAGTGTTTTTTGTGGTTTCATGCAGGCACCTTGTCAGCGGGAGGGGGGCTCTGCCACCCGAAACCTGCGCAAAGAAAAACCCCGCCCGAAAGGGGCGGGGTTTGAAAGTGTCCCCGCGGGGACAGATTTAGAATTTGTATTCGAAACGCAGACCAGCTGAGAGCGCCGACGCGTCTTCGAATTCTGCGGCAGGCTCGTCACCCGGGGCAGCGGTTGCGCTACCGAGCAGCGTGTAACGTACACCGCCCGCAACGGCGAAGCTTTCGTTTACATCGTATTTCGCGCCCACAGCAATGAAGCGCGAGCCGTTGTTGGGGCCAAGCGGTGAGACCAGGCTGTCATCGCCGACAGTGGTGAACCCAGCCGAAACCGAGCCGGACCATTTCTCGTTAAAGCGGCGACCCACGCCGATCGAGAAGTCGAAACCGGTTTCGAGGTCGGTGAGTGGGGCGCCAACCGCGGTTGGAGAAGAAAAAACATCAGGTGCGACCTCAGTGGTATCATAGTCCGCCCAACGCAGGGTGCCGAACAGCAATGTGTTGGGCGCGATACCCGTTTGAAAATCAAGATTGATGCTTTCCGGCGTTTCCACTTCGGTGGTTGCGCCCGCGACAGAACGTTGGGTTCCTAGAGGGAAGTCTCCGCCCAACGCGATAACGTTCGGCACAAACACTTCAGATGTTGGCAGGTCGTGCGTTGTGCTTGTGCTGTAGGTCAACGATACGCGCAGAGCGATCGCGGGGATTTCATAAGATGCCCCAATAACCGCGCCAACGTCACCATCGGAACCGAATCTGCCCTCATATGAGCCAATCCCAGCAGGAGCACCGCCCGGTTGGTCATTAAAAGCCAGCCCGTCAATAGTCACGACAGCAGAGACTTCCTGATAGCGAAGACCGCCGTGAACACTCCAGTTATCGTTGAACTTGTAGCGTGCCAATGCGGTCACTGCGTAACTGTCGACGGTCGCCCCAACCCCACCCAGCAGAGTCGTCGCCGGATCGCCTTCATAAAAGGTGTCGGCGCCATAGGGTTCGTCCGTGCTGAGCGAAAAGGACCACTTCTCGCCCAAGTCGACTTTCACGCCGCCACTCCAGACCCGAAAATTGTCTCCAACATTGCCCGTGGATGTGCCGATCAGTTCGGCGCCACTAAGCGATGGTTTCGTAAATCCAAAAGACAGCTCCGCGTGATTGCCTTGCTGGAACAGGATGCCGACAGGTTGCCCAGACCGGTCAAGTCCAACGGCATGTGCAGATACGGTGGACGCCAGAAGCGCCGCGACCGTCATGAGACGGGTTTTCATTTTTCTTGTCCTCCCAAACAGCGCACATGGGGTGATGTCGAGTGCCGTGCGCTTTGGGACTGTATAAGCCGTTTTCAAGGGGCATGCGTCAATATTGACGCTGGGGCAGAGCGGACCCATGTGACGGAGCGTCACAAGTTTGTGACATTCAGGTCACAGCCGTTTCGTGGCGCGCGACTCAATCCAGATGTTCACGTAATTGCCTGCAAAGATCACAGCCGCGCCGACAAAGACCCAGATATCAATGACTTCGCCGTAAACGAGCATGCCAATCACCGCAATTGTCGGCAGTCGAATGAAGTCAATCGGTACCACGACAGTTGCCGGTGCAATGGCAAGCGCATTGGTCAGGCAATAATGCGCCAACAGCCCCGCACATCCGACTAAAAACACCCACGGGCCTGTCTGTGCATCCGGCAGCGCGATGTCACCGTCATATCCAGCCATGGCGACCCCCATGACAAGTTGCATTGCGGTCAGCCAGAACAGGATTGAGGCAATGCCTTCGTGCCTGGTCAGTCGTTTGGTCAACATGATGGTGAGCGCAAAGAAGATGGCCGAAGACGCAGCGGTGATCACGCCAGCGTTGATCCCGGCCATGTCGGGACGGGCCACGATCAGGATGCCAATGAAACCCATAATCGCCGCCAGAGCGCGCACCGGGGTCAAACGTTCACCCAGGATCAGGGGGCTCAGAACGATCACCCAGATGGGTGACGTGAATTCGAGCGCAAAGACCTGCGCCAGCGGGATTACGGTGACGGCATAGAACCACAGATTCTGTCCGGTGAAATGGGCCAGGTTGCGCACCAGATGCGTGCCCAGTCTGTCGGTCCTGATCGACCGCCATGCACCCGTGGCCGCGGCAAGCGCGCAGACCACCAAAACGCCCACAATGCTGCGATACATCATGATCTCGAACGTATCGAGGCGCTCCGATACCTCGCGCCCCGCCACGGCCATGGTCGAGAATGACGCGATTGAGCCGGTCATCCAGAGCGCGGCCTTGAGCACGGGGGTCATGGCATGCCCTTTATAGTGTAGTCGCGTTCAATGCCCGCAGTGGCGCGCGCCCAGTCAGAGGTCGCCGCGCGGGCCCGATGTGCCTCAAAGGCGCCCGGGTCGGTGAATTCTTCTGACACAGACCAGACAAGCGGATCGTCGGTGGGGTCCACATCAAAGCGCAAGCATCCCGGCTCGGCCCGCGTCAGACGCAGATGGTCGGGCAAAGCCGCACGCACCCGCGCGGCTTCTTCTTCGGACGCGCAGCGCAGGACGCCGTCCAGCGTCACTCCCATTCGATGGTGCCCGGGGGTTTGGATGTGATGTCATAGGTGACCCGGTTGATCCCCGGCACCTCGTTGATGATGCGCGTGGCGGTTTCGCCAAGGAAGTCGTGGCTGAATGGATAATAATCCGCCGTCATCCCATCCACAGAGGTGACGGCGCGTAGGGCACAGGCGTAGTCATAAGTGCGTCCGTCGCCCATCACACCGACGGTGCGCACGGGCAGGACCGCGCAGAAGGCCTGCCAGATGTCATCATAAAGCCCGTGTTTGCGGATCTGGTCGATATAG
The DNA here is from genome assembly GCA_039179785.1 of Pseudomonadota bacterium. Classification (GTDB taxonomy): domain Bacteria; phylum Pseudomonadota; class Alphaproteobacteria; order Rhodobacterales; family Rhodobacteraceae; genus Tateyamaria. Next base: position 20,288 of record JBCDEK010000011.1, on the reverse strand, counting down.
ACGGCATCCGCTTCGCGCAGAATATCAAGTTTAGCGCGCGTGATCTCTCCGGGGCAGCGAATAGCCAGGCCAGGACCGGGGAAGGGGTGGCGCCCGATGAAATGGTCTGGCAGCCCCAACTCGCGCCCCAAGGCGCGCACCTCGTCTTTGAAGAGTTCCCGCAAAGGCTCCACAAGCTTGAGGCCCATCTTTTCGGGCAGACCGCCGACGTTGTGGTGTGACTTGATCGTGACAGATGGCCCGCCCGAGAAGCTGACACTTTCAATGACATCCGGGTAGAGTGTGCCCTGGGCCAGAAACTCAGCGCCCTCGATCTGGTCGGCGTATTTCTGGAAGACGTCGATAAAGAGGCGACCAATGATCTTGCGTTTGGTTTCGGGATCGGACTGGCCTTCGAGTTCGCCCAGAAACAGCTCGGTTTCATCTGCGTGGATGACCGACAGGTTCATGTGGTCGCGGAACATGCCAACGACTTCCTGTGCCTCGTCCTTGCGCAACAGGCCGTGGTCCACGAAGACACATGTGAGCTGATCGCCCACGGCCTCGTGGATCAGCGCGGCGGCCACGGAACTGTCGACACCGCCGGACAGGGCGCAGATCACCTTCTTGTCGCCGACCTGTTGCCGGATACGTTCTACGGCTTCCTCGCGATAGGCGCCCATGGTCCAATCACCGGAGAACCCGGCCAGGCGCACAAAATTCTCATAGAGTTTCGCGCCCCTGGGAGTGTGGTGCACCTCGGGGTGGAACTGCACCGCGTAGAAATGGCGGGCCGTGTCGGCGATGATGGCGTAGGGGGCGTTGGGTGAGGTGCCAAAGACCTCGAAGCCAGGGGCGAGTTTCGACACGTGGTCGCCGTGGCTCATCCACACCTGTTCCTTGCCGTCGGCAAACCAGCCATCGAGCAGGTCAAGCTGGCCCGTGGGCGTGACGAATGCCCGACCGAACTCGGCCGTGCCGCCGCCACCTGAGATTTTGCCGCCTTCGACATGTCCGCCAAGTTGCTGCATCATCACCTGCTGGCCATAGCAGATGCCCAGCACCGGGATGCCCATGTCCCAAAGCGCCTGTGGCGCACGGGGGGACCCGGCGCGCGTGACACTGTCCGGCCCACCCGACAGGATGACGGCCCTGGGGGCCATGTCCTGGATGACCGTGTCGGTCACATTCTGATAGGGGTGAATTTCGCAATAGACATCCAACTCGCGCAGACGGCGCGCGATCAGCTGCGTCACCTGGCTGCCGAAGTCGATGATCAAAAGGCGGTCGTGGCTTTGGTCGGTCATGTCGCTGCAATAGGCCCGTGCGCGATGGGTGGCAAGCGTTGGACTGGGGGCCAGCCCGCCGCCAAGGTTGCTTGAACCATTGGCGCAACACCTGGCGACCCCCGTCGTATTTTCAGTCAGAAGAAGACGGCATGTCGCTTTTTTCCCCTGGGGGGCGTTCTGAGCCTGCGGAGGATGCTGCAATGCGGTAATCACCAACGCACCTGGTCACGAGAACAAGGGGGTGTGCCATGGCTGAGGCAGCGACACGCAGACGGGGACGCGGCGGCGGTGGTGCCGCGCGGCGCGCCGAACGCAGCGCCGTATCCTTTGAGACGGCCCGGTTCATCGAACGCAACATTCCGAATTTCGAAGTGCTGACCGAAGAGGCACTCCAGATCATTGAGCACAACGCCGAAACGGTGCTGGAAGAGATCGGGGTCAATTTCCCCGACAATCCGGCGGCTTTGCAACGCTGGCGGGACGCTGATGCGGATGTGACCGGCGACCGGGTGCGCATCCCGCGCGGCCTGGCGCGCAAGCTGTGTGAGACGGCGCCGTCCAATTTCACCCAACACGCGCGCAATCCGGCACGGTCGGTCGACGTGGGTGGCAAAAATCTGGTGCTTGCGCCGGTTTATGGCCCGCCTTTCGTGCGCGATGCCGATGGTGGGCGGCGCTATGCCACGATGCAGGACTTCCGCAATTTCGTGAAACTTGGCTACATGTCGAAGTGGCTGCACCATTCGGGGGGCACCGTCTGTGAGCCCACTGATGTTGCCGTGAACAAGCGCCACCTCGACATGCTGCTCGCCCATATGACGCTGAGCGACAAGCCCTATATGGGCTCCGTCACCGAACCCAGCCGGGCGCGCGATTCGGTTGAGATGTCTGAAATTCTCTTCGGCAAAGACTTTGTCCGCGACAACACGGTGATGACGTCGCTGATCAACATCAATTCACCGATGACCTTTGATGACGTTATGATGGGCGCTCTGGAGGTCTATGCCCAAGCCAATCAGGCCTGTATTATTTCGCCCTTTATCGTGGGTGGCGCGATGGCGCCCGTATCGGTCGCGGGTACACTGACGCAGGTGCTGGCCGAGGTGTTGGCGGGCATTGCCTATTCCCAGCTGTGCCGGGCGGGCGCACCGGTGATCATGGGGGCGTTCGTGACGTCCATCGACATGAATTCAGGCGCGCCCACCTTTGGCACGCCAGAGGCGTCGCACATCACATACGGTGCCGGGCAACTGGCGCGGCGGCTCGGGCTTCCGTATCGCTCTGCCGGGTCGTTTTGCGGGTCGAAACTGCCCGATGCGCAGGCCGCTTATGAAACCGCGAATTCGCTGAACATGGGCCTGCTCTCAGGCGTGAACTTTATGCTGCATTCGTGCGGTTGGCTCGAAGGGGGGCTCGTCAGCTCATTCGAAAAATTCGTGATGGACGCCGACCAGCTTGGCACATTGCACCACTTGGCCGGGGGTGTGCAGATGGACGACAACGCGCAGGCGCTTGATGCCATCCGCGAGGTGGGGCCCGGTGGTCACTATCTTGGATGTGCCCATACGCAGGCGAATTTCAAATCGGCCTTCTGGAAGTCCGATCTTCTGGACTACAAGCCGTATGAGACCTGGGAAGACGAAGGCGCCCGCGATACGGCACAACTGGCAAGCCTGCGGGTGCAGAAATTGCTGAGCGACTACCAGCAACCCGCGATGGACCCTGCCATACGCGAGGCACTGGAGGCTTACGTTGCCCAGAAGAAAGCGGCGGAACCCGACAGCTTCATGTGATCAGCCGGGCACTTCGCCCTGTGCTGCGCGCAGAATGCGCGCCTCGCCGACAATGGCGATCAGGATGTCGACATGGCGCAGCAAGCTGTAGGACGAATCGTCGCCCACGCGTTGGGCGTTCAACTCTCCCTCGATTTCGATCAGGCGCATGAGCGCCGCGCCGTGGCGCGGAAGCTGGCCATAGCCCAGAAGCCGTGGAAGATGCGCGCTTCTGCGGTAATCCTCTGCGCCGATTCGGGCGGCGCGCATCAGCAGGCGAGGGCGGCGCAGCGCGCCCAGCATGGTCAGAATATCTTGCATTTCCGGTCTCCTTCACAGGCATTGACCCGATCCCCATCAGGCCTTGAGCACGGCGACCATGGCACAACCTGAACGGGTGTTGCGCAGGGTGAACGGTACGCGCACGTTCGTTTAGCAACTGTTTATCTTTTAGAAACAATGCTGCTGATTGCGACGAATGTTAACGATCCAGTAATCAATGCAGCCTTAGGTTGTGTGGACAAATTTGTGGAAAACCCGGTGCGTTTACATGACATCGGGGACCCAAAGGGAAGAAGGACGGATTTACTCCATGCGCAACAGCGATGCTCTCTGCGCCACGGACCTGAACCTGCCAACCTGGGTTCCGGACGCGGCCGTACACTATCTTGCCCATACCGAAGCGGGGCTTCCGATCCGCGAACTGGCGCGCAAGTCGGGGTGCCATGCCTCGACTGTGCTGCGGCAGATCAGGCGGTTTGAAACCCGGCGTGACGATCCGCTTGTCGATGCGGTTCTGCGCAAATTGGGCGCGTCTCTGGGTCGGTCCCGTTCGTCGGCTGCAGCTCAGCCCATCAAGGAAGAACCGGACATGCAAAATGCGCTCGCACGGGACGACGGCCCCGACACTTCAATGATGACACAAGATTCGGTGCGCATTCTGCGCCGTCTGTGTGAAACGGGGGCTGTCTTGGCGGTCGCCGTCGATATGGAAAAGGCGGTTGTGGTGCGCGATGGCGTGACCGGCAGCAGCACGCGCACCGCCGTGGTTGACCGCAAGGTGGCCGAAGCGATGGCATTGCAGGATTGGATCAGCACCGAACGCACCGGGCGTATCACGCGCTATCGAATCACGCCTGCTGGGCGTACCGCACTTGCCGAGATGATGGGCGAGGCGGAAGAGGCGCATGCCGGTTTTGCCGAAGCAGCGACCCCTTTCGCCGATCAGCACCGGCAATGGGGCGAACGCACCGTGCGCGACAGCGACACCGGCCAGCCCCGTAAGGTGCGCTACAATCTTGCTGAATCGCCCCTGACGGCGCTGGCCCGTCGACGCGACAAGGGGGGACAGCCGTTTCTGTCGGATGATCTGGTGACGGCCGGGGAACGCTTGCGCGAGGACTTTGAACTGGCCCAGATGGGCCCTCGGGTTGCTCAGAACTGGGATCGCTTCCTGACCGGGGGGGGACGGGGCGGGTTTGCCATGGACAGCGGCGTTGGCAACGGACCAGAAGGCGCGCGCAACCGCGTTGCGGCGGCTTTGCGCGATCTGGGGCCGGGGCTGTCGGACGTGGTTTTGCGATGCTGCTGCTACCTGGAAGGTCTGGAAAGTGCAGAAAAGCAGCTTGGCTGGTCCGCGCGATCCGGCAAGATCGTGTTGCGCATCGCGCTGATGCGGCTCAAGCAACATTATGACGAAACGACGGGCCCCGGGGGCGGTATGATCGGTTGATCTGACCACCGGAGGTCCTTTAAATGGCGCTGCGTTCCTCCCCGCAGCGCCATTTTTTAATGCGCATAGCGGCCATGCGCCGCGTGGTGTTTTTCTTGGCGTCACCTATGTTACAAACACGTTTAACGCTGAACCAATTGGCAGATACAGATGCGCGACCTGAAAATCCCCCAGCAGCGGCACCCGGAAAAGGCGCGCCGACCTGACAACCCGCAGCCCAAGAAACCCGATTGGATTCGGGTGAAGGCGCCCGTCAGCGAGGGCTACAAGGACACGCACAAGATCATGCGTGACAACGCGTTGGTCACGGTCTGCGAAGAGGCCGGCTGCCCGAATGTCGGTGAGTGCTGGAGCCAGGGCCACGCCACAATGATGATCATGGGCGAGGTGTGCACCCGCGCCTGCACCTTTTGCAACATCGCCACGGGCAAGCCACCCGAGGCGCTGGACGCGTTCGAGCCGGGTCGCGTGGCGCATGCGGTCGAGAAGCTGGGCCTGAACCACGTCGTCATCACCTCAGTGGATCGCGACGACATCGAGGACGGCGGGGCCGAGCATTTTGCGCAGACCATCCGCGCCATTCGGCATCGCAGCCCGGACACAACCATCGAGATCCTGACGCCTGATTTCATTCGTTGCGATCCGTCCGTGCTTGAGACCGTGGTCGAAGCGCGGCCTGATGTGTTCAATCACAACCTCGAAACCGTGCCGGGGCTTTATCCCGAGGTGCGCCCCGGCGCGCGCTATTTCCACAGCCTGCGTCTGTTGCAGCGCGTCAAAGAGCTTGACCCGACCATGTTCACCAAATCGGGGATCATGGTGGGCCTGGGCGAAGACCGGCAATCGGTGATCCAGGTGATGGGGGACATGCGGGCCGCCGACATCGATTTCCTGACCATCGGCCAGTACCTGCAACCGACCCCTAAACACCACCGCGTCGACCGCTTTGTGCACCCCGATGAATTTGCGTCCTACGAAAAGGCCGCCTACGGAAAGGGCTTCCTCATGGTGTCCGCCACGCCCCTGACCCGATCATCCTATCATGCGGGCGAAGACTTCGCGCGCCTGCGCGCCGCGCGCCAGGCCAGGTTTGCCTAGGGTTGCAGAGAGGGCGAGGCGACTCTCGCGCCCCCTCTGGCCACCTGCGGTTGATCGCCCTCAGGCATCGCAAAAAAATGGCAGACACGGGCTGATTTTTTTGTCAAAGATACATTCGAAAATCTGGCGCAGCTGCTTCTACATCATATGTTAAAGTGTGCGCTTTTTTACCATAATATTAAGGCGTGTCGGCAATGCTCCCGGATCGGAAAAGCGGCGCACTACCTTTTTTCGTGTGGTTTTACAAAGGGATACCACCTGAGGGAGAGGCAATTCCGCTTGACAGAGCGCGCGCCATAGCACCATAGCCAAAGGATGGGACAACCGTTGAGGGGTGCGCCCAATGACCGACCCGAAGGCCACGATCATACAGACACTGGAAGCCGTGATCGCGGGGCTTGACCCCCGCGGCAACGAAGTGGCCATCGCGCATCTGCGCGACGCCATCGATGCGCTTGTGGCCAATGGCCGGGACGAGCCTACGCGCTATGCACGCTCGGCCGAATTGGTCGATGGGTCGGTCAAGAAAACCGGCACGGTGCGCCTGTTCAAGTAAACCGGACCTTGCCGATATAGGGTAGGTTGCGATTGCGCTGCGCATAATCAATGCCATAGCCCACGACGAATGCGTCGGGGATTTCGAACCCGGTCCAATCTGCCTTGACCTCAACCTCGCGCCGCGTGGGTTTGTCGAGCAACGCAATCGTGCGCAGCTTTGCCGGATTGCGGCCCTTCAGCAACCGGATCACATGGTGCATCGTGTAGCCTGTGTCGACGATATCCTCGACCACCAGCACGTCACGTCCCTCAATCGCGCCGCGCAAATCCTTCAGGATGCGCACCTCGCGGCTGCTTTCCATGCCGTCGCCATAGGACGAGGCTTCAAGAAAATCGACCTCAATCGGCAGGTCCAACTCGCGAACCAGATCAGCGATAAACACGAACGATCCGCGCAACAACCCAACAACCACCAGCTTGTTCGTGCCTTTGAACTCTTCCTGTATGTCGCCACACAGCGCCTCAATCCGCGCCGCAATCGCCTTGGCCGAGATCATCTGATCTATGACATATGGCCGCTCTGACATGGTCGTCCCCTTGATTTTATGCGGCAATCACGACACATCCCTGCGCAATACCTGCCCGAGGTCACACCTACCGCAATGCCCACCCATTCCGAAACCCGCTTCCTGCCCTACACGCCGCAACAGATGTACGATCTGGTGGCTGATGTCGGAAAATACCCGGAATTCCTGCCGTGGTGCGCCGCGGCACGGGTACGCAAGGTGACCCCCAAGGACGATCACCAGATCATGGAGGCGGACCTGGTCATCAGCTTCAAGGTGTTCCGCGAACGGTTCGGGTCCTGTGTGGTGTTGTACCCGGACGCACACAAGATCGACACCGAGTATCTGGACGGGCCATTCCGATACATGAAGTCCAACTGGGCCTTTTCCGACGCACCGGGTGGCTGCAACGTATCATTTTTCGTAGACTTTGAGTTCAAGAACGCGATCCTGCAGGGTATCATTGGTGTTGTGTTCAACGAGGCGATGCAGCGCATTGTCAGGGCGTTCGAGCGTCGGGCCGCAGCGCTTTACGGATAGCGGCGGCCTGGTCCAGCCCGGCCCTTCGGGGAGGATTTTTTTGAACCAGAGAAGCATGGACATCACCGCGTTGGTTCTGGCCTATGCGCGCGTGACGCCGCCGGAGGATGTGCGCGCAGTGATGCAGTTGTCGGTTCTGGATTGGGCAGCTTGTGGGATTGCGGGGCACAGGCAGGGTGATTTTGATGACTGGGCGGCGTCTGTATCAGGCAGCGGTCCGGCGACACGATTTGACGGTCGGGGCGGCACGGTGGCAGAGACAGCGCTGGTGAATGGCACGTTGTCGCACGCGCTCGATTACGACGACACGCATTTTGATCATATCGGGCACCCCTCCGTCGCTGTGTGCCCGGCAGCGCTGGCTGTGGCAGAGGCGCAGGATGCACCGCTTGCGCAGATGCTGGATGCGGCTCTGATCGGCGCGGAAGTGTCGGTTGCGGTCGGTCTGTGGCTGGGGCGCGGCCACTATCAGGTGGGCTTTCACCAAACGGCCACCGCGGGCGCCTTCGGGGCAACAATAGCTGCCGGGCGCTTGATGTCGTTGGACGACGGGCAATTGCGCCACGCGCTTGGTCTCTGTGCCACGATGGCGTCGGGCCTGAAGTCGCAATTCGGGACCATGGGCAAGCCGTTGAATGCGGGTCTGGCGGCGCGCTGCGGTGTCGAGGCGGCGCAGTGGGCGCAGGCCGGTCTCACATCGGCGACTGACGGGCTGGCTGGCCCATTGGGCTTTGGCGAAACGCATCATGGGGCGGGGGCGGACGTGCCGTTCGACTGGCGCATGGGCCGCGTCAGCCACAAGTTCCAAGCGTGCTGTCACGGGCTGCACGCTACGCTCGAAGCGGTAAGAGGCGTCGCTTCGCGTGATGCGACGCAGATCGAGGTGATGACCCATCCGCGCTGGCTGACCGTGTGCAACCAAACCGCGCCCGCCACGGGCCTTGGGGCCAAGTTTTCCTATGCTCACGTTCTGGCGATGGTGGCCCACGGGTATGACACCAGCGATATCGGCGCCTATACGGATACCTGTGCGCAGGATCCGGTGCTTGGCACGTGGCGCACCCGTGTGACGGTCACGGGCGATGAGAGCTTGAGCGAAATGCAGGCCCGCGTGGTGGTCGACGGCCAAGCCTATATACATGATCTGGACGCGCCCATCCCGCTTGAGACACGTCGCGACCGCATCCACGCAAAAGCCCGCGCGCTGGTGGGCGCACGGGCGGACAAGATCGCGCATGCGATCGAAGACGGTGATTTACCGCGCTTTGCTCAGCTGCTCACGTCATAGGCGCGTTCGCCATGGACGGCGAGGTCAAGGCCGTTCACCTCGGTCTCCTCGTCGACGCGCAGTGGCGTGATCACGCGCACCAGCATGATCAGCACCACGGTCACAATAACGGTGAAGACGCCGACGATCACCAGCGATCCAAGCTGCGCGGCCCAGGACCCGGCGCCAAAGACCGCAATCATGATCGTGCCAAAGATACCGCCGACACCGTGCACGGCAAAGACGTCAAGCGTGTCGTCGATCTTCAGGCCATTGCGGATCAGCGTCACGGCTTCCTGACACAGAATGCCAGCGACCGCGCCGATGATCAGAGCCTCAACCGGGCCCACAAAGCCGCTCGCCGGGGTGATCGAGGCAAGACCGGCAATGGTCCCGGTGACCATACCCACCAGTGATGCCTTGCCGAACTTGATCCGCTCCCACAGGGCCCAGGTCAGCGACGCGGTCGCGGCAGAGATATGCGTGACCGTCAGCGCCATGGCGGCCCCGCCATCTGCCGCCAGTTGCGACCCACCGTTGAAGCCAAACCAGCCGACCCACAACAGCGCCGCACCCATCATCACCATGCCGGGATTGTGTGGTGGTGTGGTCTGGTTCTTACGCGCGCCCAGGAACACCGCCAGCACCAGTGCTGCGATCCCTGCGGTTTCGTGTACCACGATGCCGCCCGCAAAGTCGCGTACGCCAACCTCGCCAAAGATGCCGCCATCGGCCAGCATCCCGCCGCCCCAGACCCAGTGGACCACGGGTGCATAGCAAAAGAGCATCCAAAGCGCCGAAAACAGCAACACAAAGCCAAAGCCGATCCGCTCCACATAGGCACCGACGATCAGCGCGGGTGTGATGATGGCAAATGTCATCTGAAACGCAAAGAACAGCACTTCAGGCAGCGTGCCCGACAGGCTGTCGGCATCGACCCCGCTCAGCAGCAGCTTGTCGAGGCCTCCCCAATAACCGCTTTCACCACCGCCAAACGCGATGGAATAGCCCGCCACAAACCACAGCACGCTCATCAGGCACGCGATGGCATAGCAATGCATGAACACACTCAGCACGTTGCGGGCGCGCACAAGCCCCCCATAAAACAGCGCAAGGCCCGGCAATGTCATCAGCAGCACCAGGGCTGTTGCCACGATGATCCAGGCGGTATCGGCTCCGTTCATTGTCCCCTCCGGAATTTTTGTTGTGCGTGGGGCTGTGGCGGAGTGCCGTTGTGGAAAAAAGAGGCAAGGCGATGAAGGCGCGCTGAATAATGCAGCATTTATTGCAGTGACCGAATAGTGGGCGCTATTGGTGGTCTTCTGCACATAAATTGTGCAGATTGCGAATGTGTGACTACATCTGCCCCAGGGTGTCTTTCAGCAACGTCAGCGCATGGTCCCGTGCCGCTGTTCGCACCTTGTCCCGGCCCAAAGCGCCAAACTCGATTGTCTCGGTGTGCACCTGTCCGTTCCGCGCAATCCCAAAGCACACGCGCCCCTCGGGTTTGAACTCTGACCCGCCGGGTCCCGCAATGCCCGTGATCGAAACGGCCAGGCCTACCGGCGCATGGTCCAGCGCTCCGCCTGCCATCTCGGCGGCGACCTCTTCGCTGACAGCGCCGTGCGCCTCCAATGTGGCGGCCGACACGCCCAACATGTCCATCTTGGCCTGATTGGTGTAGGTGACAAACCCGCGCTCGATCGCTGCGGATGAGCCCGGAATGTCGGTCAGCGCCGCCGCGACCATCCCCCCGGTACAACTCTCCGCCGTTGCAATCATCACACCACGTTCTTTCGCCAATTCAAGCACTTCGGCAGCAAGGTTCATCTCAACACAAGTCCGTGCGCCACCCCCGCAAGCACCAGAACGCCCACCGCCGCAAACACCCCTGCGATCACATCGTCCAGCATCACACCCAACGCATCCCCGCGCCGGTCGGCCCACCCCACAAGCCACGGCTTCCAGATGTCGAACATCCGAAACAGCACAAAGGCCGCGATCCACCCGGGCCACATCACCAGAATATCCAGCCCCTGATCCCAGGCCGCATAGCTCAGGGGGAAAAGCGCGATCCACTGGCCCACCACCTCGTCCGCGACAATCTCCGACGGATCGTGATCCGCACCGCCCGCGGTCATCTGCGCCGTCGCCCACCAGGCGGCAACGAAATAGACCACCGCCGCCGACGCCAACACCGGAAACCCGCCCATCTGATGCAGGGCCCATCCCAACGGCAGCGCCGCCAAGGACCCCCAGGTGCCAGGCGCAGGCCGCAAATATCCTACGAAACAAACAGTGCCCAAAATTCGGGCAATCATGACCGCACCAGCGCGGCCGTCGCGATACATGCGATCCCTTCGCCCCGCCCGGTAAAGCCCAGCCGCTCCGACGTGGTCGCCTTGACCGACACGCGCGCCTCATCCAGTCCCATGATCCCGGCCATCACGCGCCGCATCTCGCTCGCGTGTGGCCCAACCTTTGGCGCTTCGCAAATCAGCGTGCAGTCCACATTCGAAATTTCGAACCCCATTTCACCGGCCAAATCCACCGCATGGCGCAGAAAGATATCACTGGCTGCCCCCTTCCACTGCGGATCGGATGGCGGGAAATGCTGACCAATGTCGCCCTGCGCCAACGCGCCATAGATCGCATCCGTCACCGTATGCATCCCCACATCCGCGTCCGAATGGCCAACCAGACCCCGATCATGCGGCACACGCACCCCGCACAAGGTCACATGATCCCCGGGGCCAAAGGCATGCACGTCGAACCCGTTGCCCAGTCTAATGTCCATCGCGCCCTCGCAAGATCCGTTCGGCCCGCGCAAAATCGTCGGGCAGGGTGATTTTCAGATTGTCCTCGTCCCCGGCCACGATGGCAACGGCCATCCCATGCGCCCGCGCCACCTCGACATCGTCCGCGGCCCCGCCGGGATGGGCGGAATGTGCGGCGCGAATGGCGTCCAGATGAAACCCCTGCGGCGTCTGCGCCCGAAACAGCCCGCTGCGGTCCTGCGTGCCCGTCACCCGGCCAGCCGCACCGGTCCACAATGCATCCGTGACCGCCAGAGCCGGGGCGGCACCTTCGTGGTCCCTAAGTGCTTCAATAACCGATGAAATCGTCGCCGCGCTGACCAAGGGCCGTGCCACATCGTGGATCAGCACCATTTCCGCGCCTTCAACCACAGCCAGCCCATTTCTGACCGAGCCTGCTCGATCCGCGCCGCCGTGCGTCACGGTAATGTCCGTGCCCGCGATCTCTGCGACCCGCGCAGCGTCATCAGGATGCACAACTAGAACGACCTGCGACACTTGGCGGTGCTGGACAAACGCATCAAGCGTATGTGCCACAACTGGACGACCCGCCAAAAGCTGCCACTGCTTGGGGATATCCCCGCCCGCACGCTGCCCGCGGCCCGCAGCGACAATCACGGCGGCAACAGATGTCATGAGGGCAAGGTCCCGGTCATGCCAAATCTCTAGGACGTCACAGGCACCCTGTCCATGGGCTGAATGATGATTAAAAAATAGGCAAATACCGGCGCGTGATGCGCCAAATCTGCCTGAGACAATTGAGAAAACCGGGCCAGTCCAGTACCACATGCCGACGCACAAGGATTAGGCACCGCGCATGGCCACAGGCCCTCTCGACATGACAGCCCCCGTGATGCTGGCCCCGATGGCCGGAATCACCGACCTTCCGTTCCGCTCCCTCGTGGCGCGGTTCGGGGCGGGAATGGTCGTGTCAGAAATGGTGGCCAGCCACGACATGTTGAACGCCCGCCCCGGCAGCCGCGAAAAGGCGGAGCTGGGGCTTGGTGCGGAGGGCACTGCTGTTCAGCTTGCGGGACGAGAGGCTGCCCCGATGGCTGAAGCCGCCCGCATGGTGGCTGGGCAGGGCGCGCAGGTGATCGACATCAACATGGGCTGTCCGGCGAAAAAAGTGGTGAACGGCTATTCCGGCTCGGCCCTCATGCGCGACCCCGACCACGCTTTAACGTTGATCGAAGCCGTCGTGAACGCCGTCGACATACCCGTGACCCTGAAGACCCGGCTGGGCTGGGACGACGCGCTTATGAACGCGCCCTGGATCGCATCCCGCGCCGAAGCGGCGGGCATCCGCCAGATCGTCATTCATGGCCGCACCCGCTGTCAGTTTTACAAAGGGCAGGCCAATTGGGCCGCAATCCGCGATGTGGTCGATGCGGTGGACATCCCTGTTATTGCAAATGGCGATATCGTGGACGCTGCAACAGCACGTCGTGCGCTGCATCAATCCGGTGCGCAGGGCGTGATGATTGGGCGCGGGGCGCAGGGCAAGCCCTGGCTGCTGGCCGACGTGGCCCATGCGCTTTACGGCACACCCGCCCCCGACATCCCCCGCGGCGATGCCTTTGCCGCGATGGTGATGGATCATTACGATGCGATGCTGCGGTTTTACGGCGACCTTCTGGGCCTGCGTGTGGCGCGCAAGCATCTAGGCTGGTTCATGGACACTGCGGCCACGCCCGCCGACCTGCGCCGCGCGGTGCTGACCGCCAAGACACCCAAAGCCACGATGGATTTGCTACCACGCGCGCTGTGCCCCGAAACCGGAATGGCAGCCGCATGACCGGGGCAGGGGATCTCTGGGCGTCGCTGCCCGTGCCGGTGATCATCATCGGCCCTGACGATGACATTGTGGATATCAATTCCGCCGCCGAAGGGTTCTTCAACGCCTCCGTCAAGACGATGAAGGGTCTGCCGCTGTGGGACGAACTGGCCGTCGACGCCCCGCTTGAAGACAGCCTTGCGCGCGCCCGCAAGAACGGCACTCCACTCTTTGTGAATGACGTCGATGTGGGCCACGGCGCGCGGGCGCCGCTGCAATGCGCGCTCCAGATCGCCCCTCTGATCGGCGCGCCAGACCATATGGTCCTGATGATCTCGCCCCGCGAATTGTCAGGCCGCATGACCCAGAACCATTCGGTCAAATCGGCGGCAAAGTCGGCCATCGGCATGGCCGAGATGCTGGCACACGAGATCAAGAACCCGCTCGCGGGCATCACGGGTGCGGCACAACTGCTCAGCATGAACCTCAAGCCCGAGGATCTGGAACTGACCGATCTGATCGTCGAAGAAGGCCGCCGCATCGTCAAACTGCTCGAACAGGTCGAACAGTTCGGAAACCTATCGCCGCCCGACCTGAAACCCGTGAACATCCACGATGTGCTGGACCGTGCGCGGCGCTCGGCCCTTCTGGGCTTCGGGGCCAGCATGAAGATCATCGAGGATTATGACCCCTCGCTGCCCTTGGCCTACGGCGACCCCGATCAGCTTTTGCAGGTGGTCCTGAACCTGATCAAAAACGCCTCCGAGGCCGCGGGCGATGCGGGTGGCACCATACGCTTGCACAGCTATTTCGAACATTCCTTCCGCCTGCGCCGCGCGGATGGCGCGGGCCAGTCGCTGCCCCTGCAGATCGAGATCATCGACGATGGCCCGGGCCTGCCGGACACCATCGCCGCCGACATCTTTGACCCGTTTGTGTCGGGCAAGGAAAACGGCACCGGCCTTGGCCTCGCACTCGTGTCCAAGATCATCTCCGATCACGGCGGCTGGATTTCCGTCACCTCCGCTCCGGGCAAGACCGTGTTCCGCCTGTCACTGCCCCGCGCCCAATCAAATCAACCAGAGGACTAGCACATGGATGGCACCGTTCTTGTCGCCGATGACGACCGCACAATCCGCACCGTTCTAACCCAGGCGCTCACGCGGGCGGGCTGCAAGGTGCACGCAACCTCGTCGCTGACCACGCTCATGCGCTGGGTGGGCGAGGGCAAGGGCGACGTGGTCATCTCGGACGTGATGATGCCCGACGGCAACGGCCTCGAAATGCTGCCCAAGATCAGCGAAGACCGTCCCGGCCTGCCTGTCATCGTCATCAGCGCCCAGAACACCATCATGACCGCCATCCAGGCGGCCGAGGCCGAAGCCTACGACTACCTCCCCAAACCCTTTGACCTGCCCGACCTGATGAAACGCACCGCCAAGGCGCTCGAACAAAAGGCCCACACACCCGCCCGGGCCGAGGACACCGACCGCCCCGACGAACTCCCCCTCGTGGGCCGCACCGCCATCATGCAGGCGCTCTACCGCGTCGTGGCCCGCGTCATGAACACCGATCTGCCGGTCCTCATCTGGGGCGAAAGCGGCACCGGCAAATCGCTGATCGCCCGCGCCATCCACGACTTTTCCGACCGCCGCACGCTGCCCTTCGTCACCGTCACCGCCGCCGAACTGCAAGACCTCGAAGGGCCCGCGCGCGTCCTCGCCCGCGTCAAGGGCGGCACGCTCCTCATCGACGAAATCGGCGACATCCCCGAAGAACTCCAGGCCCGTATCGTGCGCATGATGGACACGCCAGGCGAATACGTCCCGCGCTTCCTCGCCACCTCGCAAACCGACCTGACGGCGGCGATGGAGGCGGGCCAGGTCCGCAAAGACCTCTATTACCGCCTCTCTGGCGCAACCCTCAACGTGCCCGCCCTGCGCGAACGGGTCGACGACATCCCCCTGCTCGCCGACCACTTCCTGCTCAAGGGCGAAAAATCCGGCCAATCCCGCCGCGCCCTCTCCGAAGCAGCAGCCGAAATCTTCCGCACCTATTCCTGGCCCGGCAACGTCCGCCAACTGGAAAACGCCGTGCGCCGCCTCGGCCTCACCAGCCGCGCCGTCGAAATCACCGCGTCAGAAGTTGAACAGGTCCTCGGCAGCCAACCCGAACTGGAACCGATCCGCAGCGCCGGCGACACTGAAAAGCTGGGCGCGTCCGTCGCCCGTCACCTCAAACGCTACTTCGATCTGCATGGCAACATGCTGCCACCACCCGGCCTCTACCAACGCATCCTGCGCGAGGTCGAAGCGCCACTCATCGAAATCGCCCTCGACGCCACAGGCGGAAATCAGGCCAAATGCGCCGATCTGCTTGGCATCAACCGCAATACCCTGCGCAAGAAAATCACCGACCTCGATATAGAGGTGACACGCCGCCGCAAATTGATGTAATACTGCCACACAACCCGTGGCCAATGGGACGCATGTCCCATTTGGATCACCGGATATGGCGGTACGGCACCCAAGGTGCCACATCATCGAGGGCGCACAAAGTGGCATCCGGAACACGCACCAGTTGGTGGATGACGCTGGGCCGTCTGCGGCGGCGCAGACGCGTGCGCAACGCGACGACCCTGGGCCTTGTGCTGCTGGGCCCGACGCTCGCGCTGGCGACATTCCTCGTCCTTGGCCCCCTGGATCAGGGCGCCAGCGCGCTGTCGCTCCGCCTCGTACTGCTTGCCGACCTTGTCTACGTGCTGCTGGTGGGGGCGCTTGTCCTGTCGCAAATCGGCCGCCTGATCGCGGCACGCCGCGCCAAATCCGCAGGCTCGCGCCTGCACCTGCGCCTCACCGGCGTGTTCGCCCTTCTGGCCCTGATCCCCACCGTCACCGTTGCCGTCTTCGCGGGTCTCACGGTCAACATCGGGCTTGAAGGGTGGTTTTCCGACCGCGTCAGCCGCGTTGTGGGGGCATCCCTCGCCGCCGCCGAAGCCTATGAAACCGAACAGCGCAGCGACCTGATCACCGACGCCCGCGCGCTCGCCCGCTACATCGACACCGTGCGTGGGGCTCAGGTGGTGGGCGACCGCGAGGTGCTGACCGAAGGCCAGCTTCAGGTCCAACGCGGCCTGCGCGAGGCGTATCTGATCGACGGCACCGGCGACATTCGCGCCCGCGGCGACCGCTCCTATCTCTTTGATTTCGAACAGCCTTCTGCGGATCAGATCAAACAATCCATCGACACCGGCGGGCTGGTGATCCAGGACTGGCCCAACAACGAATTCCGCGCGCTGGTCCCACTCGCCTCTTATGTCGACCGCTTCCTCTATGTCAGCCGCGATGTCGACGGCGAAATCCTGTCGCTGCTGGATGAAACCAAGGAAACCGTCCGCCTCTACCAACAGCTTGAAAGCGAACGGGGCCGTGTCCTCTTTCAGTTCGGACTGCTCTATCTCGGCTTTGCCGTCATTCTGATCCTGGCGGCCATCTGGCTAGGCCTGTGGTTTGCCGAACGCCTGTCCGGCCCCGTGGGGCGGCTGACGGGTGCCGCCCAACGTGTCGGGGCCGGGGACCTTGATGTGCAGGTGCGCGAGGAAGAAGGCGACGACGAGATTGCCATGCTGGGCCGCTACTTCAACCAGATGACCAAGCAACTCAAGGGTCAGCGCCAGACCTTGCTGGCCAACACCGAACAGATCGAACGCCGCCGCCGCCTGTTCGATTCCGTGCTCAGCTCCGTGACCTCTGGCGTGGTCGGCGTCGACCCAAATGGCCACGTGACCTTTGTAAACCGCTCCGGCGCACGCCTCTTGCAGTGGCAGGAAGGCCGCGAAGCGGTGCCTCTGGCCGTGGCCATCCCTGAATTTGCGGCCCTGTTCGCACTGCTCAAGGCCAGCCCGCAAGAGGTTGCCACCGGCGAGGTCAAGGTGACCCGCAATGGCCGTCTTGAAAATCTGCTGGTGCGTATGGCCACCCGCCGCAGCGTCGAAGGCGCGTTGGAAGGGTATGTGGTGGCCTTTGACGATGTGACCGACCTTGTGTCGGCGCAGCGCATGGCCGCTTGGGGCGACGTGGCCCGCCGGATCGCGCACGAGATCAAGAACCCCCTGACGCCGATCCAGCTCAGTGCCGAGCGCATCAAGCGCAAATTCAGCCCCAAACTGGGTGACGACAGCGAAAGCCTCGACCAGATGACGGATGTGATCGTGCGTCAGACGGGCGATCTGCGCCGTATTGTGGACGAGTTTTCGAAATTCGCCCGCATGCCCGAGCCCGAGCGCAAGAGCGAAGATTTGACCCAGCTTGTGCGGGATGCCGTCGTGCTCCAGCAATCGGGGCAGCCGGATGTCGAGATTGTTGCCGACCTGCCCGACAGTCCGGTGCATGCCAAGGTGGACGCGACGATGATTTCTCAGGCGCTCACAAACTTGGTGAAGAACGGTGGCGAAGCAATTGAAACCTTGAAACAAAAAGGTGTTCCAGAGGGTCACGTTCCCCGCATCGAAGTGGCGATGGGAACGGGGCCGACAGGCGCTGTGATCACAATTTCCGACAATGGCATCGGCCTGCCCGAAGACCGCGCGCGCCTGTTCGAACCCTATGTCACCACCCGTGACGAGGGCACTGGCCTTGGCCTGCCCATTGTCAAAAAGATCATCGAAGAACACGGGGGCACCCTAACCCTCGAAGACGCGGCCCCGTTTGCGGGCCAGACCCATAATGGCGCCATGGCTGTGATCACATTGCCGGTCATGGCCGACGCACCAGCAGTTGAGGAAGAGGAAGCGGTATGAGCGACATCTTGATTGTGGACGACGAACGGGACATTCGGGAACTGATCTCGGATATCCTTGAGGACGAGGGGTTCGCGACCCGGCTTGCGGGCAACTCCGACGATGCCATGGCTGCGATCAACACCGAAGAACCGGCGCTGATCATTCTCGATATCTGGCTCAAGGACAGCCAGATGGACGGGATCGACATTCTCAAGGCGGTCAAGCGCGACAATCCCGGCGTCCCGGTGGTGATCATCTCAGGCCACGGCAACATCGAGATAGCGGTGGCCGCGATCAAGCAAGGTGCCTACGACTTTATCGAAAAACCCTTTAATATCGACCAGTTACTGGTCGTCATTCGCCGCGCGATGGAGACCAGCCGCCTCCGCCGCGAAAACCAGAGCCTGCGTCGCCCCGAGGTTGCCCAGTCCAAGATGATCGGCACCTCCGCCAGCTTCCGCGCGCTGATCTCGCAGTTGGACAAGGTGACCAAGTCGAACGGCCGGGTGATGCTCACCGGCCCCGCAGGTTGCGGCAAGGAGGTCGCGGCGCGCTACATCCACGCCAAGTCCAACCGCGCGGACGCGCCCTTTGTCACTGTGAACTGCGCCGGTGTCGCCCCTGAAAACATGGAAGACGTTCTGTTCGGCAAGGAAACGCCCGAGCGCGGGGTCGAGCCCGGTCTGCTCGAACAGGCCCATGGCGGCGTGATCTATTTCGACGAGGTCGCGGACATGCCCATCGGCACCCAGTCGAAGATCCTTCGCGTTCTAGTTGATCAACAATTTCAAAGGGTTGGCGGCACCGACAAGGTCCGCGTCGACCTGCGCGTGATCTCCTCCACCAACCGCGATCTCGAACAGGCCATCGCCGCCGAAACCTTCCGTCAGGAACTCTACCACCGCCTGAACGTGGTGCCGATTGCGGTGCCCAGCCTCGAAGAACGGCGCGAAGACATCCCCGAACTCGCCGCCCACTTCATCGACGAGTGCAACGCGGCGCAGGGTCTGCCCAAACGCGCCCTGACCGAAGACGCGGTGGCGCTGATGCAGACGATGGTCTGGCCGGGCAACGTGCGGCAACTCAAGAACATGGTCGAGCGCGTTCTGATCCTCGGCGACGGAACCGGGCCAATTGATGCCAAGGAGTTGCCCGGCTCCGAAGAGCCCGCGGGCGAAGAGGGACGCGTCGTGCTGTCTGGCGCGCTCGCAACGCTGCCGTTGAGAGAGGCGCGGGAGGCGTTTGAGCGGGAGTATCTGCTGACCCAGATCAACCGCTTTGGCGGCAACATCAGCCGGACCGCGAACTTTGTGGGTATGGAGCGGTCAGCGCTGCACCGCAAGCTGAAGTCGCTGGGGGTTGTGACCTCGTCCAAGGCCGGTGCGCGGGTGGCGCATCTGGATGAGGAAGAAGCGCAGGCGAGCTGAAAATCTGTCCCCGCGGGAACACATCCCAAAAACGCTGCAAAATCAATCGTCTGACTTTGAGCAAAGGTTAAAATGCGTTAACTTTTGCGCAGTTCCAATTGCGCCAGCACATCAAGGCCCTGCATGTTCAGGAAGTGCAGTATGTCGATGAAAACCCAGTTCTCGGCCAGCTTGTCGCCGTCGCGGCGGTAGATATCGACGACCCGCATATCCGCCTTTCGCCCCGAGGGGGGCAGGCCCAGATAGGGGCCGGTGCACTCCATCGTCAGGTTCGGCCAGCCGAAAAAGCCGCCATACGTCCCCTCGGCCATCCGGCAGATATGGCCGTTGAAGGTGCGCGCGCCCAATTGCGTGCGGAACGGGCGTTGATGCTGTTCGATGTAGCGGTCGATCGTGTAGGTGGCGCCGATGCCGGTGGGGCCCCACCAGATCATGTCGTCATGCCAGTCGCGGGCAAGCTCTTGGCTCGGCGGCGGGGGCGTGTCCGAGGCGTTGGCCAGGGTGATGGCGTCCATCATCGCGTGGATGCGGTCGAGCGTGGCGCGCCCGATTTCCGGGTCCTGATCGTCAAATAGCAACCCGTCATGGGTCATTGGACCCGGCTGCACCAATTGCGCGCCGGTCATGCCGGGCAGGGGGTATTGGCCCGCCTGCGCCATGAGGTGCAACAGGTCCACAAAGAGCGCTTGTTCCACAATCCGGTCGCCGTCGACCTTCGAAAACTCGGCATAGCGGACCATGGTGATC
>JBCDEK010000004.1:0-87804 GCA_039179785.1 Pseudomonadota bacterium | reverse complement strand
GGCGGCTATGGTCGGGCGTATTTCTCGGCAACGTCGGCGCATACCTGCACCGGTGACGGTGGCGGCATGACCGCCCGCGCGGGCCTGCCGCTGCAGGACATGGAATTCGTGCAATTCCACCCCACCGGCATCTACGGCTCAGGCTGCCTGATCACCGAAGGCGCGCGAGGCGAGGGTGGTTACCTTACCAATTCCGAGGGCGAGCGGTTCATGGAACGCTATGCGCCCACCTACAAAGACTTGGCTTCGCGCGATGTGGTCAGCCGCTGCATGACCATGGAGATCCGCGAAGGGCGTGGTGTGGGCGCCGATGGCGACCATATCCACCTTCACCTCAACCACCTGCCGCCCGAAACGCTGGCCGAACGCTTGCCCGGCATCTCGGAAAGCGCGCGCATCTTTGCGGGTGTCGACCTGACAAAGGAACCGATCCCGGTCCTGCCCACGGTGCACTACAATATGGGCGGCATCCCCACAAACTACTGGGGCGAAGTATTGGCCCCCACGGCAGACAACCCCGACAACGTCTCGCCGGGCCTGATGGCCGTGGGCGAAGCGGGCTGTGCGTCGGTGCACGGCGCGAACCGTCTGGGCTCCAACTCGCTCATTGACCTGGTGGTCTTTGGCCGCGCGGCGGCCATCCGCGCCAAAGATGTGGTGGACGCGGCAGCACCGGTGCCCACGCCTAGCAAACGGTCCATCGAGGCGGCGTTCAGCCGGTTCGACGGTCTGCGCTATGCCAAGGGCCATGTGCCCACCGCCGAACTGCGCCTTGAGATGCAACGCACCATGCAGGCCGACGCGGCGGTCTTCCGCACCGATGCCACGCTGGCCGAGGGCGAGGAGAAGATGAAAGGCGTGGCGGGCAAGCTGGATGATCTGCAGGTCACCGACACATCGCTGATCTGGAACTCCGACCTGATGGAGACGCTGGAGCTGACCAACCTCATGCCCAACGCGGTGGCCACCATCACGGCGGCGGCGGCGCGCAAGGAAAGCCGCGGCGCCCACGCGCACGAGGATTACCCCGACCGCGATGATGAGAACTGGCGCAAGCACTCCCTCATCTGGTTCAAGGGCAACGAGGCGTCGCTTGGCTTCCGCGGGGTGCACCTGCAACCGCTCACCAGCCACAATGACGGCGGGATCGACCTCAAGAAAATCGCGCCCAAGGCGCGGGTGTACTAACTAATTATGTGTTGATGCTGAAGTAAAAGGCTTTGAGCGGTCATGTCACTCTCGGACCAAAAATGCTATGAAGAACTTGCAGATGATCTTCTCAAGCTGGCGTCTGGCAAACCCATTGTTGAGATTCTGAACTCCGGCAATTGGGGGGATGCGCTGATACTCGCCGGTCAGGATAAGTTTTTTGCGGATATTGGCGTCAAAGTAGAACGCATTCCTGTACAAAAGCTTAGTAGAACTAAAGGTCGAAAGGTGCTGCTGCGTCGCTATCTCAAGAGAAGGCATGCGATATTTACCGGATCGGGCGCGCTTCGCAAACACTACCTTAGACCGGAACAGTTTTTGGCTGCGTCGAGGCAGTTTACAAAGGTGTTGGTCATGCCATCTTCGTATCCTTTTATGATCGATCACGACCCAAAACACATGACTTTCTGGCGGCGCGATCATCTGGAAAGTGTTGACGCAATGCCTGGTGCCAAATTTTGTCACGATCTTGCTTTCTATCTTCAACCAGCGGCCCGCGAAGTGTCGCAAAAGGTTGGACTATTTTTTCGTGAAGATGTCGAACGCGCAAGCTTTGCGATACCCGAGGGCAACATTGATATTAGTGCAGAGCAAACCCACACATTTGATATAGAGCCCTTTTTTGATCGCGTCGGCGCGTGCAAAGTCATTCACACCAATCGACTGCATGTGGGTATCGCCGGCACCCTATTGGGGCGGGAGGTCCATCTTTACCCAAGCGCCAACTCAAAGCTCGAAGCCGTTTTCCAGGCATCCATCCGTCCTCATTATGACAATGCCACCTACCATAAATCTCCATCGCCCGAACTCTATTCGCTTGCGCGAGAGATGCATGAGGCTTGAAGTATGATTTATAGTAAGGTGCGGGAAAGCGTCGAACCTCCAACCTACGTGATCGGCAGTGGATGGTGGTGCACGGACGAGGCGGACGATGTCGTAAACCCCAAGCGAAAAAAGCTGGGAACCAACTTGCAGCGCGAAGTCGAGTTTTTCAAAATTTGGTTGGAAAGTGTAGAGCGCTGCAGTTCACCAAAGTCAATTGTGGTCGTGGACTCAGCATCACCCATCAAGCCAGACGCCGACCTGCGTGCGCGCTCCAGTTGGATAGAGTTACCGATCAATGCACGTCACGCCACGGACCACATTGGCAAGTGGAGTGGTTGGTTACGCTCTGTTTTGATGTCGGGCCAATACGCGCTAACGACTGAAGCAGAGTATTTTGTATACGTAGAGCAAGACTGCCTGCTAAACGGCGAAGACATTATCGAACGTTGTATTGGAACGATGAAAACGGGATTGATGTTTGGAAGTGGCGATGGCACGCCGCAACCCTTGCAACAGTCTTTCTTCCTTATTCATCGTTCCAGAATATCAGGTTTTCTGAAAAACCTCAGCGAGCTTGAAGCTCCGGACAGTGAACTGTCGCCGGAATGGAAATTCATTTTTGCCGCTTGGAGACCGCTGGTTCTCCTCGCAAACTCAGGCTTTCTAAGGCGCCCCAAGACCAGAGATCGTATAGTCCAGCTTGCGAGCCGCTACTTCTACGACACATTGCCTGTCGGTAGCGGACGATCCAGACCCGTGCCTTTCGATGCAAGTCACTACTATTTTCAGCACGGTTCTGAGGACGAGATATCACGACACCTTGAGGTGACGCGAGCATGATTGCTTCTTCGGCGATAAACCCTGATAAATCTTTTGTTCTCGCAGTATGGCGGCGGGTGGTACGAACCTGGATATACTTATATCGAGTTGATCCGAATACGCCATTTTTCCCAGTGAAAGGGGCGATGCATGAACCTCAGCGTTGAAGCCAGGTCTACCTCCGTTACCTTGGCACCGCGTGAAGTTCTGCGGGTCTATGGCATGCGTAGATCTGGAAATCACGCGTTGATTGACTGGATCATGCGGAACACCTCGGGCGATGCTCTGTTCCTCAACAACTGTAAGCCAGGGCGCGACCCGATTGCCTCTTCAAACGGAATCAATGCATACAAAGACGGGACGCAACTCAACTTGTCAGAGGGGCATTCCAAGATCGCAGCCATAGGCGATACCCCATTTGCCATTATCTCCTACGAAGATCGCATGCCCCCGGTGGCCCCCGAACCGCTCTATGCCGCCCCCGAAACGCTGGTCATCATCTACCGCAGCTTTCTGCACTGGGCGGCCTCGCTCCTGCGCAAGATCCAGGGCAATGACGGCTACGGGCCGCTCGACCGCAACCGCATCATGGGCCGCGCGCTTAGTACCTATGGCGACATGCTGACGCGCGTGCAGGACACTGATGTCGTGGCGCTGTGCTACGATGATTGGACCGCCGATGAGCAGTACCGCGAAGAGGTGCTGGCCCGCCTCAACCTGCCGGGCCGTGACCTGTCGCTCGGGGCCGTGCAACGCTATGGCGGCGGCTCGTCGTTTCAGGACGATGCGACCGAGGCATCCGACCTCAATACTGACCGGCGGAGTGCCGAAATGGCGCGGGATCACGAATACCAGATGCTGCTCTGGACCGCGGCGCGCGACACGGGCTTTATGGCCAAGCTGCAAGCGATCTTCCCAGCCGACGCCGAACGCCTGCAAGAACTCCGCCAAACCGCCACTGCACAGGTGGTGCTACCATGATCCGCGCCACAGCCCTGACCGCCCTGATGGCCCTCACCGCCTGCGAAGAAACCACCCGCGCCGTCGACGACGTCGCCCGCCGCAGCGCCAAGGCGGCGGTAGCCGAAACCCTCGTCACCCGCTTCCCGGCCGTGCCCGAACAGGCCGTCACCCCCTTCACCGATTGCGTGATCGACAACGCCTCGGCCCGCGAGATCGGCGAATTCGCCAAGGACGCCGTCATCGGCGTTTCCGAAACCACAGCCGCGCTGGTCACCTCCGTGCTCCAGCGCCCCGAAACCCAACAGTGCATCACACGCGCAGGCCTCGCCCTGCTGACCGCGTGAAAGGAGAACAAGCATGGTCCAACTGACGCTTCCTAAGAACTCCCGCATGACCACGGGCAAGACATGGCCCAAACCCGAAGGCGCCACCAACCTGCGCAAGTTCCAGATCTACCGCTGGAACCCCGATGACGGCAAAAATCCCCAGGTCGACACCTATTTCGTCGACATGGACACCTGCGGCCCCATGATTCTGGACGCCCTGATCAAGATCAAGAACGAGATTGACCCAACCCTCACCTTCCGCCGCTCCTGCCGCGAAGGCATCTGCGGGTCCTGTGCGATGAACATCGACGGGATCAACACGCTGGCCTGCATCTACGGCATGGACGAGGTGAAGGGCGATGTCAAAATCTATCCCCTGCCGCACATGCCGGTGGTCAAGGACCTGATACCCGACCTCACCCACTTCTACGCACAACACGCCAGCATCATGCCGTGGCTGGAAACCAAGACGAACCGCCCGGCCAAGGAATGGCGTCAGTCCATAGAAGACCGCAAGAAACTCGACGGGCTTTATGAATGCGTGATGTGTGCCTCCTGCTCAACCTCCTGCCCCAGCTACTGGTGGAACGGCGACCGCTATCTCGGGCCAGCGGCCCTCCTGCACGCCTACCGCTGGATCATTGACAGCCGGGACGAGGCCACGGGTGAACGGCTCGACGACCTCGAAGACCCGTTCAAACTCTATCGCTGCCATACGATCATGAACTGTGCGAAAACTTGTCCCAAAGGCCTGAACCCGGCCGAGGCCATCGCCAACATCAAGAAGATGATGGTCGAACGCACCGTCTGAGCACGGCGCCAAGACAGGGCAAGGCTCCGCTCCTGCGGGGCCTTTTTCTTTGGAACGTCACAACCGGCGCTTCGCCAAACGCGCTACCAGAAGAAAAGGGCAACCAGTTGCAGGGCCGCGCCACAAGGAAGCGCGACAGCGGCTGCAAAAAGCGCGGCAGCCAATGGGGTCGGACGCACAGCGGGTGCCAGAACCCCGGCGACGGGTTTGGAATGTGGATGCTTCATATGACATGTTAACCACGTCTTAGGTTTCCAAAGGCTTAATGGCCGTATGGAATTGCCCCTGCAACAACATCCCAGCTTTGGTGCCGCCCTCAAAACGCTGGGCGCCGACGTCAAACGCGTGGATATCAAGGGCGCGGCGCCCACGCAGGTCATCAAACGGTTCGGGATTAACTTCGCCCCGCGTGGCCCCGTCTGGACCACCGAAGATGCTGCGGCGCTGCGTCAGTCTCCGCTTTGGATGGTCAATGCTGAACGGTCCAGCGACATCTACAGGACCGCCGGGTTTCGTCAGCTTATGACCCCGGCCCATGTGGCCGAATTGAACCTGCGAAATAGGAACTGGCTGGCGCAGGCACGTGGAAAATGGCGCAACGCTTGGCGCAAATCGCAACGGTTCAACCTCAAACTGCGGGACGCCCACTTTGATGCGGTCCGCCACGGCTGGCTTCTGACCGAAGACCTGAAACAGCAACGCCGCAAGAAGTTCCGCGCGATGCCGCACGCGATCATTCATGCCTACGGGGCCATCGACCCGCGCAATGTGGTCGTGTTCAGCGCCAAAGCCAATAACAGAGACATCGCGGCGATGTTGTTCCTGCGGCACGGCATGGTCGCCACCTACCATTTGGGCTGGAGCAGCGCAGAGGGCCGCGCGACAAATGCCCACTATGCCCTTCTGGAACATGCCGCAGAATGCCTGGCCACACAGGGTGTGACGCGGCTGGACCTGGGACTTGTGGATACCGAAAATACCCCTGGGCTCGCACGGTTCAAGATCGGCAGTGGCGCGCAGGTGCGTCCGCTTGGCGGCACATGGTTGCGCATCCCCGGTCTGTAATCTGGCCGTCACCAAGGAACTCATCCGCAAAAACACCCTGGCGCAAATAAGTCCCGGGCACGCCGCAACCTGACATGTTTTCGCGGCCCTTAACCGCCCGCCCAAATCCCCAACATGCTCCACACCGCAGGATCTCTATGTCTACACCTTTGCGGCGCCAAAACCCGTGACACCGGCGGGCCGCTCATGTGGACTTGCGCGCGGATGCGGAAATGCGCTGAATGCCGCCGAAGCAATCAAAGGCTCAGCCATGACACATATCCCCGCCGACGCCGATGCACGCCGCGCTATTGCCCCGGTCATCTGCTATCCGACCGACACGCTGCCACAGCCGGACATGGCAAGATATGCAGCGGCCCGCGACGGCATGACCAAACTGTCGGAAACCTTGGCCCCACCCCGCGACGCCGCCTGTTTCGAAGTGCCCGCCGGTCACATCTTTCGCATCTCATCCGTTGAAGGGCCGCAAGTGGGCGACCTGAACCTCTGGAATGCCAACGACCTCAGCGAACGGTTCTATTCCGGCAAGACCCGGGCCCTTCACGGCACGCACATCACCACCGGCGACCGGATGTGGAGCGATTTTCCAAATCTGCGGCCCATGGCCACCGTGATCCATGACAGTCTTAACTGGTACGGGATCGACCCCTACGGTGGCGCGGTGCACGACGTGATCGGTACGCGCTGTGACCCCTATACCGGCAACCTTTTGCAGGGCGGGCACTACCACCACTGTTGCCACTCAAACCTGGCCCGCGCGCTGTCCGATCACACCGGCATGTCGCTGCCCGAGGCCGAGCCCCATGTGCACGATGTCCTCAACGTCTTCATGTGCACGGGCTTTACACGCGACACCGGCCAATACTTCATGAAGGCCTCCCCCGTTCGCCCCGGCGACCACATCGACTTTCTGACCGAGATTGATCTTTTGGGTGCCCTCAGCGCCTGCCCGGGTGGGGATTGCGGATCGGAACACACCTCTGATGTGGCCCAATGCCACCCGCTCAAGATCGAACTGTTCGCTCCGGCTCCCGGCACGCTGGACGGCTGGACCAGCCCCCTGCCCAACGGCTACGACCGCAGCCACGGTCGTGGTCCCTAAGGTGCAGGGGACGCAACGCGCAGTCAGACCATAAACACCCCCTCCGCAGCTGTTGCTGATGCGGAGATCGCTCCTAATTCTCTGTTTCAGAAAAATCCACGCCGGAGGCTCCTACAGTCGCATCACGCGGCAACGGTGGCCTAAGGGTTTCTCAACGCAATCCTGGCATGCTTCTCAGCGCTCGTTTCTGAACGAAAGGTTAACGCAAAGGACGGCGCTGGTGCACGGACAGTGCACAAGGTGTGCACAGATTGTGTACGCCTGGTGCATCGCCAAAAATACAATTAAGCGACTGTGATTAAAGTCAAAAAGTCACGAGAACGTCGCTTCCAGCGCGATTTCCACCATATCTCCGAACGTGCGCTCTCTGTCGTCACTTGGCAACGCCTCACCGGTCTGCAAGTGGTCGCTGACCGTCAGCACCGCCAACGCCCTGCGCCCGTGTCGCGCAGCAAGGGTGTAAAGCTCGGCAGCCTCCATCTCGACCCCCAGAATGCCGTGCCGCACCATCTGCTCGTCCAGATCGGGGCGCTCGGCATAGAACACGTCCGACGAATAAATGCCGCCCACATGGGTTGTGGTGCCTTTGGCTTTGGCCGCCGTTACCGCCGCGGCCAGCAGGTCATAGTCGGCACATGGCGCATAGTTTACTTCTTTGAAGATGCCCGAGGACGGCGAGGTGATCGTGCTGGCTGTCATGGCGATGATCACGTCCCGGATGCCCACCTGCGGCTGCATGCCCCCGCAAGATCCAATACGGATCAGGGTTTGCGCACCGTAGTCGCGCATCAACTCATTGGCATAGATCGACAGTGACGGCATGCCCATGCCAGACCCCTGAATGGTCACACGGTGGCCCCGCCAGGTGCCGGTAAAGCCCAGCATCCCGCGCACTTCATTCACCAGTTCCGCATCGTCCAGAAACGTGTCTGCTGCCCATTTCGCACGATAGGGATCACCCGGCATCAAAACGGTTTCAGCAATCTGGCCCGGTGTGGCCCCAATATGGACGGTCATGGTCAACTCCTTGGTGTGAAACAGCACGCGCGCTGAACGCGCCGCATCCGAAAGCAGAACCATATCTTTGACAGGTCATGCAATCAAATCCGCGATCCGCCACGTTGGGAATTGGTCTTTGCGGCCCAATTCGGACAAACCACCGACTACAGCCGCGGCCAAATCAATCGCCACGTCTCGCAGGCTCTACAGTTTTTTTGAAAGAGGGTTCGGACCGCGCCCTCAGCAGGTGGGGGCACGATCCAATAGGGTCCGGCGGCCTTGACTAGATTTCCAGGTCTTCCGGTGATTTGCCGGCAGCCACTGCAGTTTTGAACCAATTCGGCTGTCTGCCTTTTCCCGTCCAGGTCTGTGTCGGGTTCTCGGGGTTCATGTATTTCGGGTCGGCAGTCGATGCTTTGGCACCACCGCGCCCGCCTTTCTTGCCGGTCAACTCATCCAGAGAAAACCCGAATTCCGCTGCCGCCTTCTTTGCGGCGGCCAATGCGTCCTGCTTTTCGGATTTCCGGCGCTGCACAATTGCTTCGTCGACATCCATCCGCAAAGCCTCAAGCTCTTTGCGGCTCAGTTTATCAAGTTTGATTGCCATTGATAATCTTTCCAAAGTCCCAATGATTTTTGATCGTATTTTCTAATTTAGCAAAGAAATCAATGGGTCAATGGCGTAATTTGTGTCACCGGCAAGAGATTGCCCGCTCAGGTCGAAACTTTCCCGAGCGGGTGGAAATTAAATGCACTGGTTTGCAATACCGGCCTGCGCATTTTATTTGCATATGACCGAATGCTCTTTCGCCGGTATTCGCGCACCGGGCGATCGATCAGCCTTTATTCAGCGGCGACAGCCCTTGGGTCAGCCAGGGTGACAATGTCCTGCATGATCGTGTTCAATTCAAAATCCTTGGGCGTGTAGACACGCGCAACACCCATCGCGCGCAACCTGTCGGCGTCGTCATCTGGAATGATGCCGCCAACGATCACCGGCACATGAGACAGCCCAGCCGCTTGCATACGTCGCATCAAATCTTCGACAAGCGGGATATGGCTGCCTGACAGGATCGACAGCCCCACCACATGGGCGTCATCCTCCTGGGCGGTGGTCACAATCTCTTCGGGGGTCAGCCGAATGCCCTCATAAGCGATGTCCATTCCGCAATCCCGCGCCCGCACAGCGATCTGCTCGGCCCCGTTTGAATGCCCGTCAAGTCCCGGTTTCCCCACAAGGAATTTCAACCGACGCCCCAGCTTGTCGCTGACCGCGTCGACGGCATCGCGCAAGTCATCCAACCCTTCGGTCATGTTCGATCTTGATGCAGACACGCCCGTCGGCCCGCGATATTCGCCATGCACGGCCCGCATTTGCGCGGCCCATTCACCTGTGGTCGCCCCCGCTTTCGCACAGGCAATTGAGGCAGGCATCACGTTCTGCCCGGCCGCGGCCGCCGCACGCAGATCTGCAAGGGATGCTGCGACGTGTGCGTCGTCCCGCGCGGCGCGCCAGGCGCTCAGGCGATCAATCTGCTCCTGCTCGACTGCGGGATCGACCACCATGATACCACCATCGCCCGTCATCAGGGGGGACGGCTCTCCGGCCTGGTACTTGTTCACACCAACCACAACCGTTTCACCTTTTTCGATCCGGTTCAGACGTTCGGCATTCGATTGCACCAATTGCGCTTTCATGTAGTCAATTGCCGCAATGGCGCCGCCCATGGCGTCCAGGTTTTCCAATTCGTGCCGGGCCCCGGCCTTCAACTCTGCAACTTTCGCATCGACCGCAGGATTGCAGTCGAACAGATCGTCATATTCCAGCAGGTCCGTTTCAAACGCCATGATCTGTTGCATACGCATCGACCACTGCTGGTCCCAGGGCCGCGGCAAGCCAAGCGCTTCGTTCCACGCGGGCAATTGCACCGCGCGGGCCCGCGCCTTTTTTGACAGCGTCACCGCCAGCATTTCGATGAGAATGCGGTAGACGTTATTTTCTGGCTGCTGTTCGGTCAGGCCCAACGAATTGACCTGCACCCCATAGCGGAAGCGCCGGAATTTCGGGTCGGTTACGCCATAGCGTTTCTCACAAATTTCGTCCCACAGATCGACAAAGGCGCGCATCTTGCACATCTCGGTCACAAACCGAATGCCCGCATTCACAAAGAAGGAAATGCGCCCCACAACAGCCGGGAAATCAGCCGGATCAATGCGGGGCTTCAATTCGTCCAGAACGGCAGTGGCGGTGGCCAGGGCAAAGGCCAATTCCTGCTCGGGCGTCGCACCTGCTTCTTGCAGGTGATAGGAACACACGTTCATCGGGTTCCATTTCGGCACATTGGAATAGCAATATTCGGCCACGTCCGCGATCATCTTGAGCGACGGTTTCGGCGGGCAGATATAGGTGCCGCGGCTCAGGTATTCCTTGATCAGATCGTTTTGCACCGTGCCTTGCAGCTTGGTCACATCCGCGCCCTGTTCCTCGGCCACGGCGATATAGAGCGCCAACAGCCAAGGGGCCGTCGCGTTGATCGTCATCGAAGTGTTCATCTTTTCTAAAGGAATATCTGAGAAGAGCGTGCGCATATCGCCCAGATGCGCGACGGGCACGCCCACCTTGCCAACTTCCCCGCGCGCCAGCACGTGGTCACTGTCATATCCCGTCTGCGTCGGCAGATCGAAAGCAACCGACAGGCCGGTCTGCCCTTTCGCCAGATTTGACCGGTAAAGCGCGTTCGACGCCGCAGCGGTTGAATGCCCCGCGTAGGTGCGGATCAACCAAGGGCGGTCTTTCTGTGCTGGCTGCGACATTGGCGCTCTCCCGTGAATCGATTGGGTAACAAAATTACGTTCAGGGTGAGGTATAGGTAATTTTCTGGCGCAGTCAATCCGCTGCGTCGCGGCATTTTCTGCGCTGCGGCCAGACCGCGACCACGAACATCAGCCACCCCAGCACCCCCGCGCTATGCGCCGACAGGGTGATCGGGCCAGTGAACGTAAGCAGGGCCAAAACCTCTTCTGGCGGGGGCGGCGCCTTGATCACCGATTGCGCGGGCAAACCGTCAAAGATCATCCGATAGTAGGTATAGTAGCCCTGCGGCGACGCCCAGATAAAGGTGATGAACGCCACGAGCCACACCGGAATGCGGATGATCAGCGGGCGGCGCAGAACCAGCAGACGCGTGAACCCCAACGCCAGCACGGCGAACACAAGCGACACGCAGGCCAGTCCGATCTGTCCCCAGACGCCAAGCGTATAAAAGGAATCTCCGTCATACATGCCGCCACTTTCATCGCGGGGCAGGGGAAAGACCAGCCCATTTCCCTTGCCCCCATCCCGTCCCCCTGCGAGGGTCACGGGTGATGATGACAACCGTTGAACTCCCCCTTTGGCTTTTTGTGCTGATCGTGCTGTTCGCGGCTGTGACCTTTGCCTCGCATTTTCTGTTTCCGTCCGTGCGCTGGTTCTTTCGCCGCAGGCTAGAGCGTGCGGTGGCGCGGCTGAACGAACGGCTCACCCGGCCCATTGAGCCGTTCAAGCTCGCGCGGCGCTACGACATGATCCAAAGGTTGATCTATGACCCCGAGGTGACCGAGGCCATCGTGTTGCACGCGACCGAAAACAACGTGCCGGAAAACGTCGCCTTCGAACAGGCCCGCCGCTACGCCCGAGAGATCGTCCCCAGTTTTTCGGCCTTCGCCTATTTCAGTTTTGGCGCCCGCGCGGCGCGCTGGTTGGCGACAGCCCTCTATGATGTGCGCACGGGGCTGAACAACGACCAGCAAATCCAAAGCGTTGATCCCGATGCGACTGTCGTGTTCGTCATGAACCACCGCAGCAACATGGACTACGTGCTTGTCACCTACCTCGCCGCACGTGCGTCGGCGCTTAGCTATGCGGTGGGTGAGTGGGCGCGGGTCTGGCCGCTGTCGCGGCTGATCAAATCAATGGGCGCGTATTTCATCCGCCGTCGGTCGCGCGGGCAACTCTATCGCAAGGTTCTGGCGCGCTATGTCCAGATGGCCACGGCCAATGGCGTCACCCAAGCCATCTTTCCCGAAGGCGGGCTGAGCGTGAATGGCCAGCTCATGCCGCTCAAGATGGGGCTTCTGTCCTATGTGGTCGAGGGATATGATCCCGCCAAGCGCGACGTCGTCTTTGTCCCCGTCGCCATCAACTATGACCGCGTGCTCGAAGATCGGGTGCTGATTGCGGCGGACAAACGCGGTGACCGTCGCTTTGGTGTCAGCATCACCGTGATGATGGCCGCGATCCTGCGTCTATTGGGCCAGTGGATCACCCGGCGCTATCGCAAGTTCGGCACGGCCTCGGTGGTCTTTGGACCTCCGGTGTCTCTGGCGGCGTTGGGGGCCACCCGGGATCTGGGTGGTCTGGCCGAAACACTGCGTGAGAGCATACAGAACGTCATGCCAGTGCCGTTTGTGCCGCTCTTGTCGCGGATGTTTTTGCTGTCGCAAGGGCCCATCCCCGACGGCGAGATGCTGCACAACGTCAAAATGGCGATGCCAGCCGAGCGAGGAACCCGCCCTCCGCTGCTTGACGAAGAGTTGTCCGACCGGATGCAGCGTGGGCTGGACGACATGCACCGGCGCGGGATGCTGACACGCTCGGACGCGGGGTGGGCGATGGTCCCCGAAGAGATTGATCTGTTTCGCTTTTACGCGAACTCGATCGGGGACCTCTATCCAGAGAGCATCCCTACCGCTGATGCTGCGAGCGCAAAGTCATAAAATTACAAAATCAGATAAATCTTGGTTGCTTTATTTCGTTTTGAGCCATATTCAGCCTTAACGCAGTTGATTCTGCGCTGCGGCACAGAATTCTCAACCTGGAGGCTGACATGGCACTCGACACTGGCATCGCGTCCTACGACGCACCTGAAAAAGACCTCTACGAGATGGGGGAAATCCCACCCATGGGCTATGTGCCCAAACAAATGTACGCGTGGGCCATTCGCCGCGAACGTCATGGGGAACCAGACACGGCCATGCAACTCGAAGTGGTCGATGTGCCCAAGCTCGACAGCCACGAAGTGCTGGTGCTCGTGATGGCAGCGGGCATCAACTACAACGGTGTCTGGGCGTCACTGGGCAAGCCGATCTCGCCCTTTGACGGGCACGGCCAGCCATTCCACATCGCGGGCTCTGACGCCTCGGGCATCATCTGGGCCGTAGGCGACAAGGTTAAACGCTGGAAAGTGGGTGACGAGGTGGTCATCCACTGCAACCAGGACGATGGCGACGACGAACACTGCAACGGCGGCGACCCGATGTATTCGGAAAGCCAACGCATCTGGGGCTACGAGACGCCCGACGGCTCCTTTGCGCAGTTTACCAACGTGCAGGCGCAACAGCTGATGCCGCGGCCCAGGCATCTGACCTGGGAAGAAAGCGCATGCTACACCCTGACACTTGCCACCGCCTACCGGATGCTCTTTGGGCACGAGCCCCATGATCTGAAGCCCGGCCAAAACGTGCTGGTTTGGGGGGCCTCGGGTGGCCTGGGGTCTTACGCGATCCAATTGATCAACACGGCAGGTGCGAACGCGATCGGCGTGATCAGCGACGAAAGCAAACGCGACTTCGTCATGGACCTGGGTGCCAAGGGCGTGATCAACCGCAAGGATTTCAACTGCTGGGGCCAACTGCCCACGGTGAACACGCCTGAGTACGCCGAGTGGTTCAAAGAGGCCCGGAAGTTCGGCAAGGCAATCTGGGACATCACCGGCAAGGGCGTGAATGTCGATATGGTGTTTGAACACCCGGGCGAAAGCACATTCCCCGTCTCGACCTTTGTCTGCAAGAAGGGTGGCATGGTCGTGATCTGTGCCGGCACCACCGGCTACAATCTGACCTTCGACGTGCGGTACATGTGGATGCACCAGAAGCGCTTGCAAGGCAGCCACTTTGCACATCTCAAGCAAGCCTCTGCCGCGAACCACCTGATGGTCGAGCGACGCCTTGATCCTTGCATGTCCGAAGTATTCGGCTGGGACGATCTGCCCGAGGCGCACATGAAGATGATGCGCAACGAACACAAGCCCGGCAACATGTCGGTTCTGGTGCAAGCCCCCAAGACCGGCCTGCGCACGCTTGAGGATGCGCTGGAAGCGCGCCGTTAAGTCGTCACACGCTCTGGAAGAGTGTAAACGCCCGCGAATCACCTATGAGTGGCGCGGGCGTTTTTGCGTCTGAAACCGTGTTCAATCGGATCAAAGGCTTGCAAATCGTCGCCTCACTATTTCTGGGGAGTAGAAATACGTGAATTTTCTGAACGGATTAACACATGCTATAGTTGTGTTAACCTTTCATTAACTACTCGAGAGTGAGTCTGACCATGAAGAGTGACTGGATACTGGACGTTCTGACGGACCTCAAGACCTTTGCCCGTACCAACGATATGCCGGCCCTTGCCGAACAGTTGGATGACACCGCAATCGTCGCGATGGCCGAGATCGCCGCGATGAAGGAAACGAACGATGGTCAGCGTCACGACGGCGAGGCAGCCGTTGGAACCTATTTTGGAGGATTTGGAACAAGCTGAGGGGCTCGCAGCCCTTCAGGCGGCGTCCGAAGAAATCCGCGACCACTACAGGGTCGATCACGTAATCTATCACTGGGTCGATTCCGCCGGGGATCAGTATGGGTGCGGAACCTATTCGGACGTATGGCGAGACCGGTATCTCGAACAGAACTATCTTCGGGTTGATCCGGTTATTCTTGGGTGTTTTCAACGATTTCACCCAGTTGATTGGAAGCGGTTGGACTGGAGCAGCAAGCCCGCCCGCACCTTTCAGGCCGAAGCCATTGCACACGGGGTCGGGAACCAGGGGTTTTCGGTCCCGATCCGAGGGCCGAACGGACAGTTCGCGCTCTTTACAGTCAGCCACTCATGCGACGACGACACGTGGGCGGACTGGACAGACGCGCACCGCCGCGACCTGATCCTGATCGCCCACACGTTCAACGAAAAGGCGCTTGAATTCGAACCGGATCGCGCGCCCGAACAATCCCAGGCGCTCAGCCCGCGCGAGGTGGACGCCATGACTTTCTTGGCCATGGGATACAGCCGCGCGCAGGTGGCCGATACCTTGTCAATTTCGGAGCACACCCTGCGCGTCTATATTGAAAGCGCCCGCTTCAAATTGGGCGCCATGAACACGACACACGCCGTTGCTCGGGCCATGAGCCGCGGCCTGATTGTGGTGTAAATCGCCCTGTTGCCACTTTCGGTAACACATCGTGCGCGTGTGTATATGGGATTTTAACGCACGCATCGGTAGTGTTTTGGTCATACCCGCCCCGGTTTGACAAGGATACTTCAATGCTGCGTTACGTCTATGCTTCTGATCTTGGCGATCACCCCAAACTTGCCCGCACCATGTTCCGCGACCGCGCGGACCAGTTCAAAACCCGATTGGGCTGGGACGTGCAGGTGGACCACGACGGGTACGAGCGCGATGAATACGATGATCTGAACCCGCTTTATGTGATCTGGGAAGAACCCGACGGCTCTCACGGCGGCTCGATGCGGTTTCTGCCAACGACAGGCCGTACAATGGTAAACGAGCATTTCGGCGACCTCATCTCGGGTCCCATCAAAAGCCCCGTCATTTGGGAATGCACCCGCTTCTGCCTGACCCGCGGTGCGGGCAGCCACGTGGCCGCAGCCCTGATGCTGGGCGGAGGAGAAATCATGCAGAACTTCGGCGTCGAACACTTCGTCGGTGTCTTCGACGCGCGCATGGTCCGCATCTACCGCATGATCGGCTCCTCACCCGATGTGTTGGGCAGCGCGGGCGAAGGGCGTGATCAGATTAGCGTTGGCCTGTGGCATTTCGACGATCAGGCCGCCGCTGCTGTAGCCGAGCGCGCAGGCGTGCCGCTCGACCGCTCGCGCCAGTGGTTCGACCACGCTTTCGGCACCGCATCCCGCCTTGAATTTGCGCGCACCGCCTGAACCCGCTGGCACCTGCCGCGCCCCGCCTATAGGGTCGCGGCATGTCCACCGCCCTGGCCCTTTCCGACGATCAGGCGTCCGCCTATGACACCGTGACCGAGATGTTGCGCGAGGCGGGCATTGATCTGGATGATGCGCTGTTGATGCCGCCGAAATCGTCCTCCACATCCGTCATGGCAATCACCGGCAAGGCCGGATCGGGTAAAACTCTCCTTCTGTCGGAACTCTACAAGGCGCTTGAAGCGGCAGGGGTCGACGTCGTCTCGGGCGACTACGAATCCCGCCGTCGCAAGGACCGCCGCACACTTGCCATCCTCGCCCCCACCAACAAGGCGGCCAGCGTCCTGCGCTTCCGCGGCGTGCCAGCCACCACCATCCACCGCATCCTCTACACGCCTGTCTACGACCCTGAATACGAGCGCATCGCAGAATGGCTCGCAGGCAATGGCGACCGGCCCGAGGTGGAAGGGCTGACGGATCAGGCGCTTGACCGCGCCCATGCGTTCTACCAGACCAACAAATCCATCCCCGGCGCGCTCGCCGCCGCAGGCCTGCGTGGCAGCGATTTCATCACTGGCTGGAAACGGCGCGAGGAGCCGCTTGATATCGGTTTCATCGACGAAGCCTCGATGCTCGATGACAAGCAGTTTAACGACCTCAAGGAAATTTTCCCCACGCTCCTCCTGTTCGGCGACCCGGCCCAGCTTGCGCCGGTCAACCAGTCCGGTGCCATGGTGTTCGACAAACTGCCCGAGAAACGGGTGATGAACCTGGGCCGCATCCACCGCCAAGCTGCCGACAACCCGATTCTCGACCTTGCTCATGCGCTGGCGGACCCATCAGTCGACTTCTATGCGTTTGAACGCATGGTCGAAGAAGCGGCGGGCAAAGACGAGCGTGTCGTCTGGGGGCAACGTGTTGAAGTGGACCTGATGGCCCGCAGTCCCGTCCTTGTCTGGCGCAACGCCACCCGTATCCGCCTGATCAATGCCTTCCGCAGCGTCTATGACGCCCCCGAAGACCGTTTGATCGAGGGCGAGCCGCTGATCTGCGACGGTTTGGAATTGCCCCTCAAGCACCGCAAGAAGCGGCTCGATCTTGAAGCGCGCGGGCTCATCAAGGGCGCGCAGGTCGTTTACTTGGGTGAGGGCCGCAAACCGGGCTTTT
The DNA here is from genome assembly GCA_039179785.1 of Pseudomonadota bacterium. Classification (GTDB taxonomy): domain Bacteria; phylum Pseudomonadota; class Alphaproteobacteria; order Rhodobacterales; family Rhodobacteraceae; genus Tateyamaria. Next base: position 70,534 of record JBCDEK010000004.1, on the reverse strand, counting down.
CCCGCCTGCACGTGATCGGGGCAGAGGACCCGCAGGTGTCGGCCGCCTCCATCGTGAAGATAGAAAAACCGGACGAGGAAGAACCCTTTATCCCCTACGCCGCCCGCATGGGCGCCACATTTCTCCATGGCGCGGCTGTAACCATCCACAAGGCGCAAGGCTCGCAATGGGACACCGTGCAGGTGTTCGCGCCGGACCTTTATGTCGCCGCAAAGATGAACCGCACCGAAGCGGGCCAACCCTTGTGGAAGCGACTGGCCTATGTCGCCATCACCCGCGCGCAGGATCGGTTGATCTGGGTGGTGCGCAACAGGCTCTCAAAGCCCAGTGGCCCGCTGCGCATCGACGACTTGCGCACCGTGCCTGCGGCAACCCTCACATTGGAAGCCGAACAACCGTAGGGTGCGCATTCACTGCGCACCGCCGCCATAGCCTTGTGCGCATTTAATGCGCACCAAACCTCAATTCCGGATCAGTGAAAACGCCGCCGACGCGCCCCATCCGGCGGCAATGGCGATGGCCAGCGACATGATCCCATACCAGAACGGGTTCTCGCGGCTCAGAGTAAACAGCCACCGCTCCAGCCCGACCTTTCGCACCTCAATTGCGGTCTCATAGCTGGCAACGACCTGGCTGTCGCGCGTCAGAAAGATACGCGTCTCATAGGCCCCTTCGGTCAAGGCCGCGGGCAGTCGAATACGTGTCCGAAACAGGGTGTCCTGATCCACAACCACCTGGTTTTCGAGCAATTGATAGGTGCCCGCATTGGTGTTGATGCGGATCAACGCAGCCACATAGGCGCTGGCATCCAACACGGTATTCGGTGCTTCGACCCCGCGCAGCATGGATGGCACCGACACCTTGTGTTCCAGATTGTCGCGAATGCCCAGCACATCATCGAGCGGCGCACTTGTTGCCACGGCATAGTAGCTCGGCGCGCCATCCAACTCGACCGCATCCGTGTTCACCCAGATGCCAAAGCGGCGCTCCTTACGGCGCACAGTTACAGGCTCGGGGGGACCTGCAATGGTGACAATCACGCCCAATGCGCCCTCCGGCATCGGTGCTTCGCGTTTCACCGCGCCAAAGATCAGGATTTCGGAGCCATCAAAGCTGGTGGTGATTGCCACCTCGTCCTGGCTTAACCCCAGCACAACTTCTTCTGCCCAAGCGGGCACAGCGAAGAGCAACGCGATGAGCAAAAGGCGCAGCATCAATGCCCCTCCACTGCGCCGACCGAGAATAGCTCGGACGGCATCACCAGCAGGTCAAAGGCCAGCTTGCCACAAACCGCCAGCACCATCAGGGCCAACAGGATACGCAACTGCTCCGCCTTCATGCGCACACCGATCCGCGTGCCCACCTGCGCCCCGATAACGCCGCCGACCAGCAGCAGCACGGCCAGAACCACGTCCACGGTATAGTTCGTGGTGGCATGCAACATAGTGGTGAACGCGGTGACAAAGATGATCTGGAACAGCGACGTGCCCACAACCACCTTGGTCGGCATGCCCAGCAGATAGATCATCGCAGGGACCATGATGAACCCGCCGCCGACACCCATGATAGCGGCAAGGATACCCACGCTCAGCCCCACCAGCAGCGGCGGAATGACCGAGATATAAAGGCCAGAGACCCGGAACCGCATCTTGAACGGCAGCTTGTGGATCAGCCCGTGCTTCTTGCGGGTCGGGATCGCAGTGCCCTTGGCCGTCTTGCGGATCGCGTTCAGGCTTTCGATAAACATCAGCCCGCCGATCACGCCCAGAAACACGACGTAGCACAGGCGCACCAGCAGATCGACCTGACCCAGCGACTTGAGATAGTTGAAGATCAGCACGCCCAGTGCCGCGCCTATGAGGCCCCCTATCAGCAGGACGGTCCCCATCTTCAGATCCACGGTCTTGCGCCTGAGATGTGCCAGAACACCGGAAAAGGATGACGCCACGATCTGGTTGGCTTCGGTCGCCACAGCCACAGCAGGCGGGATGCCGATAAAGAACAAAAGCGGCGTCATCAGAAAGCCGCCGCCCACGCCAAACATACCCGACAGAACGCCCACCATACCGCCCAGTCCCAAAAGCAGGAACGCGTTGACCGATACCTCGGCGATAGGCAGGTAGATTTGCATGGCCCCTGTTATGAGGGGTCGTGTGGGAAATCAAGATGTCACGCCGCCGCGCAGCAATCTGGGACTAAGTTTATGGGCGATCTGGACTTATCGTCCTGCTGTCAGCGTTCCTTCACATACGGCTCACCGCCCGCACGGGGCGGGATGGCCTTGCCCACGAACCCTGCGAGGATGACGACCGTCAGGATATAGGGCAGGGCGTCCAACAACTGCACCTGCACCTTGAAACCCAGGGCCCCTTCGATGATGTCAGGCCGCAGCGCGATGGCCTGCAGATATCCGAACAGCAACGTTGCCCACAGGGCATGCCACGGCCGCCACTTGGCAAAGATCAGCGCGGCCAGTGCTATGAACCCACGCCCCGCCGTCATGTCCTTGACGAACCCGGCCTGCAGACCCGTCGCCAAATAGGCACCCGCAATCCCGCACAGGATGCCGCAGATACCGACTGCGACGAAACGCAAGCCCACCACGGACACGCCCGCCGTATCGACCGCTGCCGGGTTCTCGCCCACAGCCCGCAAGCGCAGACCGAACCGCGTGCGAAACAGCAACCACCACGTTCCCGGTACGGCCAGCAAGGCAACGTAAACAAGGATCGTATGGCCCGAGATCAACTCGGCATAGATCGGCCCGACAAAAGGCACACCACTCAGCGCATTGGCAAAGGGCAGGGTGATCGGCTCGAACCGCCCGCCACCGATCAGCGACGGCGTCCGCCCACCTTGCTGAAACCAGTCTTGCGCGATCAGCACCGTCATACCCGCAGCCAGAAAGTTGATGGCCACGCCCGAAATCAACTGGTTGCCTCGGAAGGTGATCGAAGCGAGACCATGAATGCCCGACAGCGCCATGGACGACGCGATGCCCGCCAGCAGGCCTAGCCAGACCGAACCGGTCATGGCGGCAATCGCAGCTGAGAAGAACGCCGCAAACAGCATCTTGCCCTCAAGGCCGATGTCAAAAATCCCCGCCCGCTCCGAAAACAGACCGGCCAGACAGGCCAAAAGCAGCGGTGTCGCCAGACGCACGGTCGAGTCCAGAACGGTCAGATCGAAAAGCGCGAGAATATCCATGTCGTTTACTCCGCCGGCTCAACCGATTTGGACGTGCGAGCATTGCGCGCCGCTAGAAATACGCGCTCCAGCGGCATGCGCACCATGTTGTCCAGTGCGCCTGTAAACAGGATCACTAGCGCCTGGATCACCACGATCAACTCGCGCGGGATCGACGTCCACAGCGCCAGCTCGGCCCCGCCCTGATAGAGAAATCCGAACAGGATCGCGGCCAGAAACACGCCAAAGGGATGGCTCCGCCCCATCAGTGCCACAGCAATCCCGATGAACCCGGCCCCCTCTACGGCGTTCAGGACCAGCCGCTCGGCCTCGCCCATCACGTTGTTGATCGCCATCATCCCAGCCAACGCGCCCGAGATCAGCATGGCGATCATCGTGATCCGCACCGCGCCAATACCCGCATATTTCGCGGCCCGCCCCGACTTGCCATAGGACCGGATCTCAAGCCCCAGCGGCGTGCGCCAGATCAACAGCCACACCAGCACACAGGCAATCATTGCAATCACCAGCGACACATTTGCAGGCGCAGCTTTGGAAAAGTTGATCCCAATCGGTGCCAGCATTTCATGCAGATTGGGCAGGTGGACCGCCTCGCGAAACCGCTCGGTCGCGGGGTCCATGCTGCCCGCCGGGCGCAACTGGTTGACCAGCATGTAGTTCAGCACCGCCGCCGCGATGAAGTTGAACATGATCGTGGTGATCACGATGTGGCTGCCGCGTTTGGCCTGCAAATAGGCCGGGATCGCCGCCCACAGCGCGCCAAACACCGCCGCACCCAAGGTGGCGGCCAGCAGCGCCACGGTCCAGTGCGGCCACGGAATGAACAGCAACACCAGCGCCACACCAAGGCCCCCCAGCATCGCCTGCCCCTCACCGCCGATGTTGAACAACCCGGCATGGAATGCGACAGACACAGCCAGCCCCGTGAACATGAAGTTCGTCGCGTAATAAAGGGTATACCCCCAGCCATAGGTCGACCCCAAAGCGCCCGTGACCATCAGGTTCACCGCGGCCACAGGGTCTTCGCCAATGGCCAGGATCACCAGTGCCGACAGGATCGCGGCCAGGATCAGGGAAAGCAGCGGGACCAGGATCACCTCGGCCCATTTTGGCATCACATCCATGTCTCAGACCTCCTTCGACGCATCGCCATGCGCGTGGGCAAGATTGGCTTCAATCTCGGCAAAGTCGTGCGGTTTGTCCGTGTCAGTGATGCCCGCCATGAGCAGCCCCAGTTCTTTCTCATCGGTCTCGGACGTCTGCCGTTCGCCCATGATCTGCCCGTCGAACATGACGGCCACGCGGTCGGCTAGGCCCAGGATTTCCTCAAGCTCGACCGATACCAGCAGGATCGCCTTGCCCTGATCGCGCAGGGCCACGATTTGCTGGTGTATGAATTCGATGGCCCCAATGTCCACGCCCCGCGTGGGCTGGCCGATCAACAGCAGGTCGGGGTTCCGTTCGATCTCGCGCGCCAGAACGATCTTTTGCTGGTTCCCGCCGGAAAAATTCTTGGCCGCCAGATGCGGATGGGGCGGGCGCACGTCAAAGCGCTCCATCTTCTCTGCCGTGTCCGCTTTGATGGCCGCGTTGTTCGACAGCACGCCGGAGGTATAGGCCGCGTCCCGATGGTAGCCGAACGCCGTATTCTCCCACGCAGCAAAGTCCATGATCAACCCTTCGCGCTGCCGGTCCTCTGGCACGTGCGCGATGCCCTTGTCCCGGCGCGACCGCCCGTCGGAATATTTGCCGGTCAAGTCGATCGGATCGCCATTCAGGGTCACCGTGCCGGTCGCATCCGCATAACCACCCAGCACTTCCAGCAATTCGGACTGCCCGTTGCCCGCCACACCGGCGATGCCCAGGATTTCACCGGCCCGCACCTGTAGGTCGATGCCCTTGAGGCGCGTAACCCCCTGTTCGTCCACCACTTTCAGGTTCTGCACGTCCAGCACCACATCACCCGGATCGGCCGGGGTCTTGTCCACGCGCAACAGCACTTTGCGGCCCACCATCAGTTCGGCCAGTTCTTCGGGACTGGTCTCGGCCGTCTTGACGGTCGCCGTCATCTCACCACGCCTCATCACGCTGACAGTATCGGTGATATCCATGATCTCGCGCAGCTTGTGCGTGATCAGGATGATCGTCTTGCCCTCTTCCTTGAGCCGTCCAAGGATACGGAACAATTGGTCGGCCTCGGCGGGCGTAAGCACGCCCGTAGGCTCGTCGAGGATCAGGATATTTGCCTGCCGGTAGAGGGCCTTGAGGATTTCGACCCGCTGCTGCATCCCCACGCCGATCTCTTCGATGACGGCATCGGGATCGACCTTAAGGTCGTATTCCTGTTCCAACTCCAGCAGGGTCTTGCGCGCCTTGGCCAGGGACGGGCGCAGCAGCCCGCCGTCTTCGGCCCCAAGAATGATGTTTTCCAACACGGTGAAGTTTTCCACCAGCTTGAAGTGCTGGAACACCATGCCGATGCCTGCGGCAATGGCTGCTTGGCTGTCGGGAATTTCGGTTTTGTTCCCGCCAATGAAAATCTCGCCCGCGTCAGCCTTGTAAAAGCCATAGAGGATCGACATCAGTGTCGATTTGCCCGCCCCGTTCTCGCCGATGATCCCGTGGATCGTGCCGGGCATCACCCGGATCGAAATGTCTTTGTTGGCCTGCACGGGGCCAAAGGCCTTGGAAATGCCTTTGAGTTCGATGGCGGGGGCAGTCATGGGCGGGTAGCCTTTGGTTGGAAAAGGGGCCGCGCCACAAATCCTGCGGCGCGGCCCCGATATCAGGTCGCGTGGCTTAGAAGTTCAGCGCGGGGCAGCTGTCATCCGACATGTAGTCATGCACCACCAATTCGCCGCTGGCGATTTGGTTCGACGCTTCGTCGACTGCGTTCTTCATGGAGTCGCTGACCAGCTCAGCGTTGTGCTCGTCCAGCGCATAGCCGACGCCGCCATTGGCCAGGCCCATCACGTTGAACCCAGTCTCGAACCCTGCGCCATCGGTAAAGGCTTGGTAAACCGCGTTGTCCACGCGTTTCATCATCGAGGTCAGAACCTTGCCCGAATGCAGGTAGTTCTGGTTGCTGTCCACGCCGATCGACAGGATGTCTTCGTCCGCTGCCGTTTGCAGCACACCCACGCCCGTGCCACCCGCGGCGGCATAGACGACGTCAGCACCCTGGCTGATCTGTGCCTTGGTCAGTTCCGAGCCCTTCACCGGGTCGTTCCAAGCCGCGGGTGTCGTCCCGGTCATGTTGGCGATGACGTTTGCGTCGGGATTCACGGCCTTCACGCCTTGCGCGTAGCCGCAGGCAAACTTGCGGATCAGCGGGATGTCCATGCCACCGATGAAGCCGACGGTGCCGCTCTCGGATGCCTTGGCGGCCATCATGCCAACCAGGTACGAACCCTCGTGCTCGTTGAAGACAACAGACCGCACGTTGGGCGCATCCACGACCATGTCGATGATGGCAAATGAGGTGTCGGGATAGTCCGCCGCCACCTGACCCAGCGCGTCGGCAAAGGCAAAGCCGGCCATGACGATGGGGTTGGCCCCGGATTCGGCAAAGCGGCGCAGGGCCTGCTCGCGCTGCGCTTCGGATTGCAGCTCGATCTCGCGGAAGCTGTTGCCGGTCTCATCCGCCCAGCGCTTCGCTCCGTTGAACGCCGCTTCGTTGAAGGATTTGTCGAACTTGCCGCCCAGATCGAAGATCAGCGCGGGTTCGGCCAGCGCAGCACCTGCGGACAGGGCCAGGGCCGCGGTCGCGCCAAGGAATTTCTGCATCATGGTCATGTATCAGGTCTCCCAGTTTTTCATGGTTGGGGCGGCGGCAGCAGACCACCGGACGCCCAGGATCAAAAGATCATGCGGGATTAGGCCGCAGGCCTGCGGAAGGGTCAACCGCTTTTTGGCCAAACAGGTGGGACTTCAGGGGGCTGACCTTGCGCAAAGCTGATCGCTTGGGCAGGGGGGCTGTCTGCCCCCCATCCGCCCTAGGGGCGGATTCCCCCCGAGGATTTTTTTGAAACATAGAAGGGGGCCCGCGCCTCCATGATCAGTGCATCCGCCGTGCCTGTCGGTCGCGGGTAGTATCCCTTGCGCCTTGCAATGATTTCAAACCCTTGAGCGGTATAGAGCGCCAGCGCTCGCGCGTTGTCCGAGGCCACGTCCAAAAAGGCGCGGTCGCACGTCTGCGCCGCCCGCGCCAGCCAGGTCCGCATCAGTTCGGCGCCGATCCCCCGGCCCTGATGCACCGGATCGACGGCAAGGGTCAGCAACTCCGCCTCGCCCGCAATGCCGCGCCAAAGCGCAAACCCGTGTGGGGCGGCCTCAAGGTGGGTCAGGGGATTCGCCAAAAGGCTGGCAAATTCCTCAGCCGACCAGGGCCGCGCCTGATCGAAGGCTGCGGCGTGCAGCGCGGCAAGGGCGTCCGGTGTCACGGCAGGATCGTCGGCGGCGCATCGCGCGCAGGCGCTGCGTCAGGGGCCCTGACATAGAACGGCGCGGGTGCGGGCGCGCTTTGCGGCCATCGCGGGGCCGCGTGCTGTGCGACCGCTTGGGCCAGTGCTGCCGGATCGGGGGGCGGGGCCGCATGCGCCACATCGTCAAGTGACACCAGGCGCGGCGTGCCCCCCTCCATCACATAAACCATGTCGCGGGGGGCGGGGATCGCCACAGTTGTCCCGTCAGGGGCCAGCAACCCGCGCGCCTCAAACCCGGTCACACCATAGGCGGGACAGCTCAGACCCAGCGCCAGACCGCGCGCCGCGGCCACGCCAATGCGGATACCGGTAAAGTTGCCGGGCCCCGTGCCCACCGCCAGCGCATCCAGATCGGCCCAGACCACGCTCTGACTTGCCAGCACCTCCTCCAGCAGACCCATCAACCGTTCGGCCTGCCCGCGCGCCATCTCTTCGCCCACAGCGGCAAGCACCTCATCCCCACGCACCAGCGCCGCAGCGCAATGCGCGGCCGACGTGTCAAATCCCAGGATCAGCGGCGCCGTCATTCAAAGGCCCGGTTCAACGCATCACGGCTCGACGTGTCGGCGCGGGGCAGATCATCGTCGATATGCAACCACGGCAGCGCACTATCGATATGGCTGTGCATCGCAGGGACAAGTTGGTCGGCCTGGTCCAGAATCCCGATGGGAATGTAAATCTGATCCGGCAGATAGTGGAACGACGCCGCAAGCGGTCCGTGACATGTCGGGCAATGCCACCGCTCCGCGCCCGAGGCGGCGTGAAACGGCGCAGGCAATTGCGCTTCGACCTCAGCGCGCCCGACAGCAGCAAAGGCAGCTACCGGCGCACCCGTCCACCGACGGCAATCGCTGCAATGACAATAAGCCACCGTGGCCGGTGGCTTATCAAACGTCAGTCGGGACGCACCGCAATAGCATCGGGCCGAAAAGGCGTCAGACGGCAACCGGGCGCACCTCGGTCACTTCGGGGATGTAGTGGCGCAGCAGGTTCTCGATCCCCATCTTCAACGTCAGGGTCGACGATGGGCAGCCTGCACAGGCGCCTTGCATGTGCAGGTAAACAACGCCGCGGTCAAAGCCGTGAAAGGTGATGTCGCCGCCATCCTGTGCCACCGCAGGGCGCACCCGACTGTCCAGCAATTCCTTGATTTGGCCCACCACGACGGCATCCTCGCCATCGTGCTCGGCATGGCCGGACGCAGGCGCGGCACCATCTTCCATCACCGGCTGGCCGGACTGGAAATGCTCCATGATCGCGCCCAGCAAAGCGGGTTTGATGTGATCCCAATCCACCGCATCCGCCTTGGTCACCGTTACGAAATCAGTGCCAAAGAACACCCCGGTCACGCCCTCGACGGCAAAGATACGCTGCGCGAGCGGTGACTTGGTCGCGGCTTCGGCACTGGGAAAATCCGCCGTGCCCATGTCCAACACGGACTGTCCGGGCAGGAACTTCAGTGTCGCGGGGTTCGGTGTCGATTCGGTCTGGATAAACATGGGCCAACTCCTGAGCGCTCCACTCGGATATGCGGATAACATGTCAGAGTGTCAAGGTTTGGAACGATTCTAAACTATTCCACCGGCCCGCACCAGACCCGTAAAAATGTTCCTTTAACCAACCGTTGCACCTTGGGCGCTAGACAGCGCCAAAGAGCAGTCGCACGGGGGCCCAAGATGGCCAATTACACAGTTGGCGGGTACGCCCAGAACGCATTCATGGTGACACCGGATGGGCAGGTTGTGCTCGATCCGAACTTCGACGCCAGCGAAGACGCGCTTGTCTACGAGATCGAGGAAAGCGATGGCGGCGTCAAATTCAACGGCGATGACGCCAATGATGAGGTCGGCGACGGCGACCAATACGCCAAGAAATATGACGCCAACGGCAACCAGCTGGCTGAGGGCGAGGTTTATCTCGAAGAAAGTTGGACGCTTACCGACGGGCAGGGCAACACGATCACGCTCTACAAGGTCGAAAGCAATGGCTTTCATTCGGGCTGGGTGGCCGATGGGCCAATCACACCCGGCACGGCCTATGCCTATTCCGGGCCCAATGACGTAACCGCGGGCAATGCGCCAAGGTATGACGAACTTGTGGCGCCCACCGATGATCCCGACGGCGCCAACACCTACGAAGGCGGGGCGTATAACGACTACCACTCGACCGGATCGGACGACGACACCGTCCATGGCTACGAGGGTGACGACCGCATCAACAGCGGTGACGGTAATGATGAAGTTTATGGCGGCGACGGCAGCGACACGATCGATGGCGGTGGCGGTGACGACTACATCGCCTATGGCCGCGGCGGGGATTCGGTGCGCGGCGGCGACGGCAATGACACCATTGACGAGGAAGGTGGCCAGCCGAACTACGACTACGACGACACAATCGACGCAGGTGCGGGCGACGACAAGGTCTATTCCGGCTGGGGCGACGACTATATCGAAGGTGGGTCCGGCAATGACGAGGTCTACGCCTCCGAAGGTGACGACACGATCCACGGTCAGGATGGTGACGATACCATCTATGCGGATGACGGTGACGACTCCATCACCGGCGGCGAGGGCGATGACCAGATTTTTGCCGGCGCGGGGCAGGACACCATCGATGGTGGTGCAGGCAATGACAGTGTCAACGCCTCTTGGGGGCATGATGACGTCCGCGGCGGCGCGGGCGACGATACCATTGACGCCGGTTGGGGGGACGACACCGTCTATGGCGGCGATGACGATGACAGCATCTTCGGCGACGAGGGCGATGACGAGCTGTACGGCGAAGCCGGTGACGACACAATCGACGGCGGCGGTGGCGCCGATACGATCCAGGGCGGCAGCGGCAATGACGTGTTGTCCGGGGGTGCGGGCAACGACCTGATCAGCGGTCAGGAGGGGAACGACAGCCTCGATGGCGGTGAGGGGGATGATACGCTGGATGGCGGTGTCGGCAACGACACCCTTGATGGCGGCGACGGGAATGACCGCCTTGATGGTGGCTCGGGCAATGATACCCTCACCGGTGGGGCGGGGGATGACACATTTGTGCAGTCGCAAAACGGGCACACTGTCGTCACCGATTTCGACATCGGCGACGCGGATGGGGATGGCACCTATAACGACCAGCTTGACGTGTCAGAGCTGCAAAACCCCGATGGCCGGCCCATCCATGCCTTTGACGTTGTGGTCACCGATGATGGCAACGGCAACGCCCTGCTCACCTTTCCCGAGGGCGAGACGATTGTCCTGCAGGGCGTCACGCCCGCACAGATGTCATCGGCGCAGCAGCTCAACGCCGCTGGTATTCCCTGCTTTACCACTGGCACTGCCATCGCCACCGCCCGCGGTCCCGTCCCGGTCGAGGCGCTGCGTCCCGGCGACCGGGTACAGACCCGCGACAACGGGCTGCGGCCGCTGCGCTGGATTGGCACCCGTCGGGTGGATCGGCACGATCTCACTGCCAACCCGATGCTCCGACCGATCCATATTGCCCCCGGCACCTTCGGCAACCCGGACGCGCTGCGGCTGTCCGCCCAGCACGCGCTGGCGCTGGACACCGACCGGGGCGTCACACAGCTGGTCCGCGCGGGCCACCTTGCGCGTTTGCGCGGCGGGGCGGTGCGCGTCGCCCACGGGGTGCAGGCTGTGACCTACCACCACCTACTGCTCGACAGCCATGACCTGATCATGGCAGGGGGCATCGCGTGCGAGAGTTTTTATCCAGGCCCCTGGGGGCTGGTGTCTCTGGGGCCCCGCGCGACCCACGAACTGGTCCGCCTCATGCCCGACCTGCGCCGCAGCCCCGTCGCCGACAGCTACGGCGCCACCGCACACCCCGTCGCCCGGTTCGGGCAATTGCCACCCGACCTGCGCGACCTGCGCATCGCCGCCTAGCGCCTCCACCACCAGGCAATCGCCGTCCCGACAGGCCACGCCGTCAGCGGGCGCGGGCCCTCCGGCGCCCCTCGTGTCACGTGATCGCTTCCAGCTTTTCCTTGCTCAGATCGCCGGGTACGATGGTCATCGGGATGGGCAGCGCCCCCGCACTGCGGCTCAGCTGCGTGACCAGCGGGCCCGGGCCCTTCTTGTCCGTCCCGGCCCCCAGCACCAACACCCCGATCTCGGGATCCTCATGCACCTGCGCCATGATCTCGTCCACCGGCTGTCCCTCGCGAATGACCAGCTCGGGGTCGATCCCCTGCTTGTCCCGCATCCACTTGGCAAACACCTCGAAATGCGCATGGATGCGCTCACGGGACTCCTCGCGCATCACATTGCCCACCCCGATCCAGTGATTGAACTCATCGGGCGGGATCACCGACAGGATCGCCACGCCTCCGCCCGTATGACTGGCCCGCATCGCGGCAAAACGCATCGCGTTCAGGCACTCGCGGCTGTCATCCAGCACCACCAGAAATTTACGCATCCGTTCCTCCGCTTGGCTCCGCGCACCATGACCCAAGGTCAAAGCCCGCGCAATCCCGACCTGCTCAGGCCCCGCGTGCGTGGCGCAGCGCCTGCTCTAACCGGTCATTGCCCCAAAACAGCGCACCACCCACCGTGAAACTGGGCGCCCCGAAAAGCCCGCGCGCCAGTGCCTCCTCGGTGGCCTGCCGCAACAGCGCCTTGCCCTCGGGCCGGGTCGCCGCCGCACAGACGGCGCGCGCATCCTGACCTACCTCAGCCAGCACCTCCGCCACCAACGCGTCTTCCGAGATATCGCGATCTTCGGCAAAATTGGCGTGATACACCGCGCGCACAAACGCCCCGATCCACGGTTCGTCTGCATGGGCCGCCGCAACCCGCGCCGCCAGCAAAGACCCGCGCGGAAATGACGATGGCCTGGCAAAGGGCAAACTCTGATCGGCACAACACCGCGCCATATCCACCCACATATGTGCGCCCTTCACCGGATACATGTTGAACGGCGACTGCGTCATCCCCTGCGCCGCGAACACCGGCCCCAACAAAAAGGGCCACCAGACCAGCGGCACCCCCGCCTCGGCACAGGCATCTTCCACCCGGGCGGCCGCCAAATAGCTGTAGGTGCTCGCAAATTCGAACCAGAATTCGACCGGCTCAGCCATCGCTTGCGGCCCAATCCCAATACATCTCGCGCACCCGTCGGGTCACCGGACCCACCTGATACGACCGGTCCTCGAACCCCGACACCGGCGTGACCTTCATCATGTTGCCCGACAAAAACACCTCGTCCGCCGCCTCGAAATCGGCAAAGCTCAGCACCTTCTCGACCACCTCGATCCCGTCTGCCTTCATGTTGGTCATGTGCCGCGCGCGCGTGATGCCCGCCAGAAAGGTGCCATTGGCAATGGGCGTGAACACCACGCCGTCCTTGACCATGAACACATTTGCGGTCGCGCTTTCGGCCACATTGCCCATCGCATCGGCGACCAGCGCATTGCCAAATCCGCGCGCACGCACCTCGGCCAACATGCGGGCGTTGTTGGGGTAGAGACACCCGGCCTTGGCATCCACCACATTGTCCTCCAGCACGGGCCTGCGAAAGCGTGTGCGGGCGAGCGTCGTCGCCGCACTTTCAGGGGCCATCGGGATCTCTTCTAGGCTGATGGCAAAGCCGGTCGCGCCCTCCTTGGGCACAATGCCCAGATCGCCGCCCTCCAGCGCCCAGTACATCGGGCGGATATACACCGCCTGATCGGGGCCATAGGCTTTCAGCCCCTCATGCACCATCTCGATCATGTCCTCGGTGCTGACCGTCGGGGTGATCATCAACGCCTTGGCGGACCGGTTCACACGGGCGCAATGCGCCTCAAGGTCGGGCGCGCGCCCGTGCACAAAGCGCGCACCGTCAAAGACCGTAGTCCCCAGCCAACTGCCGTGGTCCGCCGCCCGCATGACGGCCACATCCGCATCATGCCAGGCCCCCTCGTAAAAGGTGCGCACATTGGTTCCGGTCGCCATGTCAGTCCTCCCTGAATTGTCCGGCAGGCTAGCAGAGACAGGTCAAGGGTCCAGACCTTTTACGGGGCATCCTTGCGCAACTGATACACGCCTTCCGGCAAATCCAGCGCCGCAGCCAGATCGCGGGCCTGCTCCGGCGACAGGCTGATCCTGACCACGCTGTCGCTGCGCGGGTCATATTGTTCCACGGTGATCACCTCGGCAAAGGCGTTGATCACCACATCTTCCTGCAACGGGGCCGCGCCATCATCCACCAAAGTGATAACGCTCGCGTCGAATTCGTGTTCGATGGTAAACATATGTGACACCTAGAGCGAAATCGGATGAACCTGCAACACGCCTGATCATCTAACGCGTTGAAATCTCTGATGTCAGGCAGCGTCAGGTGATTCAGATTTTCCGATTGCTGCCCTAGAACATGCGCGACCGATTGCATAGGTAAGCTGTCTCTGGCCCAGCGGCACACGGCTACGTGATCAGGGCTGGAAGCCGCTGCCGCGCATGATAGAATTCTCCAAACCGGGGACGAAAGGACAAGACCTTGATCACTCGCCTGCTGGCCGCTTTGACAACTTTGGTGTTCGTCGCCGCGTGTGACGATGTGGTGGTGACCTCTGCACCAACCTCGACCGGGCCTGCGCCCGCAGTGCGGGATGTGCCGGATGAATTGCGCACCCGACAACAGTCCGCACGGGCCTTTGCGCAAGTCGTGCAACGGGTCGAGCCTGTGGCCGAACGCGAATGCCGCGCGCGCACCCGCGGCGTGAATTGCGATTTCAAGATCCTGGTCGATGACCGCCCCGGCGCCCCGTCCAACGCCTTTCAGACGCTGGATGACAACGGGCGCCCGCTGATCGTGTTCACCCAGCGGCTAATCAACGATGCCCGCAACGCAGATGAGCTTGCCTTTGTCATGAGCCACGAGGCCGCCCACCATGTCCGCGGCCACATCGCCCGACAGCGCGAAAATGCGGCGGCAGGTGCTGTGATTTTTGGTGGGCTTGCTTCGATCACCGGCGGGGATGCGCAGGCGGCGCAAAGGATCGGCGCGCAGGTGGGCGCGCGGACCTATTCCAAGGATTTTGAGCTTGAGGCCGACGCGCTTGGCACCGTGATCACCGCCAAGGCGGGCTATGATCCGGTCAACGGGTCGCTGTTCTTTAACCGCATTCCCGATCCCGGTGACCGGTTCCTCGGCACGCATCCGCCCAACGCGCAACGGCTTGAAATCGTCCGCCGCACCGCGGCAGGGCTTTGAACGGGCCGGTCGCCGGGCAGACGCGCGTTTGACCTGCGGCCCTTCGGGTGCCGCCCGCGCGGTTCAGACAAGGGTGCGATAGCGGCGCCGGCGCAGCCGGATCACGATCCCGACGATGGACATGGCCACCCAAAAGATCTGGATCAGCGCCGAGGCCAGGTTGAAGCTGGTCATCAATCCCAAAAGCACACAACTGGCCGCCACCAGGTTGATGGTAAAATAGGTCAGGCAATCCCCGCTCAGGCAGCGGGTGGTCAGCAGCCCGTAATTCATCACATAAAGGGCAAAGCCAAGGATACCGACAAGCTCGTAAATGTGCATCGTCTCGATCAGAGAATACGTCATGGGACAGCCCCCGGCAGTCAAGAAAAAGAAATACGTTATTCAATGCTGTGGGGATAACACGGCCCTACGCCGCTGTCGGGTCCGGGAAACCCGACCTTGAAACAACTGGGCCACATCCTCACCGACCGCGGCTCAAAATACGCGGTGTCGGGTTGTGCGGTGGCGTCGCGCGCCGATATCGACGCGACCCTGAAGCTGCTGAAACGCGACCGCGCCTATGCCAAGGCGACGCACAACACCTGGGGCGCGGTGCTGCGCGCTGGTGGCGCGATCAAGGGCGACGATGGCGAAGCAGGGGCGGGCATGGTCATCCTGCGCATGCTTGAGCGCGAGGGCCTGACCGATCATCTGGTCATCGTCACCCGCTGGTACGGCGGCAAACATCTGGGCGGCGACCGCTTTCGCCACGTCCAGACCTGCGTGCGCGCCTATCTCGACCAGCGTTGACATAGGTCAATGTGGCGTGTCGGGCGTCGCTTCACAGTACGGGTATCTTTCCTGATGCAAAGGGGACAGACATGTCCGATGGCCGCCTCAAGACCCACGCCAACCTGATCGATCGCATGGCCGCAGCCCGCGGCGTCGATTTGCAAGAGGCCGCCTTGCGCGGCGACCTGACCCCCGATGATATCTCGGACCTTGTCCTGCGCTGCGTCGGCTGCACCAAACCCGACACCTGTGCCGCCTGGCTCTCTGCGCAAAAGGGCGCCGTGTCCGAAACCCCGTCCTTCTGCCGCAACGCCGAACAGTTTGCAGCACTGGCACGCCGCTCAGGCTGACACACCCACTGCCACTGCGCCGAAAAAGCACGCGGATGCGGCCAAAACAAACACATGCCAGATCGCATTCTGGAACCGCAGCGCCTTGGCAGCGTAAAAAATCGTGCCCACCGAATACAGGCCCCCGCCCACCACGATCAGCGCCGTCGACACCCCCGGCAACGTCTGCCACATCGGCCAGACCAGCAGCACGCTCGCCCAGCCCATCGCCAGATACAGCGCCAGCGACCCCCGCGCATCCGTCGCCCAAAAGCTCAGCTTTGCCACAGCCCCCACCAGCGCCACGATCCACACCGCCGCCAGCACCACATAGGCAAAACCCGACCCGATCAGCACCACCAGCGGCGTGTACGTCCCCGCAATCTTGAGGTAAATCGCCGCGTGGTCGATCCGGTGAAACACCGGGCGCGACGCCTCCCACGGCAGCAGGTGATAGAGCGCCGACGCCAACAGCGCGAACACCGCCAACCCTGCATAGACACTCGTCGCCGCAATCTGCGCGGCCCCCTGCGTCTGCACCACATGCACGATCAGCATCGCCGCAGCGGTGACCCCGGCCCCAAGGCCAAGCATATGCACCGACGCATCGGCCAAGGTTTCACGAATTGAATATGGATACGGCATAGCACCAGCCTGACCGCCAAAACGCGCCCAGTCTACGCACAAATCCTCACGAAAGGGTTGACGTCGCTGCCCTTTGCCGCCGCAGGTGCCAGCGATAGATCAGCGGCGCCAGCACGTGGTCATAGACCTTGCACGCCACCCAATGCACGCCGGGCAAAGACACAAAACGCGCCAGCCAGCGATAGCGCGGCATATCCTGCCACAACACAATGAACGCCGGAATGCCCGAATACATCTGCCCGTCTTTCAGCACATATAGCCGCCGGGCGGCTGCATCGCGCTCCATCCCCCAGTCCGCCATCTCGGCCCGGTTCAGGTCCTCAAACCGAATGGGCAGGGCCCGATCGCCGCTATACTTCGCATAGTGGTTGATCTCGAAACTGCAAACCGGGCAGTCGGCATTGTACAGAACGCGGGTGTCATCACTCATGCCCAGAACATATGCGCGCAAACGCACGCGCCCACAGACAAAGCGCCGCAGTGTGACGGCTTAGCGCGGTTTGTTCCCGTCGATCCAGCGCGACATCATCACCTTGTCCTTGAAACACTCCGCCGGAATCTCGCGCCGCTTCAACCGCGCAATCCGTTCGGCAAACTGCACCTGTTTCGCACTGGGATAGGCGGAAAACCGGCCCGCGGACGCCTTGGCCTGATCAATCCACGCCGACAACCCCGCCTTGTCGCCAAAAAGGGCCGTCGGCACCGCGCGCCCCGTCCGCGCCGCCAGACTGCGGGCATAGGCAATCTGCTTCTCGGTTGCAGGCACAGCATCCAACGGCAACGCCGCCTGTACCGGTTCGAACAGACCGGGAAGGGTAGGGTGGATCGACATGGGCGTTCTCCTCGCGTGCGCTTGGGTGGAGAACAAATATAGAACATTAATCTCAAATTGCAAGGATCACGCAGCGCGCGCAGGATATCTCAGTCCTGAACAGCTTCAGATCAGCTTGCCCCACAGGTCGTATTCGCCCGCCTCGTCCACCTCGACGGTGACGATATCGCCCGGGTTCAGCCCTTCGAACCCTTCGTCAATGAACAGGTTGCCGTCAATCTCGGGCGCATCCGCCTTCGTCCGGCAGGTCGCGGCTTCTGCGTCGACCTCGTCCACAATCACGTCCATGCGTTGGCCCACCTTTGCGGCCAGCTTGGCCTCGGAAATGGCCTGCGCCTTTTCCATGAACCGGTCCCAGCGCTCCTGCTTGACCTCCTCAGGCAAATGATCCGGCAACGCGTTCGACCGCGCCCCATCCACATTCTCGTACTGAAAGCACCCGACCCGATCCAGCTGCGCCTCGTCCATCCAGTCCAGCAGGGTCTGAAATTCGGCCTCCGTTTCACCGGGATATCCGACGATAAAAGTGGATCGCAGCGTGATCTCCGGGCAGATGTCGCGCCACTCCGCAATCCGGTCCAGCGTTCGCTCAGCCGCCGCAGGCCGCGCCATGCGGCGCAACGTGTCGGTGTGGGCATGTTGGAAAGGAATGTCCAGATAAGGCAAGACCAATCCCTCCGCCATCAACGGAATAAGCTCGCGCACATGTGGATAAGGATAGACATAGTGCAGCCTTGTCCAAGCGCCCAAAGATCCCAGATCGCGCGCCAAATCGGTGACATGCGCCCGATGCCCACGGTCTTCGGCGTGTTTGATATCCACGCCATAGGCCGATGTGTCCTGCGAAATCACCAGCAGTTCCTTGACCCCGGCCTCGACCAGTTTTTCCGCCTCACGCACCACCGCAAAAGCCGGACGTGATTGCAACCGCCCGCGCATGTCGGGGATGATGCAGAACTTGCACTTGTGGTTACAGCCCTCTGAAATCTTGAGGTAACTGAAATGCCGGGGCGTCAGGCTGACACTGCGCGCAGGCAGCAAATCCACAAACGGGTCGGGGTCAGGCGGCACCGCGGCGTGCACCGCGTCCAGCACCTGCTCGTATTGATGCGGGCCGGTCACCGCCAGAACCTTGGGGTGCGCCCCGGTGATATACTCCGGCTCCGCCCCCAGACAGCCCGTCACAATCACGCGCCCGTTTTCATCCAGCGCCTCGCCAATGGCCTCAAGGCTTTCGGCCTTGGCACTGTCCAGAAACCCGCATGTGTTCACGATCACGGCGTCAGCACCGCTATAGTCGGGTGAAATCCCATATCCCTCGGCCCGCAGCCGGGTCAAAATCCGCTCACTGTCCACCAGCGCCTTGGGGCAGCCAAGGCTGACCATGCCAATGGTCGGCTGACCGGGGCGGCGGGTGCTGTCAAGTTTTGCCGCAGGGGCAAGGTCGGGGCGAAGGTCAGGTGGGTTCTGGCTCATGCCTTGCCTCATATGTGAACTCTGCCCCATGGAAAAGGGTTGGGGTGCAGTGGCACGCTGCGTTAGGCTGACACCAACACGTCATCAGAACGGGAGCAGTTGCCATGAAATGGATTTTACGCCTTATCGGCTTTGGTGTGGTCCTTGTGCTGGTGGCCGGGGTTTCCTTGTTTTTCCTCCCGGCAGATCGCATCGGGGCCATCGCCGCTGACCAAATCCGCAAGGCCACAGGCCGCGATGTGACCGTCACAGGTGTTTCCATGACCCTCTGGCCGGTGCTGGGTGTGCGCGCCGACGGGCTTGAGGTCGGCAACGCCGACTGGTCCGAACAAGGGCCGATGCTCACAGCCGAGAATGTCGCCATCGGTGTCGACCTGATGGCCTACATCCGCGACCGCGAAATCCGCATCACCCATGTCGAGGCGACGCGCCCCACCATTCGTTTGGAAAGTCGCGCGGATGGACGGGCCAGCTGGGTCTTCACCGACGCAAGCGGCGACGCCCAGATCGAAACGGAAACCCCCGCACCCGGCACTGCGGGCAGCCCGCCCCAAGCGCTGTCGATCCAGAAGCTGCAGGTGACAGACGCCACCCTGATCTACGCCGCAGAAGGGTCAGATACCCTGTCCTATTCCGGCGTGGACCTGACCCTCGACTGGCCCGAGCGCCTTGGCCCCGCGACCCTCGCCGCCACCCTGCGCCCCCGTGGAACCGACGTGCAGGTGGATGCCACAATCGGCGGCTTCGCGGGCTTTATCGCCGGGCAAGTGCAACCGGTTCAGGCGACCGTTCAGACAGAGGGCGGCAGCGTCACGCTCGACGGGCGCGCCAGCACCGCAGGCGATGTGGCCGGCGTGCTTGGGCTGGACCTTGCCAGCACCGACACATTCATGTCTGCCCTCGGTCTGCCCGCCCCCGGCTTACCGCCGAAACTTGGTCAAACTATTGGTATATCATCAGAAATAACGCTCACATCAGACCGCCGCCTGTCCCTCCGTGACCTGCGCGCGGACCTTGGCGGCAACATGCTCAACGGGGCCGCCGACATCAACCTGAACGGCACTCCGACCATCAACGCCCAACTGAACGCAGGCGCCCTCGACCTGCGCAGCGCAACGGGTGGCGAGACCAGTAGTGGCGGTGGTGGAGGCGGTGGCGGCGCTGTCCCCGCGGGGACAGGTTGGCCCAAGGACCCCATCGACGCGAGCGGGCTTGCGGCGTTCAACGGAGAGATCGCGCTCACCGCCTCCTCCATCGATCTTGGCCAATTCCAGCTGGGTCAGACCCGCACGCTCTTGGGCAACGACCGCAGCCGCATGGTGTTCGAGCTGCGCGAGGTCGCGGCCTATGGCGGGACGCTGGTGGGCGAGTTCGTGGTCAACAACCGCTCGGGCTTAAGCGTCGGCGGAGACATGTCGATGCGCGGGTTGTCCATGCAGCCGTTCCTGAAGGACGCCGCCGATCTTGAGATGCTGACCGGGCGCGCAAATCTGGACCTGAAATTCCTCGGCGTGGGCGGGAGTGTGGATGCGATCATGCGGTCGCTGTCGGGCACTGGGGCGCTTAATGTGAATGACGGCACGATTGAGGGGATCGACCTGGATGGCCTGCTGAAATTCGGGCGCGGGAACGGGCGCACGACGGTATTCGACCGCATGAGCGCGCGCTACCGGATGGAGGGCGGGAACCTCTTTAACGACGATCTTCTGGTGATCCTGCGCAGCTTCGAGGCGCGGGGCAACGGGCGGATCGGGTTGGGGTCGCAGGACATCGATTATCTGTTCACGCCGGTTGCGCTGAAGGACGAGGACGGGCCTGATCTGGCCATTCCTGTGCGCATCCGGGGGCCCTGGGCGAACCCGAGTATCCTGCCTGATCTGGACGCGGCGATTGATCTGAGGCTGGACGAAAAGCTGGAGGCGGAGAAAGAGGCGTTGAAGGCCAAAGCGCGGGAGAAAGTGGCCGAAGAATTGGGCGTTGCGGATGAAGGGCAAAGCCTGGGGGATGCGGCCAAGGAGAAGCTTGAAGACGAGGTCAAAAAGAGCTTGCGGAGCCTGTTTGACTGATCTGTCCCCGCGGGGACAGGTTTTGAGATACGCGGTCAGACAACGTCAAAATAGAGAAATTTGCTGCATACGCAGGGGCTTAAGACCTGCGACCGGTGGGGTAGGGAAATCTTAACCAGTGGGCTGGCAGGCTGGGCGCGACGGCGGGCGGCGGTTGAAAGGCCCGGTCTGATCCCTCGGTTCCGCTGGCGTTGAGGTGCTGCCCACCGTGCTTTGGCGTTGCCTTGCGCCGTGGTTCCGCCTTTGCTGTGAACACCACAGACAAACGGGGTGACGCACATGACAGATCGTAGGCTGTACCTGGGGCCGCTCACCGACAACCGGCGTTGGGACCGGGTCGCTTTGCGGCCCGATGATGTGATTGTCGTCACCCCACCGAAATGCGGCACCACGTGGATGCAAACGATTGTGGCCCTGCTGCTGTCGGGCGATCCCGATGTGGAGACGGACCTGTCGGTCAAAATGCCCTGGGTCGACATCCGCCTGCGCGAGATGGACGAGGTGGCCGAGCGGCTGGAGGCGATGACGCACCGGCGGTCCATGAAAAGCCACACGCCGATGGACGGGCTGCCGTTGGACGATCAGGTGCAATATCTGTGCGTGTTTCGGCACCCCCTGGATGCGCATTTTTCCTATCGCAAGCATCTGGCCAACCTTCCGATCAGCTGGTTCGATCACTGGTATCCCGAGGATGACAGCGAAGGTGTCACCTTTCGCTGTTTTCTGGACGGTGGGGCGGAAGGGTTTGACGGGGACGCCATGCCGCTTGCGCATATCATCCGGCACTACGAGGCCGCCGCAGCGCTGGCCGGGTGGCCCAACGTGTCGCTGTTTCACTATGCGGATATGACGCGCGATCTGCCGGGGACTTTTGCGCGGGTGGCTGATCTGCTGGATGTGACGCATACGCCAGAGAGGATGGAGCGGCTGGTGGATGTGGCGCGCTTTGATCACATGCGGACCTATGCCGAGCGCTACGCGCCTGCCGGGGGCAAGGGGTTCATGCGGTCGGACGCTGCGTTTTTCGACAGCGGGACAAGCGGGAAGTGGGAGGGGGCGCTGACGGCGGCGGAAATGGCGGCCTATGACGCGATGATGGATCGCGCTTTGACGGTAAGGCAGCGGGCGTGGTTGGAGTTTGGGGAGGAGGGCCTTTAGATCGGTCTGGCGCGCCAAACGGACGTTCGTGCGCCGGCGCGCGGGGTGGCGCGGATGGGGCCTAGAACGTCTGGTCATACTCTCCGACGCCGGGTTCCGTGCGGATCACCGCGTCGATATCTGCAAAGATGTTGCGCAACTCGGCCTCGCTTTCGGGGCTTTCGCACACCACCACCAGATTGGGCGTGTTGGAAGAGGCGCGGACAAGGCCCCACGCGCCGTTGTCGAGGATCACGCGGGCACCGTTGACGGTGACGATCTGTTTGATCTTACGGCCTGCGATGGGCTCTTCGCTTGCGCTCATCGCCTGCAGCTTTTCCACGATGCGGGCGAGGATATCGTATTTTTCGGTGTCCGCGGCATAGGGCGACATGGTGGGAGTTGACCACGTCTTGGGCAGGGCGCGGCGCAGGTCAGACATGGACATGTCGGGGTTGCGGTCCATCAGCTTGCACAGTTCCACGGCGACGCGCATCCCGCAGTCGTATCCGCGGCCTACCGGTTCGGCGAGGAAGTAGTGGCCGGACTTTTCAAAGCCCGCGAGCGCGCCCAGTTCCTTGACCCGCCGTTTCATGTGGGAATGACCGGTTTTCCAGTAGTCTGCCGTGACGCCGTTGGCTTGTAGGTCGGGATCGGAGGCGAAGAGGCCGGTGGATTTCACATCCGCCACGAAGGTGGCGTTGGGGTGCAGTTTCGACAGGTCGCGGGCCATGATGACGCCGACCTTGTCGGCAAAGATCTCTTCGCCCTCGTCATCGACGACGCCGCAGCGGTCGCCATCGCCGTCAAAGCCAAGCGCGAGATCGGCACCGGAGGCTTTTACGGATGCCGCCATGTCGTGCAGCATTTCCATGGCTTCGGGGTTGGGGTTGTAGTTGGGGAAGGTGTAGTCAAGTTGGGTGTGGCTTTCGACAACCTCGACCCCGATGCGACGCAGAAGGTCGGGGGCAAAGGCCGCGGCGGTGCCGTTGCCGGTGGCGCAGACCACCTTGAGCTTGCGGGTCATTTTGAAGTCGCGGGCGAGGTCGTCAAGGTATGCCTCGCGCACACCATCGACGAAGGCGTAGCTGCCGCCGGGGCGGGGTTCACCGTCGCCGTTCAGGACGATATCGCGCAGTTCGGCCATGTCATCGGGGCCGTGGGTCAGGGGGCGGTCAAAGCCCATTTTCACGCCGGTCCAGCCGTTGGGATTGTGCGAGGCCGTGACCATGGCGACGGCGGGCACGTCGAGGTGGAACTGCGCGAAATAGGCCATGGGCGAGAGGGCGGGGCCGATATCCTTGACCTGGATGCCTGCCTGCATGAGCCCGAGGATGAGGGCGTTTTTGATCGACAGGGAGTAGTCGCGGTAGTCGTTGGCGACGGCAATGACGGGCGCGATGCCGCGGCGGTGCATTTGCGTGCCGAGGCCGAGGCCAAGCGCGGTGATGCCGGGCAGGTTGATGGCTTCGGGGTATTGCCAGCGGGCGTCGTATTCGCGGAAGCCCGTGGGGGCAATCATGGGGTCGCGCAGGAAGCCCCACGTGTTGGGGGTCACGGTGGGCTGGGGTTTCATGTGCGGTCCTAGAAGGTCATGGGGCGCGCCTTGGCGAGCGCGTCGAATTGCATGAGCGTGTCGATCAGTTGCGGCATCTGGTCGAGGTAGATCATGTTGGGCCCGTCCGACGGGGCGGTGTCGGGATCGGGGTGGGTTTCGATGAAGACGGCACCCACGCCGATGGCCACGGCGGCGCGCGCCATGACGGGGGCAAATTCGCGTTGGCCGCCCGACGAGCCGCCCTTACCCCCCGGTTGCTGGACCGAATGGGTGGCGTCCATCACCACCGGGTAGCCGGTCTGGGCCATTTGGGGCAGGGAGCGCATGTCGGCCACAAGGGTGTTGTAGCCAAAGGAGGTGCCGCGTTCGGTGAGCAGGATGCGGGTGTTGCCGGTGGATTCCACCTTGGTGATGATGTTGGGCATTTCCCAGGGGGCGAGGAACTGGCCCTTTTTGATGTTCACGACGACGCCTGAGTTGCCCGCGGCCAGCAGCATGTCGGTCTGGCGGCAGAGGAAGGCGGGGATTTGCAGGATGTCGGCCACTTCGGCAACGGGGGCGCATTGGCCTTCGGTGTGGACATCGGTGAGGACGGGGACGCCCACGGTGTCCTTGACCGATTGCAGGGCTTTGAGGCCCTCGTCGAGGCCCAGGCCGCGGCCACCCGAGAGCGAGGTGCGGTTGGCCTTGTCGTAGCTGGCCTTGAAGACGTATTGGGCGCCGGCGGCGGCGCAGATGTCTTTCATGCGGCCCGCGATCTCTTGGCCGAGCTGTTCGCTTTCCAGCGCGCAGGGGCCTGCGATCACCGTGAGCGGGCGGTCATTTCCGATCGTGAGACCGGCGACATCAACGTGTTTCATCTTAGGTGGTCACCTGTTCTCTGAGGATCGACGCGGTGAGCGAGATCATCAGGTAGATGCCTGCAAAGACCAGAAAAGCCAAGATCGTGTTTTCGAAGGCGCGCGGATAGGTGGGTTCCTGCGGGGCGATGGGTTCGACGGCGACGGTGAGGTAGCGCACCTGGCGCGAGGCTTCGACGCGGGCCTGCTCCATTTGCTGGAGGGCCGATTGCAGCATCATGTCGCGCGAGGCGAGGTCGGCCTGGGCGATCTGGATGCGGGCGGCAAGTTCGGCCAGCGAGTTTTCGCCCTGGCTCACATCGGTCATGCGGTTGTTGAGCAGGACAAGCTGCTGGTTGAGGATGTCGAGCGTGCCGCGCACGCCGTCAACGCGGCTTTGGTTCGGGCGCTGGTTGTTGAGCAGGCTGGCCAGTTCGATCTCTTTCTCGATGACCTGGGTTTCAAGCTGGCCGATCTGGGTGCGCAGCCCGGCGATGACGCTTTCGGGGTCGAGCGTGGACCCTTCGATCTGGAGCCGGACGAGGTTTTCCTGTGCGGCGCGGCGCTCGGCCTCGGCGCGTTCGTAGCCTGCGCGGGCGTCGCGCATCTGGTCATCGCGCTTTTGGGCGGACAGGTTGTTCACCCGCTCTTCGGCGTAGTCGATCAACTGACCGGAGAATTCGGCGGAGACCTGCGGATCGGCGGCGGCGACTTCCATGCGGATCATGCCCTCGGTCGGGTCGTAGCCGATTTTGACGTTCTTTTTGTAGGTCTTGTACGCCTCTTCGTTGGTAGGGTCCTCGCTCAGCCGTTGGATCGGGTCGATCCAGTCCTGGGTAAAGTGCGATTTGAACCCGACGTCGCGGTCAAGCCGCAGCATCGCGTCCTTGGATTGCAGAAAGCCCTGCACCGCGATGCTGTCGGAATTGGTTGCAAATTGCGTGGGCAACAGCCCGCCCAGCGGACCGGAGCCACCGGACCCTTCGTTCTGGATGATCAGAAACTCGGATTTGACCGCATACATCGGCGTCGCAATGGCATAGAAATAGTAGCCCGCCAGAAAGGTCGGAAACATCACGAAAAAGGCAAGCCGCACCAGCAGCAGACCCATCTTCTTGCGGCGCCGCCGCGCGATGTCGCGCTGGATGTTCTGGATTTCCTGCGCCCGCCGGTCGGCGGGGCTGAGTTCGGTCGAGGGCAGCTGCGTTTGCCGGGCCTGGACGGTTTGCGGCAATTGGGTGCGTCCGGCGGCCCCCGCACCACCCGTTGTGGCCGGCAGGTTGGCAAAGGCATCGGGCGCGCCGCCCTCGTGCGGTTCGGCCCCGGCCTGTGGCACGACAAGTTCCAGCATGTTCGAGCGCTGAAACGGGTCGATCCCCTTGGCCCTGAGCAGGCGCACCGCGTCGAAATCGGATGTGGGGGCCAGACCGTGCTTCTGTGCGACACGGCGCGCCATGCGCAATTGCCGCCCGGTCAGCCCCTCCTTGCGGATGGCATCGATGGTGCTTTCGCTTTGTGCCTCGCGGGCCGAGGTCACCTCGCCCGTTTTTGCGGTGGGCTGCCCGGTGCGTGCCGCCGCGTCGGGGGCTGTATCAGGGGCTGTGTCCGCCACATCCTGATCCCGGGGCGCCTGCTTGCGCGCGGCGGCTGCCTCGGCGGATGAGCCGGGCATGGGCGCGGTGCGCTTGATGCGGAACTTCCTAGCTTTGGGTTTCGTAGTCATAGAGCCGTTTCGCCTCTTCGAGCGTGTCGAACATATGCAGCTTGCCGTCGAGCAGCACTGCGGCAGAGCGCGCGAATTTTTCGAGCGTCTGGGCCTGGTGGGACACGATGATGATGGTTGTGGTGCGCAGCCGTTCCTGCAGCACCTCGCCCGCTTTGCGGTTGAATTCGGCATCGGTCGAGGCAGGCATGCCTTCGTCGATGAGATAGATGTCAAAATCGAGCGCCAGCATCAGCGCAAAGGAAAAGCGCCCCCGCATGCCCGAGGAATAGGTGCCAAGGGGCTGTTCGAAATATTCACCCAAGTTGCAGAGCCAGCGGCAGAAGCTTTCCACATAGTCGGGGTCAAGCCCGTAAAGCCGCGCGATGTAGCGGGAGTTTTCCAGCGCCGAGATCTTGGGCAGCACGCCCCCCATGAACCCAAGCGGAAACGAGACATTGCAGCCCCGGCGGATTTCGCCTTCGTCCGGTTTTTCCAGCCCGGCCATCATGTTGATGAGCGTCGTCTTGCCGGTGCCGTTGGGCGCGAGCACCCCAAAGGAATGACCCAAATCCACCCGAAAAGACACACGGTCAAGGATCACCTTGCGCTGTGTGCCCGTCCAGAAGGACTTGGA
Organism: Pseudomonadota bacterium; assembly: GCA_039179785.1. Taxonomy (GTDB): domain Bacteria; phylum Pseudomonadota; class Alphaproteobacteria; order Rhodobacterales; family Rhodobacteraceae; genus Tateyamaria. The sequence goes on along the minus strand of JBCDEK010000004.1, from coordinate 43,648 downwards.
TACGTTTTCGAACTCCAGCATCCCCGTTTGCTCCGCGGTGTCTGCTCTGCCCCCGCGCCTTCACGTGGGGATACCGTGCCCTCCTTACCAGAGGCGTCTTAACGGTCTAATCACCGACTTTGGCCATATTATGTCCAAAGTCTCGACAAATCTACCGTTTCCGTGGCGACTGTTGCCCGGGAACGGACAGTGGTGGGGTCCCGCCACGCAGATGTGACGGGGATGTGAGCGGGGCCGTTGCTTTGAGGCGCTGTGCTTCAGGCCTCTTGCTTTTGCACGCGGGTCAATTTGCCCACCACGATCGAGATGACGGCGGCGATGAAGCTGAAGAGGGCGCCCATCTTGGCTGCGTCCTGTACGGGCCCCGCATCGAAGGCGGCGGAGGCAAAGAAGAGCGATACCGTAAAGCCGATGGCCGCAACGCAGCCGATCACCACCAGGTCGATGATCCGCATCCCTTCGGGGATGCCCAGGCCCAGTGGCCGCGCGGCCAGCCAGCCGAAGATCAGGATGCCCACCGGTTTGCCGATCAGCAGGCCCGCCAGCACAAGCCAGGTGGCATCGCCGATGGAGCTGAATTCGACCCCAGCGTTCAGCAGGCCAAAGAAGAAGAGCACGATTTCGACCGGGGATTTCAGCGCGTGTTCGATCTGGTTCAGCAGGTCGGTGAGGTATTTTTCCGCCTCCGAGAAGATGCCGAAGGCGCGGTCTGCGTGCGGAATCGCGGGCACGATGGGCAAAAGGCCCAGCGACGGGTGCAGGCCCGAGGCCATGAAGCCGTACCAGCTGGCGCAGCCTGCCACGGCATAGGGCCAGAAGCTGAGTTTCTGGCGCACCCAGGTTGAGTTGGGCCGGTCCTGTTTGTGCTGGTCCATGCGGCGCGGCAGCCAGTTGAACAGCAGGAACACCGCCACGGCGGCAAAGACCGACAGGAGCAGCCATTCCAGCGCCAATTCGCCCGAGGGGTAGAAGATGGCGAGGATGATCAGCCCTGCGGCGTCGTCCGCGATGGCGAGAAGCAGCAGGAAGCGCACCGCCGGGTGGCCTGCGCCAAAGACGATGCGGCCCACGAGGTAGCTGAACGCGATGTCGGTGGCGGTGGGGATGGCCCAGCCATTGGCCACTGCGTCATAGGTGTCGGAGCCCAGCAGCACCGCGAGGCCAAGGTAGACGGAGATCGGCCCGACCATGCCGCCCAGCGTTGCAAACAGGGGTGTTGCGGCCTTTTTCCCGCGCAGGGAGCCGTTTTTGAGCACGACGGCTTCCCACACTTCCTTGGCCGCGATGCCGAAGAAGAGGGCCATGGCCATGTCGTTGACGAGGTAGTGGGCCGAGAGCACCTTGGCCGCGCCTCCGGCGTCGTACTTGTCGTACCCTTCGCCGTAGAGCTTTTTCCAGTAGTCGTAGTCGACGCCGACCCAGTCGTTGAACAGCACAGGGTATTCGACGAAGTGGTGATAGGAATGGGGGTCGATATTGGCCCAGACGAGGGCCGTGAGCGCGCCGATGATCAGCAGCAGGGAATAGTTGGTCAGAAAGCTCCAGACGCGGTACATGTGCGCTCCACCCGATGTCGTTGTTCGAGCGGCTTAGCGCATGTGGCGGCAATGGGGCAACCCGGGCGATGAGATGCCGGGGATTTCGGGCGAACTGTGGCGTTCAGGCGATCATTTGCCAGGCGAGGCCGGTGAGGACGGAGCCTGCGAGGGCAAAGCCCAGGTAGGCAGCGAAGATGCGGGGTTTGACCAAGGCCCAGACCGCCAGGGCGGCGGGGATTGAGCTGACGCCGCCCGCGATCATGAAGGACATGGCGGCCCCGGGGGCCATGCCCTGGTCCAAGAGGTCACCGATCAGCGGGGCGGCGGCGTAGCCATTGAGGTAGGCGGGCATGCCGACGAGCGCGCCAAGGAGGATGGTGCCGAAGCCGCCGCCGCCGAGGACGTTGGCGATGAAGTCGGCGGGCATGTAGTGGACCATGAGCGCTTCGATCACATAGGCGAGGGTGAGCCATTTCAGCAGGAAAACGCCGTTGTCGAGGGCAACGTGGCGGAAGATTTGGCGGCGTTCGGGGACCTGCCAGAAGCGCCAGGCGGGGGTGGCGGAGAAGGGCGCCTTGACCCCGCAGCAGCCGCCCACGGCGGGTTTTTCGCGCAAGGGGTCGGTGAAGATGGGGGTGCCGGAGAGCATCAATGTGCCGAAGCCGCCGAAGAGGCCGAGGGCGACGGCGGCGAGGGTTTTGGCAATGGCGAAGTCGAGCGTGATGGCGCCCGTCGTGATGGCGAACATGGCCGGGTCCATGAGCGGGGAGGCGAGCCAGAAGGCCATGACCGCGGCGAGCGGCGCGCCGACGGCCAGGAGGGCGGCGATGAAAGGGATCACCTCGCACGAGCAGAAGGGGGAGAGGCCACCCAGGAGGGCCGCCATGATGATCATGCGGGTGGGGTTGCCTTCGAATGCGCGCGCGAGGAGGTTTTCGGCGCCTGTGGCTTTGAGATAGGCGATGGCGAAGACGGCGAAGGCGATGAAGGGCAGGGTGCCAAGCAGCGCGCCCGTGGCAAAGCCGATCACGTCGTCGACGCGGGGGAGGTCGATGATGGCGACGCCCAGTATGATCAGGGCGGCAGCGAGCCAGACGCGGTCGATGCGGGACCAGAGGCTGGGCCGTGCGGCGGGGGTGGTTGTGTCAGCCATGGGGCGTCTCCGTATCGGCGCAGCATTCGGTGAGCAGGAAGTCCGACAGCGTCTGCACCTCGTCAAAGGCAACGGCGGCGCAGATGATCGACCGCCCTTGGCGTGCTTGCGTCACCAGCCCGGCGCTGGCGAGGATTTTAACGTGGTGCGTCAAAGTGGAGCCAGTGACGCCCGCGCGGTCGCCCAGGGTGCCAATGCTGAGACCCTCAGGGCCTGCACGGACGAGGGTGCGGAGGACGGAAAGGCGCTGTTCGGAGCCGAGCGCAGCAAAAGCGGCGGCGGCGCGGGTGAGATCGGGGGCGGCGGGTGATTCCATTTTCATATTTCTAGAATTATCGAAATGATTGCATTGGTGCAAGGTTTATTTCGATAATTTTCGAATTGATTGCCTAACCCGTTGATCGCGCATAGGTGTTTTCCATGTCTTTGCCTGACGATATCCGCGCCTGCACACTTTGCGCCGACCGCTTTGCCGCGACTGAGACAGGGCACAGCCCGCGGCCCGTGGTCTGGTTCAAACCCGGTGCGCGCATTCTTGTGGCGGGGCAGGCCCCCGGTGCGCGGGTGCATGAAAGCGGCAGGCCGTTCACCGATCCCTCTGGCGACCGGCTGCGGGATTGGCTGGGTATGGACGAAGACACGTTCTATGACCGCGACAAGCTGGCGATCGTGCCGATGGCGTTTTGCTTTCCCGGTTATGACGCGAAGGGCTCTGACCGGCCTCCGCCGAAGATCTGTGCCAAGACGTGGCGGGCGGATGTGATGGACCACGTGGGGAACGTGCCTTTGGTATTGCTGATTGGCGGCTATGCGCAGTCGTGGCATCTGGGCGTGAAAAAGCCGGTGCGCGAGATTGTGGCGTCGTGGCGCGACTTTGCGCCCCGTGCCTTTCCCTTGCCTCACCCGTCTTGGCGCAATACCGGATGGTTGAAGAAAAACCCGTGGTTTGAGGACGAGGTGCTGCCCGTGCTGCGGGCGCGCGTGCAAGAGGTGCTGGCATGACAGAGACGGCGTTGGATCAGGCCCATGCGGCGATGGCAGCCGCACCCGAGGACGACGCGGCGCGGTTGCGGTTTTTTGAACGGCTGGGCGATGCGGAACTGTTTTTGCTGCTGGAAGGTGAAGCGGATGGCGATCAGGTGACGCCGCAAGTGTTCGACCCCGGTGCGGGGCCGATGGTATTGGTGTTTGACCGCGAAGAGCGCATGGCGGGCTTTGTCGGGGCCGAAGCGCCCTATGCCGCGCTGTCGGGGCGGGTCATCGCGGGGCTTCTGGCGGAGCAGGGATTGGGGTTGGGCCTGAACCTGGATGTGGCGCCATCGTCATTTTTGCTGGATGCGGAGGGCGTGCGCTGGTTGGCGCAGACCTTGGGGCACGGCCCTGACGAAGTTGAAGCGCGGTTATCGGAAGTGTCGGCCCCTGCGGGGTTGCCCGATACGCTGATTTCGGCGCTGGACACCAAACTGGCGACGGCCACGGGACTGGCGCAGATGGCCTATCTTGTGGGGACCACGGATGACGCGGGCGCGCGCGGGCACTTGCTGGCTTTTGTCGGGGCTGCGCCGGGGGCCGAGGACGCATTGGCGCGGGCCGCGTCCGAAGCGCTGACGTTTTCAGGCATCGAGGCGGGCGCGATGGATGTGGGATTTTTCGATGCGCGCGATCCGGTGACCGAGCGATTGGCCCGTGTGGGTCTGCGTTTTGATCTGCCGCAGCCTGCACCGGCGCGGTCACCCGAGCCCGCCGCGCCCGGTATGGACCCGGCCAAGCCGCCCCGGCTGCGCTGAGCCATTTGGCATCTTTCAAACCGATCACGCATTCCCGCGTGCGCTCACATCGGCGCGAGGCGGGCTGAAATACTGGACCGGTCGGTCCTATTGTCCCATCATGCGCCGCAACGGGACGCGGCCGACCTGAGTTTGACAAAGGATACCCCCTGGGATGATGAACCGTTTCACGATGACACTTGCTGCCGCAGCTGCCAGCACGCTTGCTTTTGCCTCGTCCGCATTTGCGGGTGATCAGTATATTGACGAGACCGGCTTTGCCGTGTCGGGCTATGACGTTGTGGCCTATTTCGATCTGGACTCGAAGCCGGTGGGACAGACCCAGACGCCCGGCGTGCCCGGCAATACCAACATCACCGCCGAATATAACGGCGCGACATTTGCCTTTTCGACCGAGGAAAACCGCGACAAGTTCGTGGCAGACCCCGCGCGCTATGCGCCGCAATATGACGGCCACTGCGCCTATGGCGTGGCGCAGGGCGGCAAGGTGCCTGCCAACCCGAACCTCTGGCGCATTGTCGATGACAAGCTGTATCTGAACATCACGGATGTGGTGGTGGGCTTTTGGGAAGAGGACATTCCCGGCAACATCACCAAGTCGGAGAACAACTGGGTGAGCATTGAGCCTGCTGCGGCGTCGACGAACACGATCCCGAAATTCACAAGTGATGCCCCGAAAGGCTGAGATGAACGACATGCCCGAGCATTCCCCCGCATCTGATCGGGCAAAGGCCCCGGCGCGCATGACGCGTCGGGGCTTTGGCCTGCTTGGGGGTGCGGCCCTTGTGGGCGGCGCGGTGTTCGCGTCGCGCTGGTATAATATTTCAGCGCAGGCTGGCGTGGAGGGCACGTTGAGTGCGCCCGATGTGCATGCGGCGGCTTTGAGTGGGGCTGTGCTCCTCATTGACATTCGTCGCCCGGATGAATGGGCGCGGACGGGCGTGGGCGAGGGCGCCGTGCCCATCGACATGCGGCGCGATGACTTTACGGACGTGTTGTTGGGCCACACTGCTGGGCGGGATGACACGCCCGTGGCGCTGATTTGTGCCCGTGGGGTGCGGTCACGCGGGTTGACCCGGCGCCTGACGGGTGCGGGATTTTCCAACATCATTGACGTGCCTGAGGGCATGTTGGGATCGGGCGCCGGTCCGGGCTGGTTGAAGCGCGGCTTGCCGGTGGTGGCGTGGGCGCCTGCTTAGGCGTGATCTGATGGAGCGCGCGGGCGCGCGCGTTCATTATTATTTTTCTGCTTCGGGCTCACCAAGACAGATCGCGACCGCACAGGCTGGCACGACCGGTGGCAAGCCGTCGTTGATCTGCTGGGTGTTTGTGTTTCCGTTTGGCAGAAAAGAGATGGTCGTTGGTGGCACACTCGTTTGCTGTGTGCGTGTCTGTCCAAAAGGTGTGCTACTCAGCAGCGATGTTCGGTGTTTCGATCCGGGCGCGCATTTCGGCGCGGGCGGTGCGGGCATTGGTAACGATGGCCGGTTCGCGCAGGGTCAGCGGGTTGTCGAGCCTGAGGCTGGACAGGCGTGATTGTGCGAGTGGGTAGGCGCTGAGGGCCGAGAGGGGGACGGCGAAGGCCAGGCTGACGGTGATCGGGATCAGCCACCAGGAGACAAGCCCCGCGCTGAGGCCCAGAACCAGAAGCGCGCCGAGGAGCGATTCGATCCAGTGGAATTTGATAAGCGTGGTCCAGGGATAGGCTTGGGCGGTGCGGGTTTGTGGGGTCCAGCCGCCGTGGCCAAGGAGGCCGCTGATCACGGCCTTGGTCTGTTGGATCATCATGATCGGGGCGTAGGCGACGGACAGAGCCAGTTCGGTCAGCACGGCGCCTGCAAAGACGTGGCGGCCGCCAAAGAGGCGCACGGCCTTGCCGTTGGCGGCGATGATCAGGGCCGACGTGATCTTGGGCGTGAGCAGCATGGCGTACATCACGACAAGGAAGATCGCGCTGTCGATATGGGTCATGGCCGGGGGCCAGTTGGGGAAGAGGGGGTTTGCCTCGTTGAAATAGGAGATCACGTTGGTTTCTGCGTCGCGGCCGAGCAGGGCCCAGAAGACCAGGAGGACGAACCATGCGGGCGACATAAGGTAGGCGGCGGCGCCCTGGAACAGGTGGAAGCGGCTGACGGGGTGCAGGCCGCGCGTGGCCAGAAGACGCAGGTGTTGCAGGTTGCCGCGGCACCAGCGGCGGTCGCGGATCACGTAGTCGATGAGCGTGCCGGGGGTTTCCTCGAAACTGCCGGAGATGCGGGGCAGGAAGCGGACACGCCAGCCCGCGCGGCGCAAAAGCGAGGCCTCGACGAAGTCGTGGCTGAGGATCAGGTTGGTGCGGCCTGCGAGGTTGCGCAGGTGTGGCAGTCCGGCGGAGGACGCAAAGGCGCGGGTGCGGATGATGGCGTTGTGGCCCCAGTAGTTGCCTTCGGTGCGCGCCCAATGCGCCAGCCCTTCGGCCAGGAGCCAGCCATAGGCGATGTTGGAAAACTGCTGCATCCGGGCGAAAAGAGTATTCGCTCCGATGAGTTGCGGGAAGCTCTGGATCAGGCCCGCTTTGGGATCGGCGGCAAGCTCGGTTGAGAGCCGGTCGATCGCGCGGCCCGTCATCAGGCTGTCGGCGTCAAGGACAAGCATTGCCTCGTAGGCGGCCCCCCAGCCTGTGATCCAGTCTTCGAGATTGCCGACCTTTTTGTCGGTGTTTTGTGCGCGGCGGCGGTAGTGGACGGGCAGGGGGGCGCTGGCCTGCAAGGCTTGGAAGGCGTCCCATTCCTGCGCGGCGATGGCGTCGTCGATGGTGTCGCTCAGGATAAACAGGCTGTAGCGGTGCCCGCCTTTTTGCCGGGTCAGGTCGGTCAGCATGGCGGCGGCGTTGCCGAACACATCCCACGGCGTTTCGTTGTAGATCGGCACCAATAGCGCGACATCCAGCGGATCGGTGGGCGCGGGCTTGCGACTGGGGTCAAGCCGACCTGCAAGGCCGACGCCGACGGTTGATACGGCGATGGTGACCCAGATGAACGTCAGACCAATCAGGGCCAGCAGCACGTATTCGAAGCTGGTCATGCCCGACATCTCGAAGAGCCCATAAAGCCCCCAAAGGGTGAAACCCGTGATCGCGAGGGCGGGCAGGAACACGGCCATGCGCCAGATCGGGTCCTGGCGGTCCGTACCTGCATCCGCCTGTGACGGTGCGCGTGCAAAGTCCTGGGCGGGCATTTCAAGAGGGGCGCGAGGGGGCATGGCGTGCTGTGTCATGCGGTCCACCTGTAGAGCCACACTTCGCTGAGCGCCTGCCCGTCCAGGCGGAGTTGGGCACGGAATTCGGCCCATTTCGCGTCCCCTGCTGTGAAGGTGAAGGCCAGCCGTGGGCCACCGGTTTCGGGGTTGCGCTGGATGATGCCTTCGGTCACGTCGCCCGCGCTCGAACGAACAAGGCGGTCGATTTTTGACAGGTCGTCGGGCACGTGGGGCGCGTTTTCGAAATCGATGGTAAAGATGCGACCGCCTTCGGGACGCCCCCCAGCAGCGGTGTTCAGGACGCGCAGGGGCATGGCGGCGGTGGGTGCAGGATCGTCGCCCCAATCTAGGCGGTAAGTCATCCGGTGCGACGTGCCCGCCTCGATATCTGCGGAGGGACGCCAGTAGGCGACAATGTTGTCGTAGATTTCCTTGTCGGTCGGAATTTCGACCAATGCGACCGAGCCGCGCCCCCAGCCCTCGCCCGGTGTGACCCAAAGGCCGGGGCGGCGGTGATAGAGCGCTTCGAGATCGTTGAAATCGCTGAACTTGCGCGCGCGCTGCATCAGGCCAAAGCCGCGCGGGTCGGTGTCGCCAAAGGCGCTGATCTGCAAGGTGCGGGGGTTGGCGAGAGGACGCCAGATCACCTCGCCCGCGCCGTTGTGGATCATCAGCCCGTCGTTGTCGTGCACGGCGGGGCGGAAATCGTCAAAGCGCTGCTTGTCCATGTCGTCGAACATGAACATGGAGGTGAGCGGTGCGATGCCGACATGGGTCAGGGTTTCGCGGGCGAAGATTTCGGCTTCGACCTCCATCACCAGCGGTTGGCCGGGCATGATCTCGAACCGGTAGGCGCCGGTGCAGGAGGGGCTGTCGAGCAGGGCGTGCACGATGATCTGGGCCGCGCCCGCCGCGGGGCGTTCGAGCCAGAAATGGGTGAAGTCGGGGAATTCTTCGCCCGTGTTTGGGTCGGCGGTTCGCAGGGCGAGGCCACGCGCCGAGAGGCCGTAGATATCACCGGTGCCGATGCCGCGGAAATAGCTGGCACCTTGGAAAACCGCGTATTCCTCGTAAATGCCGGGCTGGCGCAATTCGGCGCGCAGGCGCAGGCCGGAATAGCCCAGCGTGTCATCGACGGGCAGATCAGTTGGGAATTTGTCGGTCGTGTCAAACACGCTGAAGTCGAATTTCAGGGGACGTGCCTGACCGTCCTCGACCACGTAGGTCCGAATGGCTTGGGGGAAGTAGAGGCCCGGCGGGAACACGTCGACCCGTTGCGAGGCATCGGAGTCTTCCCAAAGGCCGTTGCGGCTGTCGAACCATATCTTGCGGTACTGATCGTAGGTCAGGTTTTGCCACGCCTCGGGGATCATTGGGCGGGGTTCATAGGCGCGGGACGCTTTTTCGCGTGCGAGGTCGATCACATCCGACGGGCTGAATGCGGTGGCATCGCCCAATTGCAGCCCAGGCTCTTCTTGCGCCCAAGAGGCGTGCGGGGCCGCGGCGAGGGCGGCAAGGGAAGCGAGAACCTCGCGTCGCAGCATCAGCGGGCCACCTTTGGTTTCCACGGGGTCGATTTGAACCAGCCCGCCAGATAGGCGGAGAGGATCAGCACTCCGCACCCAAACGCATTCACGGCCAGAACTGTTCCGGTGTCGCGGCCCAGCACGTCCATGGCAAAGCCGTTGAAGCGGGCGACAAAGATCGACACGACGAAAACGGCAAGGGACTGCTGGCCGACCTTCAGGATCAGGTTGAGTACCTTTTCCCACGCACGCGACAGCGCGTTGGTGGCGTTGACCCGCAGGCGGTTGCCCTTGTCCCCGGCCAGCACCCATGCGAGGTAGGCCAGCGCCAGGAATTGGACATAGCGCAGGATACCGAAATCGGTTTTCGAGATCAGCTGGCGGTTTTCGCTGCGCCATTCGCGCGCCCAGTCAAAACCGAGCCCGCCGTTGTCGCGTACACCGATGCTGGAGAACGGGATATTGGCCAGCACGATCACCGTGGCGATGCCGATCAGCACAGCGTTTACCGGGGGCTTGGGGATCCAGCCGCGCATGAAGGCAAAGCCGGTGAAGAACACCAGTTGCCAGCCGAAGGGGTTGAGGAACCAACGGCGTTGCCAGTCGTCGCTGCCGACCCAGGGTTCGGCAGTGAAGTTGAGGTAGGGCAGGCCCACCGCTTCCATGAACCGGCGCTGGGCAAGGACCCAGAGTACGATGCAGAGCGCGGCCATGAGGCCGAGATGCACGCGCGCGAGCGCGATGACCAGCGGCATCATGGCGAGGATCACCATGTACATCGGCAGGATATCAAACAGGTTCGGCACCCATTGCAGCGTCATGAAGCTGAAGAGCATGTTCGGGATTTCCCACAGGCCCTCTTTATGCTCCACGAAGATCATCCAGAGGTTCATCTGACCCCAGTAATTGCGGTCTGTGATCCCAAGATCGGTGACGTAGACCAGCAGCGCCGCCGTGGCAAAAAAGAGACCCACATGGGCCCAATAGACCTGCCAGATGCGGTAGCCCACGCGGGCGGTACCGAGGGCAAAGCCGGCCTTTTGGAAGGTGGCGCCGAAGGCGATGGCCGAGGCCATGCCCGAGCAGAAGACGAACATTTCGGTCGCGTCGGAAAAGCCCCAGCGGGCGGGGATCCAACGCGTGAGGAAGTTGCCGGGCGTGTGGGCAAAGAGGATGATGAACATCGCGATGCCGCGGAAGAAATCCAGACGAATATCGCGCACCCGCGCCGGACTGGATGCGGGGGCCGCTGCGGACGGGGCCGCGGCATTGGTCGTGGGATCGGCAAAAGTCATGGCCGGTGTCTATGTTACCTTACAGGTGGGCACCATCCCCGCGCGTTACTGCGCGGGAATGCGCCGGGCGTCTTGGATCGAGGCCAGCCGGGTCGTCGCAAAGCGGTCCACGGCACCCGCGCGGCGCGCGATGCGATCTTCCAGAAGCGCTTCGCAGGCGTCGTACAGGCCCGAGCGCAGGCCCGCGTCGATGGTCATGCGTTCGAACACATCGCGCTGGGCATGGCTGCCACCGATGGTCTGCATGGTAGGACGCGCGGCGGCGAGGTCACGGAAAGCGGCATCGTAGCGCCCTTCGGCAAAGGCATTGAGGCCCGACAGCGCGGCCTTGCCCGGGTCGGCGACGCGGGCGGGCATTTCGCCCTGACGGGCGGCATCGACGGCAAAGCGGGCGGTCATGGCGGCGGTCGCCTCATCCCGGCCGGCGGCGGTCAGGGCCAGTTGATAGTGCAGGTCGGCAAAGACCAGACAGCCATCATCGGTGCGGTGTTGGGCGAAATCTGCCAGCTCTTCCCAGCGGTTGCCGACACGTGTGCCTTCCAGTTCAAGCCGCATCAGCAGCGAGGTCGCGTTGGCGATGTCGCGGTAGTCGTCGGTCTTGTCGGCGCGGATTTGTTGATCATAGAGCGCGAGGACGATGTCATTTTCGCCCCGGTCGAGGTGCAGGAGCGCTTTGTGCCACCAGACGTGGTAGCGGAAGTTGTTGCAGTGATCCCAGGCCGCGCAGTTGTTTTCGATCAGCGAGATACCGGCATCGGGCCGTGCGGTCATATCGTAGACGTGGGCCACGGCATGCAGGCCCCAGGCATCGTCGGAGGCCAGTTCAAGCCCGCGCAGACCAGCCGCTTCGGCAGCGTCGTAGTCGCCCGTTTCCTCAAGCGTGAAGGCGTGACAGCCCAGCACATAGCCTTCGAGGGCGTGGCCCTTGTGGGCGGCAAGCACATTTTCGATCGAGGATCGCATGCCCACCCCGTCACCGAGAATAAAGCGGATGGCGTGGCTGACCTTGGCCGACAGCGTGTCGGTCGGGTGATCCGCCAACACGCGCTCCATCGCGGCGATAGCACCGGAGGGGCGACCATCCAGCCATTCGCCCAAGGCGCGGACCCAAAGCCGTTCGCGCGGTGAGCCGCCAGCAATAGCCAGCGCCGCGACCGAGTCCTTGCCCGCCTGATGGGCGACATCCCAAAGCTCTTTGCGGCCCATCATGAGAGAGAACAGCCCCTTGGCCGCGAAGCCCATGGCGAAATGCGGAGCACCCGCCAGAACCGCACCCAAATGGGTTGGCGTCGCGGTTCCGTGCGCCAAAAAAGCGCGGATCATGCCATTCCACTCTTCAACGAGAGCGGGGTCGTCCAGGCTGACCGGCGCTTGGCAAATATCGTGCATCATGAGTGCGGTACCTCTTACCGAATGCTTCTTGACTGGGTTTAGAACATCTATGTCGGTTTGACATGTAATGAGGGCTAGACACACGCAACCGTGAAGGTTGGTGGGGGGGAATGTGAGCAAAATTTCTGCACATTTGACGAAAGCAGGCGGAAACCGGCCAAAGCGCTTGGGTCAGTTGTGATTTTGTTGCGATTTTTGAGACTTTATTGTTGCAAGCACGGCCTCGGTATCCTGCCCAAACCGGGGCGGAGGGCGTCTGTAGGTCACTGGTGTTGCTGAAAACTTGAGCGGATTCGCCAACAGCCGGACGTGCCCGTCTGCCACATCGTCGCGAGACACGTGCACCACCGTACCGCGGGCCTGTGCCTGATCGGAATTCAGCGCTTCGGCCACATCATGGATCGGCCCGCCGGGAACCTTCACGGCGTGCATCTTGCCAAGCAGCTCGTCCTTCGTCATCGCGGCCAGGATCGGTGTCAGGGACGCCGTGAGGGCCACGCGGTTTTCGATGCGTTTGAGGTTGGTCGCGTAGTCCGGGTTCCGGCCCAGATCAGGCGCGCCGATCGCGTCGCAAAACCGCACGAACTGGCTGTCGTTGCCGACCGCCACCAGCACGTGACCGTCCGAGGTTGCAAAAGCGTCATAGGGCACGATGTTGGGATGCGCATTGCCGCGCCGCTCGGGCACCTGTCCCGAAACCAGATAGTTGCACCCTTCGTTGATCAACCACGCCATTTGCGCATCGACAAGGCTGAGGTCGATATGCTGCCCTTCGCCGGTCTGGTCGCGGTGTCGGAGTGCGGCGAGGATGCCGATGGTGGCATACATGCCGCACATCACATCCGCGATGCCGACCCCCACCTTGGTCGGGGTGCCTTCGGGATCGCCTGTGAGCGACATAATCCCGCCATAGCCCTGGGCCATCAGGTCATAGCCGGGCTGGTCCCGGTTGGGACCGGTTTGCCCGAAGCCCGAAATCGAGCAGTAGACGAGGCTCGGATGCGCCTTGCGCAGCGTTTCGTGGTCGAGACCGTATTTGACCAACCCGCCGGGCTTGTAGTTTTCGATCACCACATCGGCGCGTGCAGCCAATTCTCGGACGATCTCCTGTCCTTCATCCGTTGACAGGTCCACCGCCACTGATTGTTTGTTGCGGTTGGCTGACATGAAATAGGCCGACAGGTCCGTGGGCTGCCCATCTGTGCCCTTGGCGTAGTTCGGCCCCCAACTACGGGTGTCATCGCCGCCGGTCTTGGGGTTCTCGATCTTGATGACCGTGGCCCCCATGTCGCCCAGCAATTGCGTGGCGGTGGGACCGGCAAGGATGCGCGACAGGTCGAGGACAAACAGCCCGTCGAGCGCGCCAGCTGTCTCAGATGCGGCCATCGTAAGCCCCCCGATCAATGACGGCTGCGATGACCGTGAACGTATCCGCCGATTGGGCGTCGGCCAGCGCTGATTTCAGTTCGTCCCTAGACGTGACCGTGTGCCCGGTGCCGCCAAGGGCGCGCCCGATAGCGGCGAAATCGTGTTTGGCAAAGTCAACACCGGCGTTGTTGAGTTGGCGCTGGCGCTGCTTGAGTTCAATCAAAGCAAGCGAAGCATCGACGAAGACGACAAATATGGTTTTGAGGCCAAGCTCGGCGGCGGTGGACAGCTCTCCAGCGACCATGAGAAACCCTGCGTCCCCCGAAAAGCTGACCACGGTGCGGCCTGGGTCGGCCACCTGTGCGCCTATGGCGAGCGGGATCGCGCAGCCCATGGTGCAGAGCGCCGAGGACTGCATAAGCCCGCGTGGTTCGTAGCATTGCCACATCTGGCTGAGCAGGATGCGGTGCGCGCCGCTGTCTGCAGTGGCCAACGTGTCGCGGGGCAGGGCGGACCGGCAGGTGTCGATCACCGCCGCCGGGCCCCATTCGTCGTCCGAAGGGAAAGCGGCGGTGAGATCGGCCTTGGCCTTGGCGATGTCGCCCTCGGCCCATGTGTCGCGTGGGGTGATGCCGTCGGCCATGGCGGTCAGCGTCGCGGCGCAGTCGCCGATCACATTGGTCGTGGCCTGGTGCATGTAGTGATGGTTCGGCTCTGCCGTGATGTCGATCATGGTCTGGATACCGGGATAGTAGAAGTCCCGCCAGCCGGTGCGCATTTCGATCGGGTCATAGCCGAGGCCGATGATCAGGTCAGCGCTGTGCACAAGCGGCAGCAGGATCGCGTCGGCCTTGGGCGACAGCCCCGCGCCGCCGAGTGCAAGCGGGTGATCTTCGGGCAAAAGCCCCTTGGCCTTGTAGGTGGTGATGACGGGAACATTGAACGTATCAACGAAGGTGAGGAGCGTGTCCGCGATATCCTGGCGGCGGGTGTCAAAGCCCTGGTTCAGCGCGTCGACGCCAACGATGAGGATGGGGCGTTCAGCACTTGCGAGGGCGGCGCGCATTTCGGCCAAAGTGGGGGCCGCGGGAACGACGGGTTCGGCCACCGCGCGGCGCGTGGGCAGTTCCGGGGTGACGGGCGTGACTGCGACCGAGATCGGCACATCGATATGCACCGGGCCGGGCCGCCCTTCGGTTGCGATGCCCACCGCCTTGTCCGCGATCACATGGGCGGCGCCGGTGTTCAGTGTGAACGTGGCCTTGGTGATGGGGCGGAACACTTGCGTCTGGTCCAGCACCTGGTGGGTATAGGTCTGCGCCTCGTCCGCATCGACGCAACCTGCCAGCACGATCAGCGGTACGCGGTCCTGATGGGCGTTGGCAACGGCGTTCACGCCGTTCAGGGCGCCGGGACCGACCGTGGCCACCAGAATGCCGGGGGCGCCGCTGCGGTGCCAGGCCCCTTCGGCCATGAAGGCGGCGGCGTTTTCGTGTTTGCACAGGATGAACCGGATGCCCGCCCGTTCGAGCGCATCCACGATGGTCAGCACCTCGCCGCCCGGCATCCCGAAGGCAAAGCGGCACCCGGCATCATGTAGCCGCGCGGCCAGCACATCGGCTGCGCGGGGCGGGTTGGGGGGCAGGTCTTTCATCGTCCGTCTTCCACGTTTTGCACCGCGTCTTCCTGTCATGGCCGTGTGCTGCGCACAACTCACACCTGCGCCATGCATTGTTTCAGCGCGGGCCTTGACCTTCCAGTAACTGGAAGCCTTATGTGCGGATCATGGATGACACGTTGACCTTTAGGCTGCGCGGGCTGCACTGCGCCGCGTGCGTGGGGCGGGCCGAGACGGCGCTGGCCGATCTGCCGGGGGCGCGGGATGTGCGGGTGAACCTGGCCGATCACAGCGCGCGTGTGTCTGGCGTGCCTGCGGTCGAGGTGGCAGGGGCGCTCGAACGGGCCGGGTATCCGGCATCCGTGACCGAGGTGGACCTGCAGATCCCCGATATGTCCTGTGCGTCCTGCGTGGACCGCATCGAGGCTGCTGCGCGGGATGTACCGGGGGTGCTGCGCGCCGAGGCGCAATTGCCGACCAGGACGCTGCGGGTCGAGATGCTCGGGGCTGATACCGCTCTGCGCGAGGCGTTGGCCGAAGCGGGCTATCCGGCGGATATCGCTGAGCAGAGCGCTGATGCTCAAGCGACAGACAAAGTCGACCGCGTTTTTCGCAGGTTCCTGGTGGCTGCAGCACTGACCTTGCCCGTCTTTGTGATTGAGATGGGGGGGCACCTTTATCCGCCGCTGCACCATTGGGTCGCGCGCACGATTGGCGTGACAAACAGCCATCTGCTGCAATTGGTTCTGACGGCCATCGTCTTGGCTGTGCCGGGGGCTGCATTCTTCCGCCGCGGCCTGCCCAATCTGTTCAAGGCGCGGCCGGAAATGGATGCGCTTGTGGCACTTGGAGCCGGATCAGCCTTTGCCTTTTCCGCCTTTTCGGTTCTCGCCCCTGGCATCCTGCCACCTGTGGGCGTGTATTTCGAGGCCGCCGCGGTGATCGTCACGCTGATCCTGATGGGCCGCTGGTTGGAAGCGCGCGCCAAAGGGCGCACCGGGGATGCCGTGCGCCGCCTGCTCGGCCTGCGCCCGGACACGGCAGAGCTTGTAGAAGATGGTGATGTTTCGCAGGTGCCGCTGTCATCCGTGGTGGTGGGCGACCTGTTGCGCGTGCGCCCCGGCGGGCGCATTCCCGTGGACGGCGTGGTGACGGAAGGCCATGCGCACGTGGACGAAAGCATGCTGACGGGTGAGCCACTGCCGGTTCTGAAACAACCCGATGACATGGTCACAGGCGGCACGCTCAGCACGAATGGCACGCTGACGCTGCGCGCCACCCATGTGGGCCAGGACACCGTGCTGGCACGTATCACCGACCTGACGCGGGCCGCTCAGGCCTCGCGCCTGCCGGTCGAAGCACTGGTGAACCGGATCACCGCGTGGTTCGTACCAGTGGTGCTGGCCGTTGCCGCTGTGACCTTTGCGCTTTGGTGGGCCCTAGCCGGTCTGGCCCCTGCCGTTGTGGCGGGTGTGTCCGTGCTGATCATCGCGTGCCCCTGTGCCATGGGGCTGGCCACGCCGATGTCCGTGATAGTGGGCACGGGCCGTGCAGCTGAACTGGGCGTTCTGTTCCACAAAGGCGATGCGCTGCAACGCCTGCAGGATGCCAAGGTGGTGGCCTTTGACAAGACCGGCACGGTGACCCTGGGCGCGCCACGGCTGCACGAGACGGCTGTGGTCGAGGGGTGGGAGGTGGAAAACGTCCTGAACCTGGCTGCCGGGGTCGAGCGTCTGTCCGAACACCCCATTGCGCGCGCGATTGTCGAAGCCGCTTCAGGGGCGCCCGCAGGTGCCACCGGGTTCAAGGCGGTCCTCGGGGCCGGGGCCAAGGCATGCGTTGGCCAATATGACGTTGTGGTTGGCAATCGCGACATGCTGGCACAGACCGGCGTATCAATCGATCCAACGCTCGACGCGTCCGCCGCGCCCTGGGCCACTTCAGGCGCAACCGTCGTGCAGGTCGCGGTCGACGGGGCGCATGTCGCAGCATTTGCCGTGCGCGACACGATCCGGGACGGCGCCGCCCCGGCCATAGCCGCACTGAAGGCGCAAGGCCGCACCGTTGCAATGATATCCGGCGACACGCCCGCCGCTGCCCACCACGTCGCGCAGTCGTTGGGGATCGATAGTGTCGTGGCTGGTGTCAAACCGGATCAAAAGGTCCGCGCGCTGGAGGAGTTGCGGATTGCTCACGGGGCTGTCGCCTTTGTCGGCGATGGATTGAACGACGCGCCCGCGCTGGCCGCTGCGGATGTCGGCTTGGCCGTGAACGGGGCCACTGATGCCGCCGTTGAGGCCGCGGATGTGGTCCTGATGTCCCCCGAACCCGCTGCGGTCCTGCGTGCGCTGCGCATCAGCAAGGCCACATTGCGCAACATCTGGCAGAACCTCGGCTGGGCCTTTGTCTACAACACCGCACTGATCCCGGTGGCGGCTGGCGTCCTGGTGCCCTTCGGCGGGCCACAACTCTCACCTGCCCTCGCGGCGCTTGCCATGGCGCTGTCTTCCGTCTTTGTCGTGACCAACGCGCTGCGCTTGCGCGGGAAGGGACGCACATGAACATCTCCCAAGCCGCAAAAACAACCATGCTGCCCGCAAAAACGATCCGCTATTACGAAGAGATCGGCCTGATCGCGCCGGAGCGCGGCGCGAACGGATATCGCAGTTTCTCTGACACCCACATCCACCAACTCACGTTCTTGGCCCGCGCCCGCGCGCTGGGCTTTTCAGTCGAGGATTGCCGGTCACTGCTCGCCCTTTGGGAAGATCGTGACCGGGCAAGCGGCGACGTGCGCAAGATCGCGCAAGAGCACCTGACAGAGATCGAGACGAAGATCGCAGACCTGTCGGCGATGCGCGACACGCTCAGCCATCTGGTCCAAACCTGCGCAGGAGATGACAGACCGGACTGCCCAATCCTGAACACCCTGTCTTCTTCTGACTGAAAATACGACGGGGGTTTGGGGGCAGCGCCCCCATTCAAGAAACAATCATGTCGCCGTCAGGCGGCCTTTGGATCAGCGGCGGCGGTCGCGGCGCGACGACATCGGCTGAAAGGCCACACCCACATGAGCCTCACAATAGGGCTTGCCCTGTTGCACCGGCAGTCCGCAAAACCAGAAATTCTCGGTTGCGGGGTCGCCCACGGGCCATTTGCAGGTTCGTTCGGTCAACTCCATCAGGCTGATCTTCTTGGCCTTCTTCTCGACCTCGTTGACCTTCGCCAGCGCCTCGGGGCTGATTTCGTTGGCCGAGGGCTGCGGGGGCAGGGGCTGGCCTGCCGGAATGATCTGCTTGCGCGCGGGCACCACGGCCTTGGTCTCGGGGGCCGGGACCGGCTTGACCGCGGGTTCGGTCTTGAGCTGCGGTTTCGGCTCGGCCTTGGCCTTGGGGGCCGCTTTGGGCTTGGCGTCGGCCTTGGCCGTGCTGGATCCACCGCCCGCACGGTTCGACAGGCCCAGGCGATGCACCTTGCCGATCACCGCATTGCGGGTCACGCCACCCAGCTCCTTGGCGATCTGGCTGGCCGACTGGCCCTCGCCCCACATCTTCTTCAAGAGTTCAACGCGTTCGTCAGTCCAGGACATCAGCAGGCTTTCCGATTTAAAAAGCGGCCCAAAGCGGGGCCGCCTTCGTGTCTCAATTCAGTGTCAGCGCCCTATAGTAGTCACGCAGCCCGAAGTTACAAGGGACGACCTGCGGCCTTTGGTGGGGTATTGCGCGCCTCACGCCAGGCCAGAAGCAGGGCACCCGCGATGATGATGCTGGCCCCAAGGATCGTGATGGCATCGGGGATCACCCCGTAAAACATCACATCATAGAGCGCGGCAAAGATCAGTGTGCCGTAGCTGAACGGCGCGACAAAGCTGGCGTCGGCGCGCGCCATGGCGTTCACGAAACAGGACTGCGCCGCCGCCATCGCACAACCGATGCCCGCCAGCAGCAGCCACTGCGTCCATGTTGGCGCGGCCCAGACAAAGGACACGGCGATGCCTGCGATGACCAGTCCCAGACCATTGTTGGTCAGCAGGATCGTGAACGGCCCCTCGCGCCCCGTCAGCATCTTGATGAAACTCAATTCCAGCCCCAGTGCCACCGCCGCGCCCAAAGCCAGAAGGGCGGCAGGCTGAAAGCTCTCGGGCGTGGGCCGCAGCAGGATCATCGCCCCGACAAGCGCGATCGCCGCGGCCAGCCAACGCCATTTGCCCACGGTTTCGCCCAAGAGCGGAATGGCAAGGATCATGCCAAAAACCGGGTTGAGAAATGAAATCGCCGTCGCGTCCGCCAATGGAATATAGGCCACCGATGCGAACATAAGCGTCACGCCCAGCCAACCGCTTGTGGTACGTGCCAAGTGCAGACGCCAGCGTGGGCGCTGCAATTCCGGTCTCAATATGGCAGCGGCGCTACCCAGCACCAGAAAGGCAAAGAGAAACCGGCCAAAGCTGATCTGAAACGGGTGCAGGGGGGCGCCGAACTGGTCCGTCCCGAGCGCTTTGGCAAACAGCGTGGTGGCCGCGATGAACGCGCAGGCGATCATGATCAACGTGGCGGCCAGGGCCGGGTTCTGCGCTTTAGGGGCAAACATGGGTGCTTGGGTGCGCCCGGAACGCGCCAAGTGCAAGCGCATTTCTGCTGGCCAACGCGTCGGCTCTGCCGTAAATGGGGCGCATGATCAAGATCGCATCCCTCCGACGAGCCCTGCGACGCAGCTGACCGCTGCGCATGATCGTGATGTGCCGTGACGGCACGCCCCTCTCTCAAATATGTTGACCCCGCCCGACGCCTCATGCACGAACGTGGCTTTACGCCTCGGGCACTGACAAAAGGATGATCCGCATGATCACGTCCGTTCTGCCAACCTATAACCGCGCGCCTTTAACCTTCGTCAAAGGCGAAGGCTCCTGGCTGATCGAGGCGGACGGGCGACGTTTTCTGGATCTGGGCGCAGGCATCGCCGTAAATGCGCTGGGGCATGCGCACCCGTCCCTGACCCAGGCCCTGACGGATCAGGCGAACACGCTCTGGCACACGTCGAACCTGTATCACATCCCGCAGCAGCAGGCGCTGGCGGACAAGCTGGTGGATAACACCTTTGCCGACACCGTGTTCTTTACCAATTCGGGCACTGAGGCCTGCGAATTGGCGGTGAAGATGGCGCGCAAATACTGGTACGATCAAGGTCACCCCGAGAAGGTGGACATCATCACCTTCTCCGGCAGCTTCCATGGCCGATCATCCGCCGGTATCGCCGCCGCCGGATCGGAAAAGATGACCAAGGGATTTGGCCCGCTTCTTCCCGGTTTCACCCATCTGACGTTTGGTGATCACGATGCCATTGAACCGGCCATCACGGACCAAACCGCCGCGATCCTGATCGAACCCGTGCAAGGTGAGGGCGGGATCATCCCCGTGCCGGACCAATGCCTGAAGGGGCTGCGCGACCTATGCGATGACAAAGGCATTCTGCTGATCCTTGACGAGGTACAGTGCGGAGTGGGCCGCACAGGCAAACTCTTTGCCCACGAATGGGCCGGGATCGAACCCGATATCATGATGGTCGCCAAGGGCATTGGCGGGGGCTTCCCGCTTGGTGCCGTGCTGGCGACCGAAGAGGCCGCAAGCGGCATGACCGCGGGCACCCACGGGTCGACCTATGGCGGCAACCCGCTGGGCTGCGCTGTGGGTTGCGCAGTTCTGGACATCGTCGGCGACCCAGCCTTCCTTGATGACGTGAACCGCAAGGCGGGTCTGTTGCGCCAAAAGCTGGAAGGGCTGATTGCCGCGCACCCGGATGTCTTCGAAAAGGTGCGCGGGTCGGGTTTGATGCTGGGCATCAAGTGCAAGGCACCCTGCGGGGATGTGGTCGCGGCAGGGTTCGAGAACGAAGTGATCACCGTGCCTGCTGCCGACAACACGATCCGTCTGTTGCCGCCGCTGACCATCACCGATGACGAAATTGCAGAAGCCGTGGCGCGCCTTGACAAGGCGGCAGAGGCTATCGCGGCCTGATCTTCTTCTGACCCGAAATACGACCGGGGGTCCGGGGGCAGGCAGCCCCCGGCGCTTGCCAACCAAGAGATACGACATGAACCATTTCCTCGACATCCACACGACCGACCAAGCTGACCTGCGCAAGATCATTGACAGCGCCCATGCCATGAAAACAGCGCGTGCTGGCCGCCCAAAGGGCACGCCCGACGATGGCCAACCGCTCGCAGGTCACATGGTCGCCCTGATCTTCGAAAAACCGTCGACCCGGACCCGCGTGTCCTTTGATGTGGGTGTGCGCCAGATGGGCGGGCAGACGATGGTGCTGTCGGGCAGCGATATGCAGCTTGGCCACGGCGAAACCATCGCCGACACGGCGTGCGTCCTCAGCCGCTATGTGGATCTGATTATGATCCGCACGTTCGAAGAGGCGACGCTGCTGGAGATGGCGGAGTATGCGACCGTACCCGTCATCAATGGCCTCACCAACCGTACACATCCCTGCCAGATCATGGCCGACGTCATGACGTTTGAAGAGCATCGCGGCCCCATCAAGGGCAAGAAAGTGGTCTGGTCGGGTGACGGCAACAACGTCTTTGCCAGCTTCGCCCATGCCGCCAAACAGTTCGAGTTCGACCTGATCTTCACCGGCCCGGAACCGCTTGATCCCGAACGGGCGCTCGATGGCCTCTACACCACAGAACGCGACCCCCACAAAGCGGTGGAGGGTGCTGACCTTGTCGTGACCGACACCTGGGTCAGCATGCACGATCCCCAATCGGCGCGCGAACGCAGGCACAACCAGTTGCGCGGCTATCAGGTCAACGCCGATCTGATGTCGAAGGCCAGGCCTGACAGCCTCTTCATGCACTGCCTGCCTGCCCACCGCGACGACGAGGCAACCTCGGAGGTCATGGATGGCCCGCATTCCGTGATCTTTGACGAGGCCGAAAACCGGCTGCACGCGCAAAAGGCCATCATGCGTTGGTGCCTTGGCGTCTGAGCCGCGCATAAGCGTCGCCGGGGCAGGCAGCATTGGCTGCTATGTTGGCGGGCTGCTTGCGGCGGCGGGGCACGACGTGCGCTTTCTTGCCCGCCCGCGCGTGCGCGACGCCTGCGCAAAGGCCGGACTGCGCCTGACCGACTTTGACGGCAATGATCTGCACTTGCCCAACCCACACATGGTGGACACGGCCGAACAGGCGTTTACCGATGCCGATGTAATCCTGGTTTGCGTCAAGTCCGGCGACACGGCTGCGATGGCGCGCGAGATCGTGGCACACGCGCCCGCGGCGCAGGTCCTCAGTTTGCAGAATGGCGTCGAAAACGCTGGTATCCTGCGCGCGGCCCTGCCCGGTGCAGATGTCCGGGCCGCCATGGTGCCGTTCAATGTGATCCAGGAACACCCGGCGCAGGTGCATCGCGCCACATCGGGCGACATTCTGGTCGAAGCAGGGCCAGTGCCTGAGTTCAGTACGCCGACCCTGGCCTGGCGGCAGGTGGACAACATCGAGGCCGTGCAATGGGGCAAGTTGCTGATCAATCTGGGCAACGCCATCAACGCGCTCTCCGATTTGCCCTTGCTGACGCAATTGCAGGACCGTGCGTGGCGGTGTCTGATGGCCGATCAAATGGCCGAGGCGCTGCGCATTCTGACGGCGGCCGGGATCATTCCGGCCAAGACCACCGTCGTTTCGCCCCGCCTGATCCCGCATATCCTGCGCCTGCCAACCCCGCTGTTTCGCAGGATCGCCGCACAGATGCTGACCATCGATGCCCAGGCGCGGTCCTCCATGTGGGAGGATCTGAAACGCGGTCGCCGGACCGAGATCGACGCCCTGCAAGGGGCCATCATCGCTCTGGCCGCGCGCAACGGCAGGCAGGCACCGCTGAATACCCGTATGCGCGCCCTGATCCGACAGGCGGAAGCTGCGGGCAATGGCCCTCCGGGCCTGACGCCTTCCCAGATCAGGGGGTAGGCGCGCAGCCGCGTTCAGCGTCGGCGCTTGGCACGAAGCGTCGGATCGGCCTGCGTCGGGTCTTCGGGCCAGGGATGCTTGGGATATTGCCCGCGCATGTCCTTGCGCACATCGGCATAGGAGTTGGCCCAGAACCCTGGCAGATCAGCCGTCACCTGCACCGGGCGCTGGGCCGGGGACAGCAGGGTGATTTGCAGCGGTTTGACCCCCACATTCGGGTGCTCGGTTACCCCGAACATCTCTTGCAGGCGCACCGCGATGCCGGGGGTGGCGTCGTCATAGTCGATGGGCACACGCCGCCCGAGTGGCGTTTCGAAATGCGACGGCACCGCGCGGTCGAGGCGCTGCATATCGGCCCAGCCTAGATGCGTCTGTAGGGCGGGCAGGATGTCAAAGGCTTTCCAGTCGGCGGCGGTTCTGACCCCGGCAAGGTGCGGCAACAGCCAGTCATCAAGCGTTTGCATCAGCGCCTCTTCGCTGATATCGGGAAAGTCGTCGCCCATCAACGCAGCCCGCGCCATGAGGCGTTTGGCGGCTTTGGAGGGGGAGAGACCCAACTGGCGCACACCGTCGCGCATGGCGGTGGCCACTGCGTCGTCGGGGGCGTCGTGCCACGGTTTGTCGTCCAGAATGAGCGCGCCAAAGCGGCGCTGGGTGCGGGCGCGCACGGCGCGGTCGCGTTTGGACCATGTGCAGGTGTCGGCCCAAGCGATCTGGTCACCAAAGAGGTCTTCAAGCTCTGACATCGACAGGATCGCGGCCTGCCTGATCTTGGCCTCGCGCGGGTTGCCGTCGAGGTCCGTGGCCACGATCAGGCGTTGCCCTGCCAGCGCGTCCCCGTCGGGAAGGAACGCCCCTTTGCCACCCGAGAGCACATAGCGCGGCGCATCGCCCGGCCTGCGCAGCCCGATGCGGTCAGGGTAGGCGAGGGTGGCCATGGCAGCGGGGCTGACGGGCGGGCCGTTTTGTTGCTTGGCGCTGAGCCGTTTGGCTTCGTCCTTGATGCGGGCGACGGCGCCACGGTTCACGCTGTCGCCGAAGTCGCCGGGGTTTCGGAGCGCGCGCAGACGCAGGGACAGGTCTGTACCGCGGTTGCGTAGCGGGTCGCGGTCGGCGAGGAGGGCCGCGAGCAAGCCCGCCTGTTTTCCAGCTGTCACCAGCATGTGCGCAAGTCGGGGGTGTAGCGGCTGGCGGGCCAGCATGCGGCCATGGTCGGTGATCCGGTTGCTTGCGTCTAGCGCGCCGAGCATTTGGAGGACGCCGCGGGCTTCGGCCAAGCGTCCCTCGTGCGGTTGGGTGACGAACCGCAGGTCGTTTTCACCGCCGCCCCAGATGGCGAGTTCAAGAGCAAAGCTGGCAAGGTCGCCTGCGCTGATTTCGGGGGGCGGGAAGGCGGCGAGCGCGCCGTCTTCTCCTTTGGTCCACAGCTTGTAGGCGACCCCTGGCGCCACGCGCCCGGCACGACCCGCGCGCTGCGTCGCCTCGGCGCGCGTCACCTTTTCCGTGATCAGCCGCGACATGCCAGAAGACGGGTCAAATTGCGCGCGGCGGGCACGCCCGCCATCCACCACGATCCGAATGTCGGGAATGGTGAGCGAGGTTTCGGCAATGGCCGTGGCCAGCACCACCTTGCGCTGCTCCGATGGAGTGATCGCCGCGCGCTGCGCTTTGAACTCCATGGCGCCAAACAACGGGTGCACGTTCGGGACATCCGACAGCAGGGCGGCGGTGCGCCGGATTTCTCCTTCGCCCGGCAGAAAAACCAGCAGACCCCCGGGATGCGTGGCATAGGCGGTGCGGATCAGATCAGCCATGGCCGCCTCAAACCGGGTGTGTTTGGGTACGGGCGCGTCCAGCCAATGTGGCGTGACCTCAAAACTCTGACCCGCCGATGTCAGGATCGGCGCATTCATCACCTCGGCCACCGGGGCGGCATCCAGCGTGGCGGACATGGCCAGCAGGATCAGGTCGTCGCGCAGCGCCTCGGCCACTTCCAGACAAAGCGCCAGGCCAAGGTCCGCATTCAGCGAGCGTTCGTGAAACTCGTCAAAGATCACGGCGCCGACACCGGGCAGGTCGGGCGCGTCCTGCAACATCCGGGTCAGAATGCCTTCGGTGACCACCTCGATCTTGGTGCTCTTGCCCACCGTGCTGTCGCCCCGTATGCGATAGCCCACGGTTTGGCCGGTGTTCTCCCCCAGAGTGGAGGCCATGCGATCGGCGGCGGCGCGCGCGGCAAGGCGGCGCGGCTCCAGCATCAGAACACGCCCATCGGTCAGGCCCGCCTCCAGCATCGCCAGAGGCACACGGGTGGTTTTGCCCGCGCCGGGCGGGGCCTGCAACACGGCGCGCCCGCGGGCACGCAATGTATCAATCAACTCGGGCAGGATATCGTCGATGGGCAGGCGCGTCATGACCGCCTTATGGCCGAATGCGGCAAGGGGGCCAACACTGGACATTTCCCGGGCCGCCCCGCAGAAACGCGGCATGGACACGGAAGACCTTGCAGCGCGGATTGCCGCGGGTGAACGGCGCGCCTTGGCACGCGGCATCACGCTCGTGGAAAGCGCGCGCGCGGATCACCGCGCTGAGGCGGCGCAGGTGCTCGCTGCACTGCCACGCGACAGGCAGGCGCTGCGCATCGGGTTGTCCGGCACGCCGGGCGTCGGCAAATCCACCTTTATCGAAGCGTTCGGGATGATGCTCGTTCAGGCCGGTCTCCGCGTGGCTGTGCTGGCAGTTGATCCGTCCTCGTCGCGGTCGGGCGGGTCAATCTTGGGTGACAAGACACGCATGGACAAGCTGAGCCGGGAATCCGCCGCCTTTATCCGCCCGTCGCCCAGCCAGACGCATCTGGGCGGCGTGGCGCGTCGCACGCGCGAAGCGGTGGCCCTGTGCGAAGGCGCAGGGTTCGACGTGGTCCTGATCGAAACCGTGGGCGTGGGCCAGTCCGAAACGGTCGTGGCCCAAATAGCTGACCTGTTTTTGCTGCTCCTGGCCCCCGCGGGTGGGGACGAATTGCAGGGGGTCAAGCGGGGGATCATGGAAATGGCGGACATGATCCTGATCAACAAAGCTGACGGCGATCTGAAA
The DNA here is from genome assembly GCA_039179785.1 of Pseudomonadota bacterium. Classification (GTDB taxonomy): domain Bacteria; phylum Pseudomonadota; class Alphaproteobacteria; order Rhodobacterales; family Rhodobacteraceae; genus Tateyamaria. The sequence continues at coordinate 17,669 of JBCDEK010000004.1, read as the reverse complement.
CCTGCGGCCACGCGCACCTGCGCCGACTACGCGGGCGCGCTGCGGCTCTTGCGCAAACGCGCGCAGGACCCGGATGGATTCCCCAAGGCGATGATGGTGTCGGCGCTTGCCAATCAGGGATTGGAGGCCGCTTGGGAAGACATGCAAAAGCTGATCGTGTGGCGTCGGGAGGCCGGGTTTTTTGAGGCAACCCGCGCGGCGCAGGCGCGCTATTGGTTCGAAGAAGACGTGAAGGCAGCCCTGCTGTCAAAACTCGATACACCGCAGGCCAAAGAGGCGATGTCGGCGCTTGGCGCGCAGGTGTCCGAGGGGCGCTTGGCCCCGACAGATGCAGCGCGACAGATGCTCGGGGTCTTGGACGGTGATTTCGATGATGGCCGGGTTGACCCGGCCCCCGATTCCCCCTAAAGCCACCAAACGAATTTCGAAGGTGCCGCCGTGCCGTGCGGTGCCTATGTCGTTTCAGGGTCGACACCACGGCCCGGGCGGCAGAGCGGAGAAGAGGATAAACCCATGTCGCGCGTATGCGAACTGACCGGTAAAGGCCCGATGACTGGCAACAATGTCAGCCACGCCAACAACAAGACACGTCGGCGTTTCCTGCCGAACCTGAACGATGTGACCCTGCAGTCCGAAACGCTGGGCCGTGGCGTCAAACTGCGTATCTCGGCGGCGGCTCTGCGCTCGGTTGATCACCGTGGTGGTCTGGACGCCTACCTTGCCAAAGCCAAGGACGTCGAACTGTCGGACCGCGCTCTGAAGGTCAAGAAAGAGATTGCAAAGGCGCAGGTCGCAACCGCCTGAGCCCACGCAACGATTTGAACAAAGCCCCGCCTGTGCCGCAGGCGGGGCTTTTCGTGTTTTGACGACATCTCGGACGCAGGGCGTTTGTGCCGCAGTTGAGGCGGCACGTGTTTCGGCATAAGTCGTTTACATGTCGCGTGTGCTGACCTCTTTTTTGCTAAGCCTTATGCTGGTGGTGACAAGCCACAGCGCGGCCATGGCCCGCGGCTCATCTCATGCGGTCGACCAGATGGTGATCTGTTCGGGCACAACCGTAACCGTGGTCTATGTGGATGCGGAGGGCCAGCCGATCGACGCGCCACACCTGTGCCCCGATTGCGCGCTGCATCTGCTTGCGGCACTCGTGCCCGCCGCTACACAGCCTGTCCCGGTAACAGGCGCGCCAGAGATGGTCTTGGGTCCCACCCAAGCGTTGCCTGCCGGTGCACCATGGTCCTCCGCGTCGGCCCGTGCGCCGCCCTTTGATGTGCTCTGACCTCAATCGTTTCTGACCACTTCAAAGACAGGAGGACGATATGTCCTTTCGCACGACCATCGCCGCCGCCGTTGCGGCCACCATTCTGACCGGTCCCGCCCTTGCCGATGGCATCATGATCATGGACCCCTACGCGCGCGCCGCCAGCCCCTCGGCCAAGGCCGGAGCCGCGTTCATGACGATCCACAACGAGACAGGCGAGGACGACACGCTGATCGCCGCCCGCACCGACGCCGCCGCCCGGGTCGAGCTGCACACCCACATCGAAGTCAGCGACGGCGTGCTGCAAATGACCGAGATTGAAGGCGGCATCGCCATCCCCGCCGGTAAGATGCACCACATGAAGCGGGGCGGCGACCACGTCATGCTCATGGGCCTGACCGGCCCGCTGGAGCAGGACGCGACCGTCGAAGTTACGCTGGTCTTTGAGAAGGCCGGTGAACTGGTGGTGACTATCCCGGTCGATAATGCGCGCAAGCCCGAAGCGGACGCCCATGGCGGGCATGGCGACCACAGCGGGCACGACCACTAAGACCAGCGCATACTGGCGTAAGGCGGACCGCGATCCGCCTTAACGGCCCAGCACCTCTGCCACCCATTTGGGCACCGTATCTGACGCCTTGCCGGCGCGTGTCTCGTCGAAAAGGCCCACGTTCTCGCCCGGGTCCAGGTTCATCTCGATGGTCCGCGCGCCCACATGCCGGGCCATCTGAACAAATCCCGCCGCGGGATAGACATTGCCCGACGTGCCAATCGCCACAAAGATATCGGCGTCCCCAAGCGCCCGTTCGATCCGCTCCATATGATAGGGGATTTCCCCAAACCATACGATGTCGGGCCGCGCCGTGGGCGCGTCACACTGCGGACAGGTCTCGCCCACCGACATCTCCAACGCCGCAGGCCAGCGGTGCGCGCACCGGGCACAGAGCGCTGAAGTCAAAGCGCCGTGCATGTGGATCACATCGTGGCTGCCCCCTTTTTCGTGCAGTTCATCGACATTTTGCGTGACCAGCGTCACAGGCCCCGCGTGGTCCGCCTGAAGCTTGGCCAGGGCCTCATGCGCCGGATTGGGCACGGCCTTATGCGCCTGCGCCCGGCGGGCGTTGTAGAAGTCGACCACCAATCGCGGATTGCGCGCAAAGCCCTCGGGCGTGGCCACGTCCTCGATCCGGTGTTGCGCCCATAACCCGCCCTCGTCACGGAACGTGCCCAGACCGCTTTCAGCGGAAATGCCAGCACCGGTAAGGATCAAGATGGATGGGGCAGCCATGACAAACTCCTCCTTCAGGCATCCAGCAGTCGCAACTCGCCCGCAAGCCAGGGCAGTTGGGTCAGCGCGGGATCAATCATGTGGGTCTTGATCAGACGCCGCATCGTGTTGGCGACGTCCGTGGGCACCTCACCCGCCCAGTCCGCACTGGCATAGAGCGAGATGGTGCGCGAAAACGGTTTGAAAGGCAGGGGGAAGGCGTCAACCTGATCGTGGAACCGCCCCGCGCGCATATAACCCAGTGGCGTGGTCACCGCCCAGCCAATCCGTCGCGCGACCATGGCCATCAGCGCCAGATGGCTGCCAATCTCGAACCGGTCGGCAAAGTCAAGTTTTTGGCGCGCCAGATGTGCCTCAATCTGGCGCGAGATTAGCTGTTCCCGCTCGTACCTCAGAAACGGCAGGTCGGGCAGGATCGACATCGGGTCCCCATCCCGCACAACGCCGCGCGGCGCCACAAGGATGAAGGGATCGCGTGCCAGTGGATATTCCAGCACCCCGTCCCGCATCGTGCCGTCGCTGGCCGAAATCGCGATGTGCAGGCTTTTGTCCGCAATGGCCTGCAGGATCTCGTGGCTCGGTGCCGTCGCCAACGTGAATTTGCAGCGTGTCAGACTGTCCGCCAGAATCGTGACCAGCCGCGGCGTCAGATCGTTCTCGAAATCATCAATCACGCCAATCGACAATGCCGACAGATGCGCCAGATCCATGACCGTCAATTCGGATTGCGCCAGCCGCAGTTGCGACAGTGCCGCCTCGGCCCGAGCGAGAAAGCTGGTCCCCGCAGGGGTCAGCCGCATGGGCCGTTTGCCGTGATCCACAAGATCAGTGGCCAGCGCTGTTTCCAGATTGCGCAATTGCTGGCTGACCGCGGGCTGGCTCAACCCCGTGACGGCGGCCGCTTGCGCCACCGACCCTGTCGCCGCCAGCGCTTCGAACACTTCCAACCCGCGCAATGTGACGCCTTTGCTCAGCATGTTGTGCCTTACCCCAGTTTCACATTCCTTGAATGTCGAGACATGCGTTTCGTCAAGAAAAATCGCTTTTTGTGCTATCCTATATTTCAAAATCTCGAAAACGACCCGCCATCTTGCGCCGATTGAACCGTCTGGTGCACAAAGCGGTATGAAAGTTGCAACCGCGTCCTATCCGCTTGATGTGCTGCCTGACTGGGCCGCCTACGAGGATAAATTGACCGCGTGGGTGTCCGACGCGGCAGCGGCTGGCGCAGACCTCCTTGTGTTTCCTGAATACGGCGCGATGGAATTGGCGACGCTGGCGGGGCTCGACATCGCGGGCGATCTTGAGGCATCGCTTTTTGCCGTGGCCGATCGCCTGCCCGAAGCGGATGCCATGCACACGCACCTCGCCACACAGTTCGGGGTTCACATTCTGGCGGCTTCCGGTCCCGCCACATCCGACCTGCCCGATGGTATCTCACGCCCGGTCAATCGCGCGCGCCTGTTTGCGCCGACGGGACAGGTCGGGGTGCAGGACAAGCAGATCATGACCCGGTTCGAGGCGGAGAAGTGGAATGTGGTCCCGGGTGGCCCTTTGCAGCTGTTCGAGACCGCACTGGGCAAGATCGGTGTCCTGATCTGCTACGATGCTGAATTTCCCTTGCTGGGCCGCGCGCTGGCCGACGCGGACATCCTGCTCGTGCCCTCGGTGACCGAAGCCCTGACCGGCTATTCCCGCGTCCGCATCGGCGCGCAAGCCCGCGCGCTGGAAAACCAGTGCGTGACGGTGATGTCGTCGGTTGTGGGTGCAGCGCCGTGGTCCGACGCGGTGGATGTCTCGGTGGGGGCCGGTGGCATCTTCGGCCCGCCGGACAGGGGGTTTCCAGACGACGGTGTGATCGCTTTGGGCGCTCTGAACGAACCGGGCTGGGTTTACGGCGACGTCGATCTGTCTGCCATCGCCGCCGTCCGTGCCGATGGCACCGTGCTCAATCGCAGGGACTGGGACGCACAGATCGGTCGTGCCGATCCTGTCACAGTCAGGACACTCACCTGATTAGCCCTTGAATTATGGGTCGGAGGGGCGCATTTAGTGGCGCGTCCGCAACTTGGCGGGCTGTGCAACGAAGGAGAGACCATGGCCAAGGAAGATACGCTCGAATTTCCCGGTGTCGTGAAGGAACTCCTGCCCAATGCGACGTTTCGGGTCGAGCTAGAGAATGGCCATGAGATCATCGCACACACGGCAGGAAAAATGCGCAAGAACCGTATTCGTGTTCTGGCAGGCGACAAGGTGCAGGTCGAAATGACGCCCTATGACCTGACCAAGGGCCGGATCAACTACCGCTTTAAATAAGCGTAAGCTCCGTTAACCGGTTCATTCGGTGCACAACCGGTGTACGGCCTGTGCACAGGGTGTGTACGGGTTGTGCCATGCCTGTTTTTGCGCATTAACCATATTTACAAGGGCTTTGCGCGGTGGCATCACACATGCTGTTGCGCAGACACCCGCGTGTGCGTGCGCTCGGGGCAGACAGGGCAGGGGGCTGCGATGTTCATTCTTGGATCGGGCAGCCCGCGACGGCTTGAACTGCTTGGGCAGTTGGGCATGGTCCCCGACGATATCCGCCCACCCGACATCGACGAAACGCCCCACAAACAAGAGCTTCCGCGCCCCTATTGCGCCCGCATGGCCCGCGAAAAGGCGCAGGCTGTCGTAGCAGAAGACACGGACGTCGTTCTTTGTGCCGATACCACGGTTGCGCTGGGGCGGCGTATTTTGGGCAAACCCGAAGACGCCGACGAAGCCCGCACTTTCCTGGGGCTTCTGTCGGGGCGTCGCCACCGGGTTATCACCGCCGTGGCAGTCCGTAAGGGGCTGCAATTATGGGAGAAAAACGTGGTCAGTACGGTGCGCATGAAGCCGCTTTCGAAAGCCGAAATCGAAGGCTACATCGCGACCAATGACTGGCAGGGCAAGGCAGGCGGCTACGCGATCCAAGGCCCCGCAGGCGCGCTCATTCCATGGATTTCAGGGTCGTTCACCGGCATTGTCGGTCTCCCCCTGGCAGAGACGACTGGCTTGCTCCAGGCTGCAGGCTTGAAGGTGTGGGCATGAAGGGTCGGCAAATCCTGCTGGATCATATCGAAGGCCGCGAAGCCGCGGCTTTGATGGCCGACGGTCAACTGGACGACCTTTTGATCGACGCCGATGCCCCCCGCCCGGGCACCATCTACAGGGCCGTCACGGACAGGCCGGTCAAGGGACAGGGCGGTGTGTTCCTCAAGACGCCCGATGGCTCGGCCTATCTGCGCGGCGTCAAAGGCATCGGCCAGGGCGAGACCCTGCAGGTCCAGGTCACCGGCTATGCCGAGCCGGGTAAGGCCATCCCCGTCAGCCATAAGCTATTGTTTAAAAGCCGTTTTGCCATCGTAACGCCCGACGCGCCCGGCCTGAACCTGTCGCGCCAAATCCGCGATGACGACATGCGCGATGCGCTGCTCGCGCTGGCCCATGAAGGGATGGACGGCAGTGACATGGGCCTGATCCTGAGGTCTGCGGCTGCCGGTGGTAACCCCGATGAGATTGCCGAAGACATCGCATCCATGCGCGCCTTGGCAGAGGCCGTGACCTCTGACCAGGGCAACGGCCCTGAAACACTGGCCGAGGGTGATGGCCCCCACGTTTTCGCTTGGCGGGATTGGGTTGAGCCTGCCGAGATTGTCACGACACAAGGCTGCTTCGACACCCATGGCGTGCTCGACAGCCTGGACGCGGCCAAGGGTCCCCACGTGTCTCTGGGCGGCGGTACAAGCATGTATGTCGAGGCAACCCGCGCGTTGGTTGCTGTTGACGTCAATACCGGTGCTGACGGGTCCTTTGCAGCAGGGTTGCGGGCCAATCTGGCCTGCGCCCGCCACCTGCCCGCGGCCCTGCGCGTGCGTGGGCTGGGCGGGCAAATCTCGATCGATCTGGCCCCCATGCCCAAGAAAGAACGCAAGACGTTCGAAGCCGCACTCCGCGCGTCGTTGCGCCGCGATGACATTGACACGGTGATGGCAGGCTGGACGCCGCTGGGACATTTCGAATTGCAACGCAAACGGGCACGCATACCGCTGAGCGAGGTGTTGTGATGAGCTGCCCCATCTGTGATCGCGACACGGTCCGCGCCTACCGCCCCTTCTGCTCGCGCCGCTGCGCCGATATCGACCTTGGGCGCTGGATCAATGGCGACTACGCGGTGCCGTCCGAGCGTGAGGAGGAGCCGGATATTGCAGACGATCCGGGTCAATTGCCACACTAGCCAATTGGTATGTTTTTCCTATGGACAGTGCCCGGCGATCCGCTTATCACGCGCCCACCCGAAGCAAGTCGCTTCACCCGTGCCCGGGTAGCTCAGGGGTAGAGCAGTGGATTGAAAATCCTCGTGTCGGTGGTTCGATTCCGCCCCCGGGCACCATTCTAAAATTTTCGCGCAAATCCTCGAATAATTCAAATACTTCAGAGGGTTGTTTAGTTCGATACCCCTCTCCACGCTTGTATGAAATCCGGTCTGCAAAAGCCAGTTTTAGCACCAGTTTGCGATGCGCAGGATCGCCAGAATTCCATATTCTCCAAGGGTTTGACAGGAATCCCAGCGCGAGTTCGATGGATTTCGATGCCATCCCCTTCGAAGCACCTATTTGAGCGAGTTTTTCTTGGGTCAGAAGCTTGTCTTCTTCCAAGCGATCTACCTTCCGTTCATAGGCCAAGGCTGCACGGTCACTTGTCGTATCTGCGATCCGATCAAGCATCCGGTCGATTTCGCCTTCGAGCTTTTTGATCTTCTTCGCGAGAGCCTTCTTGGTCGCGATCATCTGATCGGAGCGTTGCGCCCAAGCATCTGCGAACATTGCGCGGACGATCTGGATCAGGCCGGGTGTGGGTTTCATGGTCTTCAACAGTTCTTCAAACTCACCCTCAATCACATCTCTTCGGATTGACTTACCGTAAGATGCACAGCCTTTCGTAGCGCAATGATAATAGGCATGGCGCTTGCCCGTGCATGACTTGGCTTCAGATGAACGATAGGGCTTTCCACAATCCGCACACGTGACGAAGCTACGCAGTGCGAATTTCTCTGCAACGTCAGCACGGCGAGGGGCATAAGAGTTGCCGTTCAGCTTGTCCTTAATGCGCTCATGTGTCTCGATGGAGATCAGGGGCTCGTGGTTACCCTTTCGAACCCCGATACCCCATGTCGGCGCATGCACCAGCCCCGCATAGAGTGGGTGAACCATAAGGTCATAGACCTTTTGCGGAGAAACCTTGCCGTGATGCGGTTTCGGGAATTCAGGTTGCGCTTCGAAAAAGCGGCGCACCTCCGTCTGAGAATTGAACCTTCCAAGCGCGTAGCCTTCAAAGGCTTCAACAATGATGGAGGCGACGGGTTCATCGCGGACCAGAACTTTGCCTTCGCCCTTGGTCTGGACGTATTTGTAGCCAGGAAGCGTGCGGAATACCCAATAGCCGTTTTTGATGCGTGACTTCATGCGGTTGGCAGACGTCTCGGCAATCTTTTCGCGTTGATGCTGAGAGACTGAGGCAAGCAGGTTTTCGACAAGCTTATCATCGCTTGTGGTTCCGAAGGTCACGGACGGGCTTTCAAGTTTGCCGCCAGCCTTTTCTAGAAGATCGCGCAGCTTCCAATGAACGGTCACATCGCGTGAGAAGCGCGACAGATCGTCAATAATCACAACATACGGCCCATCAGACTGCGCGAGTAGCCAGCCGAGCATTTCTTGCATGGCAGGGCGGTCAAGCATGCCGCCCGAAACCCCGCGATCTTGGAAGACCCTCACTACTTCGAGCCCTTTGCGCCGCGCATAGTCTTCGCATCGGTGCTGCTGAGAGGCGAGCCCGTCGCCTTCGTCTAGTTGCTTTGTGCTGGATACTCTTGTGTAGGCAACGGCTTGCATCGGGTTGGCGATCACTCGGCACCTCCTTCCGCGCGTACGGCTTCAGGCGCGGTCTTGTGGTTGAAATAGTTTGGTAGTGTTGGCTCCAATTCTACCACATCCAACGAGTCCGCCGCAGGGCGTTCGGAACCATCGGAATCTTGTCCACAAGTGTTTTCGGCAGGCTTCACTTCAAAGCCCAGATCAACAAACGAAACCACCAAGAGCCATATTGCTTCAAGCAACTGACTTCGCTCCGTCTCACTCAGATGCGGTGCATCCAGCATGGCCTGATATTTTTTGACATCGAGGCTGAGTGTCCGGCGGGTTGGGGTTTGGTTCGTTGAGTTTGCCACGTCTTTGGCTTCCTTTCTGGTCTTGGGTGTCCTTCGTGTTGTTTGTCCGGTTGCGCCTTGAGCCTCAGCGGCTTCGCTCTTGCTGGCGCTCTTGGTTTTGGTCTTCGCTGCGTTGGCGCAGGAACTCTTCGCGGCTAAGCTCATTCGTGCGGTCATGCGCTTTCCGCGTCAGTTCTCCGAGGCGCAAGAGATCATCGCCACGGAAGTTCTGCGTGTCGTGATATTGCCCCTCATCGTCCCGATAGGTGCGGGCGACGGTGGTTGTGAAGAACGCACCACGCTGCCCTTCATTGCGCCAGATCGCAGCCTTTAGGCTACCATCGCGCAACGTATCAATCGGGCGGTTCGCTTCCTGATCATGATCAGGTGTTGCTTCCGTTTGAGGTTGCGAATGGGTTGGATGTTCCGACATAGCGGTTCCTTTCTCTAGCTCGGTTTTCAGTGGGATGAGTCTTGTTCAATTTGCATCGACGCAAATAGGAACAAAAAGTGAACATACGTGATTTTCTTAATCTTGTCAATGCGTTTTACATCAGCGATCCCTCTCTTCGCGTGAGCGTTGCCGCTCGCGGTCTTGAGCGGCTTCCGTCTGCCTTCTGAGCTTGAAGAGCTCTTTTGAAAGGGGCGCGAGGTCTTGTTTTGAGCATGCAGCGTGACGCTTTCCTTCCAATCTTTGCGCCTGCGATTGAAGGCTCTGAAGGTGTCGCTTTTCGCCGAGCAGTTCGCGCTCTTGTGCGTCGCGCGCGGCGTGGGCTTCATTCGACCACTCGCGATCAAAGCCCATTGCGAGCACAGGATGTGAGAGCCGAGGTGACGGCTTGAGTTCAGGAAGCGCCCGCTGCCGTTTCACCATTTCGGAATCCCGTCGGGAAGCCATAAACGCCTCACGACTCAGCTGGTTTTCAGCATCCCGCCGCCGCTCAGATTCACTCATATTTTGCGCTGCCCATTCCACTGACTTGAGCGGATCAACTTGCGGCTCGAACGTCCGGCTAGCCGATCCGCTGCGCTCATAGATCGGGTTCTGATCACGCAAGGACGGATCGACATGCGCGTTGCTGAGTGTCGTCCAGCTTGCATCTTGCGTTGGCGCGGTCGAATTGCTGCCAGTGCTCATGAGTTACTTCTCGATGCGGGAACGAATGCCGTTCCGATATTGCGGGAGATGCGAAAACTCGGGTTCGACGGGGCGCTCAACAACGTTGCGCCAATGGTGGCCAATCAAGCCTTTGCAGCGGACGCGTTCCGAGGGCGGGTAATAGGGGTTCGGGTGGTAGCGCCCTGCCATCCATCTCAAATCCCAATAGGGAACACGTGTGACCATTGCCGGACCTGGCAAACCGTCCGCAAAGAGAAGGGCCTTGTTGTCAGCCATGTTTATGATTTCATCGGGCGTCATGAGGCGACGAGACTTACTCACGCGGTGGGCCTGTTGCTTAGTGTGGTGTTTCGCGCGCAGCCCTGCTTCGATGGGGTCACCGCCATTCAGCATTTCGCGGAGGGCTTGCTGGCGCGCATGCCGCGAACGCTCCTGTTGAAAGGTGTCGTCATAGTGAAGTGTTTCGTCACCCATCGTGTCTGACAGCATTTTGGCAGAGCCGTATTCGCGAATGCCAAAATACAGACGGAAGCCGCAGCTCGCCGGAATGATGGTTTCTGCATCAGAAGCGATTTTCTTCAGTTGATCATGGGCTTGGATGATCGTGACAGGGCGAATGCCGAGGCCCGCGCCGTATGTGTACATGTCACTTAGGAGTTCGAAGCCCTTCAACAGCGGCGCTTCATCGATCCACCACGTTTGATGGGGCGCATAAGTGGCCCGTGATTTGAAAACCATTGCACTTGCAAACATCATCTTAATCACGGGAGCCCAAATCTGTATAGCCTCAGCCGGGGGCATAAGCGCGACATGATATCGGCGGTCTTCTCGGCAAAGGTCAGCGAATGTGAAGCCAAAGGGGGGTGACACTGATGCCAGCAGAGTTGGATCAGAGAGGCATGAAAAGGCCTTGAGCAATTCCCCGAGGATTCCTTTGAACCCGCCGCTGGTGTCATTTCGTGCTTTAGCGATTTCTGCTTCAAGACGCCGTACATGCGGAAAGCGGGAGGTGTGCATCAGGTAAGCAAAGTCAAACCATGCGTCATTGGCAGCGATGAAGTTGTTGAGCGTGGCATGCAACGAGGGAAGCATCACGACTTCGTCTCGCTCTGCCAAACACGCCATGAAGCCCGCGGCAAACTCGCGGGCGCGCTCTTCGAAGTATTCGCCCGACGCGGAGCCGCTTTTGGGAATAGCTTGCGCAACCGTGACTTTGATATCTGCGATCAGGTTGGGGTTGTTGCGCGTTAAGTGTGCTGTCGGGTTGAGGCTCTTCGTGCCCAGCCCATGAAACCTGAGCGGGTTCCAGGCGATCAAGTATTTCCCGTCCGGCGTTTGATCTTGTGCGACAAAGGTGCCTTCACCTTTCACGTCCAGCGCGACGAGGTTCCCCGTCAAAACACCAGAGCACTGGTTCACAATCCCACAATCACGCCCCTTGCCAACTCTAGGCCCAGCTTGCACCAGCCCGCCCGCCATACCTCCGTATCCAATCGGGCGGCCTTCGAAAAGGCAAAGATATATGTCGTCCTTTCCCAGCCCCATCAGGCTGGCTTTGTGCATATCATCTAAGCCGCAAAACTCCGCTGATCCGTCTCTAAAGCGCTCGTTCCATCGGTCTGCCATTTGGAGACTCCAAAAATTCTGGGAAAAGATGTAGAAACGGCGGCACTCAATGAGCGCCGCCGTTGGTCGGTGCTGATCAGCCGCTAGCTGCGGAGATGATCAACAGTACTACGAAGATGCCCAATGCCACCTTTCCCCATGGAAAGTCTGGTGTGTTCTCGGAGATTTCGTAGCGTCCTTGGTCAATGATACGTTTGCCCATGATTGGACTCCTTCTGAGTTGCGGCTTTGGCCGCTGGTGAAGACCGTGCGGGGTTCAAGGTGATGCACGGTCGAAAACTATTAGATGAGGCGGTAGATCAGGCCCGCCGAAAGCAACGCGATCATGAGCTTGAAGAACGCGTACGATGGGAAAAGGACCAGTGCCCCTGTCGCGACCGCCCATACGAACTGGTAAAGTTCTTCGCGTCCGTACCCGTAGCTTCGCTCCAAGAGCGGCACTACCAGCTGGTCAGTGGCGTCATAGATGATGGGGGCACCGATAATGGTCGTGACGACCGCATATGTAGCGGAAGATGGAGAGAAGCCTTGTTTGTCATTGGACATAGTTCACCGTTCACACAAGAAGCACTTGTGCGTCCTTTGTTTGAATTTCCTGAATACACCTCAGATTGAGGTTGCAGTTTCTGGTCGCGCGCCGATCAACCGACACACGGGAGGCGGTCCTGATTTAGGACTTGCTTCCAAACGGACTTAGAGTTGCGGGAATGCCTTACCGCCAGCGGGGTCGATGCGACTCATCGGCCTTACAAGAAGGATAACACTAACGTCGGTGCTGTCAACACTCACGTAGGTGTTAAATTTCATCTAGTCCAAGCGCTTCCATTGCTTTTTGGACTTGCGCGATACTCAGCCGTTCGTTGCCTTGCTCGATGTTCTGAACTGTACGATTGCTCTTCAGTCCCATAGCTTTGGCGAGTTTTATCTGAGACCACCCTTTTGCCTCACGTGCCGCCCGTAGCCTCTCTGCTATCAATTCTGGTGTAGCATTTGCTGAAAAAATTGGCTGAACATCATCTGTCTCTTCAAGTTTTTTTCCCATGGGTTCGTCCGCCCTTTCATCGGACAAACCCTCTTTCACCGCAGGATTTTCAATTTCTTGTCTCTCAACATCACTTCGAAACGAAACCAAAACGTGCTTAGTTCGAACTCCAGCAGGCAGTGGCTTTGTATGAAGTGCGTTGGAAAGCTCTGTGAGAACGGAGTTTGCTGAACCCCTCTCACCTTCAAAATTAAAACCTAGAGCTTCGAGTTGGGCAAGAGCCTCAAACTCGGAATCAAAATCTAACCCCAACTCATTTGCTATCAATACGCCAAAAGTAATGTCGGACTTTGAGATATCCTCGTTTTGAAAATAGGCTACTCTATCAAAGAAGTCTGGATTTTCCTCTCGATACTTGGTCTTTTGAGCCTCAAGTTCCTTATAGCGATCTACGAACTTCTTATCGAAATAGGGAAGAAACTGCTTACCAGCTATTCCCTTTGACAACGATTCTCGGAAATCTAAGAAGCTGAAGTAAATGCGTTCGGGACGGTTTGCCCTTACATGTCTGTTTAAGAGGGCAATGCTTCTTACTTCGTTTTCGTTAGCTTCGATCTCCTTATCGAGTAGCTTGTCCAGAATCCTTAAATATAAACCCCATCTGTCGGGAGCGCGGCTCTCAACGACTTTGCGCACGATCTGCGCGACGCCTAGGTAGATGGCTTCGTCCAGAACCTTTTGGTGTTGCTCTGAAGTGTCGATTTGTCCATCTATCATAGCCAGAACCTTGGATAAGTCAGTCGCATCGCACTCTTGACGCCCTGAACGCCTACTCGCTTTGAGCTTAACAATCACTCCGTTTTCCGCAACATACGCAAAGCGCTCCTGTTGAGGCTGTTAGGCCGCTATGGTCATGCTGCAAGTCGCGGCCTTCCAGGAAGTCTTCCAGCCTTTGCGGCTTCTGCCATGCCCGCCAGTGTTCTTTCTCGGATGATCTCTCTTTCAAGTTCTGCGACAGCGCCGAGGATATGAAAAACGAACTTACCCATTGCAGTGGAGGTGTCGATCTTCTCCGTCAGACTTTCGAAGAAACACCCTTGGACGGTCAGATCGTTGTTCACGTCGATCAGATGCCGCAGGGAACGGCCCAAGCGATCCAGCCGCCATACAACCAGAGTATCACCGGATCGGAGCGCAGCGAGCGCCGCCCCCAAAGCTGGGCGCTCCGCTTGCGCGCCTGAAACGCCGTGCTCTTCGTAGATTTCTGTGCATCCCGCCGCCTTGAGTGCCGAGACCTGTAGGGCAAGGCTTTGTTCCACGGTGGAAACCCGTGCATATCCAATCATCTTTGACATGAAGTGTCCTTTCTAAATCAATAGGTTGAGTCAAACGACACGTCTCGCTTCACCCGAGACGCGCGCTCACACCTTCGATTTGGAAAAAGGACCCTTTTTCGTATGGTGGCTCTTTGGCCGCATTTTGGGTTCTTCTCGTCCGCCAAAATCACTGAATATCAGTGAGTTAACTTACAAAACGCAACGTATCACAGAACGATCTTGAAAATCAAGAAAAAGGGTCCTTTTTCTATCGCGTTATCAACAGCTTAAGTGCTGTAAGCGAAGCCGCCACAGTTAAAGGATACAGGCGCATGGCGGCTGAAAAACTTAAGAACAACTTTGCAGGACGTGTGCTGGGAGTCGGGCTAGCGGGCCTTGCTGCGATCACACCGTTGGCGGCAACAGCAGATGATGTTCAAGCCGTCAGCCGCGACCAAGAACTTGCTGAGTTCAACGAGGCACGTTTTGCGGCAGGAGCTTATGCCCGCGAAAACAACTCCGTGGCCGTGCTGTTTCACATTGGGGACGATGTTCGTGGACTGGAAAATGGCGATGAAGTTATGGGTCGTGTAGAAGCGCATTTTGAGCAACAATTCGCTGGGCTCGGTATTGATGCTGAAACATTCAGTTCCAACAACTTCGGAACAACAGCAACGGGGCTCACCTTCTACTATGGTGGCGACGTCTATGTTGGTGCCGACGGAGCTATTGATCTAAATCTTCAGGAAGGCATTGACGCGATCCCTTCTGTTGCAGAAAGCCTCAGCCTCTATCTCCAAACTCAGCAGGCCAGACTAGAAGTGCTGCCAGAGCCAGAAGTGCCGTCAGGTAGCTAACCAAGATTAGCGCCAAAACTTCCTAACACATTCGCGGAGAGTGTAGCATCCTCATCGGTGTCGAGGTCCGCTTCCCGACCAGTGTCACGGTCTTCTGCTAACTCAACCAACACTTCAGCACCCTTTGGGTCCGCTTGAAGATTGTAATTACTTGTCAGTGATTGGGCACCTATTTCGCTTGTTAAACCTTGGTCTACAACATTGCTATCCTGAAGTTCCGCCATCGCCTGTTCAACGCTACCGTTTGCTGCAACGAGCTCCGCAGTTTCCCTCAAAATAGGATCAATTCTCGCCTGTTCTTGGTGATTTAAGAGACGCGAACCAAGAACGTGGTCCTCATATTCCTCTTTGAGACGGTATCGTCCGGTTTCAGGATCGCGCTCCATCATCTCGACGCGCAACTCTGTCCAAAGTCGGCGGTAGTAATCGGCTTCGCTCTCGCCTGGCTGTCTTTCGACGTTCTCCTCGCCAAGCACCTCTTTGGCGTGCTGTTCAATCGACTTCCCGGTTTCTTCCAGAACCTCTGTTGAGATGGTCATGATTTCATCGTCGGACATTGATGAATAGACCTGCTCGGCGACGTAACGATCAAACTCACCGTTCTGCATCAGTGCGAGATAAAACGCCGTGTCGTTTGCGCGTTCGTCGTCTCGCGCTGATCTTGCGGCTTTGTTGTCCCGGGCATCGACAACACGTTCGGCAAGACCGTTACGCACACCGTCACGGTTTCCAGAAATAATGCCGTCATGGTTTTCGACTGCTTCCGCCTTTGCGCGTGCTGTTATGACTCGTTCCGGCGCGTTAGCTGCATCTAAGTCATGGGCGCTCAGCGAAGGGTCAAGAATGACCCCCATATCAAACCCATTGTCTGCAAATAGTGTTGAAATACCCGGATCGACAATTGATCCGATATTGTCCCTGAAAAGCTCTTGCGCTGTTCCCCTTGCCATACTTTTGTCTTCGGCCACACACGCCTGAAGTCCCTGTCTCACGTTGGATTTGAGACGGGCTTGCGATCTATGCTTTGGCCTGTCTCCCCACAATCACGGCTTCTCTTAAACGGAAAGCTCGTGATTAATTTCCGTTAAGAGTACAGGAGTATGTTTAATATTATGTAAATAGATAAAATTTGAGGAAAATGCGCTTTAAACTTTACCATTCCTTAAGTTTTCGAAGCATTGTTCTAGGAACTCGAAGTGTTCTGATTTGAGGCTTGTCTGTTTGCCCTGAATGATCCGATTGATGGAATAGTGGCTCAGACGCTCTGGCGCACCAAGGTATTTGAGCAGTGCAGATGTCGAGAGCTGCTTGTATCGGTCCACCAGCGAACTCAGTTCGTTGGCGAACTCGGGCGTTACGGTTCTTCGTTTTGTGCTCTTTCGCGCAGTGTCAATTTGCCATTTGTCCTTCGGTACGCCTTCAAGAACTGCCACGACCAGTTTGAAAGCACTCGGGCAAACGGTCTGCGTATGTTTGTACATGATGCTGTTGACCACACTGAATGAAAGATCGTTCCAACCTTCCGGTCCCTTCACTTGCATCTGCTTATGGACGGCAACGGAGCCCCAAGCTGTTTGCTTCTTGAGCTTCTGGATTTGCCCCCACATCGCCGTGGTGTATGGCACTCTCTCTGATCGACGTTTGGACGTTCTGGGCATCCTCTAAAGTAGCAAGCTGATAGCTTTGGCGAAGATCAATCGGCGTTGTTGAGGTGACTTACCCACAAGAGACGTGTCAGCGGCGGTTCATGTGGCCCGTTCAGGTAAATGACAGAGTAGGCAGCTTTTGGCGACTTAAGGACTTACGCAAGATGTGCGTGGTAGTACCACGCATCTTGTCTGCGGGCGGCTGCGCCGTCCTCGGCAAGGGGTGCGTGCCGCCCCCCGTTGCATCCCCCCCTGCTGCAGAATTTTTTTGGCGGTCACTGGATCTTGCTTCGATGCTTCTTGATACGCATTGCGGCGTCGGAGACCTGCCGAACTAGATCGCGTCCGTTCACAGCAAGTAAATACGCCTGCTTGTCTATTTCCGCTTGATCCAGAGTACCTTCTGCCATCGCATGCATCAGCGTATTTCTCTTTGCGGCCCAGTCATAAATGTCTTGTGCTGGCAGGTTAACACGAAGCAGATCATCTGTGTTTGCGCGAGTTTCCAACTCCGAAACCTTTTTGCCAAGCATTCTTATGGGCGAGGAGCTTCCATTGCGGCCAACTCCTCCACTTTGTCGAAGCATGGATACCAATCTATCTTCGATAATTGCATAGGCGTACCACGATGCTTCGAGATAGAATTTTTTCTCGACGGCTGTGGTCATTCGGTTGTGGAAGCCCTCGAATAATTGTCTTTTCTGGTTCATTTTATGCCTTTTCAATGCCAGCGGGATCAGTGGATTTTCTGATTTCTAGAACTAACTCAAAGCCTTTTTCACTCGGGAAGCGTTCGTGCTTGAATTCAATCGCAGTGTTCCCAGAGGTTGCTTGGAAGTCTTGTTGTTCGCGTAGGCTATCTCTTACTTCTGTGGCAACCGCAGGCGATAAAGAACGTTCTACTATTATCTGGGATAAGCGTGAGAATTCTTCTAGGGCATATTCAGTTACAAAGTCATCCATGAAATGGCCACGTAACTTTAGTTTCTTTACAACATCTTTGACGCCAGAAAACGAGTAATTGGCCGTGCTCGGGAGACAGCTGTCGTCTAAATCTTTGGTGGCAACGCCAGACCACCATTCGTTACCGTCATAACCTTGATGGTAGTCACCAGTTCTTATCCCTACTTCAGTAAGAAAGTCTCTTGCTAGAAACGGGCTCCAGCCTGTGGATGGGGCCACGGACGGTGGCGCTTCAGCCTTTCGTTCGTAATTCAGGATGTCGCTAATGATCTTATCAACGTCCTCTTTTTCGCGTGCGGGCAGAATGTGAAATTGCCGCACAGCTCTTCGCAAGAGCCACGGTCTTAGTGGAAAGATCAGAAAGAACCGCTTTCTAGC
>JBCDEK010000037.1:0-28892 GCA_039179785.1 Pseudomonadota bacterium | reverse complement strand
GTCCCCGCGGGGACAGATCTGGATTTCTGGGGCAAGCTGAGCGCATCCTATGCCGGAGGGTGCGACTGGTTTCAGCCAATGGACATCAGCCTGCCAGGGGGCCAGATCAAAGATGGCCGGGCCGAAGTGCATCGGGCAGTCCGCCTTGATCTCGCCCCCTGGCAGGCTGATGTCCATTGGCTGAAACCAGTCGCACCCTCCGGCATAGGATGCGCTCAGCTTGCCCCAGAAATCCAGATCTGTCCCCGCGGGGACAAGGCCCTTCGCTTCCCAGCCCGCATAGAGCCCATCCATCAGCGCGGAGTATTCCGCACGCACCCCGTCAAGAACGGTCGATGGGATCACATCCTCCAGAACCAGGTATCCCTGGCCCTGGAATTGCGCGACTTGGGCGGCGGACAGCATGCAACACCTCTAGAGCAGGATCGAGATGATAGGGGGCCAGATCAACAGTACCGACAACGCGATCAACTGGATACCGATAAAGGGCAGGAACCCCTTGAAGATATCGGTCAGCTGGATATGCGGCGGGGCGACGGATTTCAGATAGAAAGCCGCCGGACCAAAGGGCGGCGACAAGAAGCTGACCTGCATGTTCATACAGAACACCACGCCGAACCAGATCGCCACATGGCGCGGGTTCAACTCTCCGAAGAGGCCAATCTCGTCAATGGGCAGCTTCAGCACGATGGGCAGGAACACAGGAATGATCAACAGCACGATACCCACCCAGTCCATGAAGGCGCCCATGAACAGCAGGATCAGCATCATGAACAGGATCACAGCCATGGTCGGCAGTTCAGACCCCACGATGAAGTCGGCCACATAGGTCGGCCCGCCCGCGATAGTGTAGGCACCGGCCAAGGCCGTGGCACCGATGGTCACCCAAATGATTGTGCCGGTGGATTTCAGGGTCCGCATCAGCGACTCCCACACCAGATCGAATGACGCCTCACCCCGGAAAATCGCGATGACAAAGACGGCCAAAGCGCCCATGCCAGCAGCCTCGGTGATACCCGTGATCCCGCCATAGATGGACCCCATCACAACGCCAATAACGACGATAGGTGGAACCAGACCCTTGCCCATGGACCACCCCAGCGCAGTGCGGGCCCGCCCGAAGAAGCCGAAGATCAGGCCAAGCGAGATGACCAATGTGACGCCAAAATAGGTGATGAACGGTGCGGTGCCAAAGCGCGCCTGCTCGCCCGTGGCCGCCGCGTTTGAGCCAGAGAATTCAAAGAACATGGCCCGGCCCATCAGCGCTGCAGAAAAACCTGCGATGACCACCGTCAGGAAGGCAAAGAACAAGAGCGTCTTTTCGCGTCCCATCGGTTCACCTGGAACCGGATCAGGCAGTGGCGCGTCCTGCGGGCGCAGCTGCGTGCGGATGATGATGTAGATGATGATGAAGGATGCGAGCATGAAACCCGGGATGAAGGATGCGGTGAACAGCGCCTTGATCGAGGTTTCCGTTATCAAACCGTAAATGATGAGAACGATGGAGGGCGGGATCATTGTGCCAAGCGAACCGGAGGCACAGATCACGCCGATGGCGAGGTTCTGGTTATAGCCCAGCCGCAGCATCTGCGGCAGCGCGATCAGGCCCAACAGAACCACCTCACCCCCGATGATGCCCGACATCGCAGCCATGATGACCGCCATGATCGACGTCACGATGGCGATGCCGCCCCGGGTGCGGTTCAACCAGACGTTCAGGGACGAGTACATTTCCTTGGCAATGCCGGAGCGTTCCAGCAGGGCCGCCATGAAGATGAAGAGCGGAATGGATATGAGGACATAGTCCGTTAAGAGCCCGTATATTCGTTGGGCCAGAATGTTGAGCGGCCCCGCCCCGGGTCGTCCCGTCAGGATACCGTCACCAAAGGTCCACGGCGCCAGCAAAAGCTGCGGCTCGAACTTCATCACAAGCACGCCCACGGCGAGGATGGCAGAGGCCAGACCCAGAGGCATCCCGATGGCCAAGAGCAGGATAAGCCCCAGCATCAGGACCAGTGAAATTGTACCGATATCCATGGGCTTAGTCCTTTGTCGACACGTGTTGGCCGGTCACATCAAGGTCGCTGACCCCTTCGGTGCCCACCTGCGCCTTGATGCGCTCGATCTCTTCTTCGTCCAGCTCTTCGCCGCCGTAATGCACTTCCTCGGCATTCCAGTCGGAGATCAGGTTGATGACAGCCTGAATGGCCACCATGCCCACCACAAACAGCACCATGGGTTTCATGGTGGCGGGGATAGGCGGGTCAAAGGCGGTGCCGAAGGTTTCCCAGCGATAGAACTTGTCGAACGCCTCGCCATAGCCGCCGTAGATGAGGAAGAAGGCGAAGGTGACGATCAGAAGGGTTGAAATGCTGTCAAACACCCGCTGAAGCCACCGTGGGACAGCGTCATAGAGCAGCACGATGCGAATGTGGCTGCGCTGTTGCATGGCGTAGAGGCCTGCGCACAGGAACACGAATCCCGCGAGCCAGAGCGAGAGTTCGTTCGCCCAGAGCGTCGGCGCCTCGAATATGTAGCGAAGGATGACTTCGTAGAGCATGACGGATGTGAGCAGGACAATCAGCATCATGGTGACGCGGCCGATGAAGACCGCCAGCCTGTCAGCGGCTTTCCAGCTTTCGAACTCCATGCCCGCGCGGCGGACGGTGCGCACACCCAGAAAGCCAAAGATCAGTATGCCAAGGGCCGCCAACCAGTCCACGATGTCCGCAAAGCCGCCAAACAGCCCACCCATATTAGGCGTCACGTCATTGCGCAGAAACAGCGCGGACAGCTTGTCGAATTGAGATGGGTCGCTTGGGGGATAGAAGTCTAGCGTGAAGGCGGGCATGTGCCAGACAACCCAACCCGCGCAAAGAATAAAGGCCAAAGGCACAAGCCACTCGATCGGAGTGCCGGAGCGCACCTGCATCACGAAATCCCCCCTGTGGTGTGAAAAGGCCCGCGCAGACCTTGTCCGTCGCAGCGTCGGGCAAGTTGGGGTCCCGACATGCGGGACCCCAAGGATCGCTTACTTGGACACGAGGCCAAGCTGCTCCAGGTAGCTCAGGTGCGCGTCAACCAGCGCCTTGGCTTCCGGCGTGTCGGCGAACTCGGGCCATGTGGCCTGCGCCGCGTTGCGGAACTTCTGCAGCTCTTCTGGTGCCCACTGCGACAGGGTCACGCCCTGTTCACGCAGTTGAGCGGCGGCTTCGGCGTTCTTCTTCTCGAACGTCAGAGCGGTGCGCAGCGCCAGCGCTTCCATCGCAACCTTCATGATCTTCTGGTGGTGCGCAGGCATCGCGTCAAACACGGCCTTGTTGCACGCCAGGTGATCCGACGGCATGGAGTGGAAGCCGGGGAAGTTGGCATATTTCACGATGTCATAGAGACCCAGGCCCACGTTGTTGGCCAGACCCGATGCGTCTGCACCGTCGATGATGCCGGTTTCCAGCGCGGTAAAGATCTCGGTGAAGTCCATCACGATGGGCGAGGCGCCCAGCTTTTCAAAGATCTTGGTTTCCATGCCGGGGGGCGAGCGGAATTTCCAGTCCTTGAAGTCGGCGACCTTCTCGATCGGCTTTGAGGAGGCGAAGGATTCCTGGCCGTAGACCCACCAGCCGATCAGCTCCATGCCGTATTTGTTGTAAAGCGGTGCCGCGGCTTCCTTGCCGCCCCCGAAATACAGCCAGCTCAGCTGCTGGTAAGGCGTCTCGTAGCCGCCCATGATGTCGCCCACGAACTGGAAGGCCGAGTTCTTGCCGGTCTGGTAGCCACCGCCGGTCATGTCGCAATCCAGAATGCCCGTGGACGCGGCGTCGAATGTCTCGACCGACTTCACGACGGACGAAGAATAGAACATCTCGACCTGGATCTCGCCATTCGACATGTCCTGAATGTCTTCGATGTACTGCGCCGCCAATTGGCCCGAGACCGTCTCGGGGGCGTAGTGCGTTTGAATCCGCAGCTTGGTTGTTTCGGCCGATGCCGTCATAGCCGTTGTGGTTGCAAGCGCAGCAACGGCAGCGACCGAAGCCGCCTTCTTCAGAAATGTCATGTCATCCTCCCTGACATTATATGTGCGCACGACGGGTTCAGATGCCCGCTTTGACGTGTCGTGTCCGAAGGCTATGCGCAGTTGCCCCTCTCGGACAACAAAAAAATGAAATTAGCCTAGTTTTTGAGATTTAGATGGAATTTCGAGATTTCGTGGTTTATCCAATTTGTGATTTCGCGACCCGCAAAGATGCCACATGCCCTACGACACCGATATCTTCGACACGCTGCGCTACCGTTTGATGACAAACGGTTTTGACCACGGTCAAAAGGTCCGCGCCGAGCATTTGCGCCAGGAATTCGGTTGCTCTGCCAGCACAATCCGCGAGGTGTTGTTTCGCCTGTCGACCCTGGGGTTGGTCGAGTTTCAGGAACAGCGCGGCTTTCGCGTGCCCGAAAGATCACGCGAGGTGATTCACGAACTCACCCACCTGCGCGTATTGCTCGAAGCCGAAGGCACGGCCATGTCCATCCGCCGCGGCGGCGTCGCATGGGAGGCCCGCCTGACCGCCGCTCACCACCAGCTCAGCCATCTTGAAATGCGCCTGAACACCGCCGCCGACCGCTCTCCCTTTGTCGACTTGTGGTTCGGTGCCGAGGCGCAGTTTCACGAAACCCTGATCTCGGCCTGCGGCTCCCAAACCCTGATTGACGCCCATTTCCAGGTCTATTGTCGCTTCCGCCAGCAATTGATGGTCGAAGACCGCAATTTCGATTTCATCTCGAACAACATCAAGCACCACCAGCAAATCCTCGACGCCGCCATGGCCGGCGACGAGGCGCTGACCCGCAAGAAAATCCACGACCATTTGGCGCGGCATTTGCTGAGCGAAGCTGTGGAAGAGGCGTATCCGTCCGGTTCGACTGCTCTGACGCGGCAAGAAGTGTGCTGATAGTGTCCACAATTGATAGTGGGCATCTTGGGGTATCTCATGGCGCGCAAGAAAGGCCAGCAGAAGCGGTTCTGTTCGGATGAAGAGAAGCGTTCGATTTGCGATCGGGCGCGGGCTCCCGGTGTTTCGGTCGCGCAAGTAGCACGTTGGTATTCGATGACTGCCAATCTGATCCACAAATGGCTGCGCGATCCGCGTTTTGCGCCATCTGACGCTGGACCGGAGAGTGATATTGAAGTTACCGATTTCCCCGAAGTCGCGGTGACCACATCTGATTTCTCTGCTGCGCCAGACATCGACACCAGAATTGCCATTGGCGCTCGTTCTGCCGCTCGGGTGGACATTACGCTGTCGGATGGGAGACGCATTCTGATCGAAGGTTCGACTTCGTTATTGGCGGTTGTTGGCCTTGTTCAAGGTTTTAAGGCTTGATCTCTGTTCCGAGCAATACACGCGCTTGGCTGGCTGCGGGTGTTACGGACATGCGGCGTGGGTTCAACACTCTGGCGTCTCAGGCTGAGAAAACTCTGAAACTGGACCCATCTTCTGGCCATCTGTTCGTTTTTCGAGGTCGACGCAGAGACTTGCTGAAGATTGTCTGGTGGGACCAACAGAGCGCGTGCCTATTCAGTAAACGGCTGGAGAAGGGCCGGTTCGTGTAGCCAGCCGCAAAGGAGGGCAAGATCAAGGTGACACCAGCACAGCTCTCGATGTTGCTCGAAGGTAGTGACTGGCTCATGCCTCAAAAGACATGGCGTCCCTTGCAGACCGGATGAGCCAAGCGGGATTCATCCTTGCTGCCGAGTGGGTTATAGGTGGCCTGATGATCAAAGGCCTCAAGTCGCTTCCCAAACACACCAAAGGTCTTCGGGCGGCCAGCGCGCTATTGATGGCTGAAGTCAAGTCTCAGGCCTATCAGATTTAGAAACTGAAGGTGGAACTGGTAGGCAACCGATTGAACGCGGTTTGGGGCAAAGTCCGAAAGCCTGGATCAATTCGATCTCGATCTGTCAGACGACATTGAGATTGGGGCCGCGGCAGACGCACAGAAGTCTGAACCTGCAGTTGAGGCGGAAGTCAGACTTAAACGTCAGCATTCCCGCAAGCCGCTGCCCAGTCATCTGGAGTGGCGCGCAGACGTATCATTCCCGGAAATGACTTGCACCCGCAGTGGTGCATTGCGCCAAGTCGGCGAGGACATCACTGAAGAGCTGGAATACATCCCCCGTCGTTTTGTCGTGATCAGGATCGTCTGCCCCCGCATGGCCTGCAAGGGCGGCGAGAGCTTCTCCGATCTCCGACTTGTCGAAGATCAGCAGACAGCAAATCGTAGCTTACGTAAGTGTCCGAAATTCGGGGGGGAGTTCAGGAAGGCGGTGCTATGCGACCTTACCCACAAGTCATTCAACCGCCATCGACGGTTCATGCCGCGCTTGTTAATGACCTATAGTGCCGGGCAACTCTGAAGCACGACCTTGGCCACCTCAGTTCAGATGGCAGCAAGATCGGACATGCCACTTTATTTCTGCAAGAATTTGATAATGCGCAATGATGCGAAATACGGGCTCGCTGCCACGGCCTAGCATTCGTTATCGACATTGCAAATCAGTGTATTCAAAGGTGATGTGACACCCTTCATGAAACGTTCCCAAGGCGCCAAGCTGGCGTCAATTCTTCCGGTGATCGATCCGCTTGTGAGGGGATTGACCGAAAGTGCCGCGGTGACCCGGTTCACAGATTGCATAACACTACCTGTCGCGATCCTGTCATCGAAGGCACATCGCGACAGTATGCGATTCCTGCACGTCAATCCGGCTTTCGTCGACCTATGCGGTTTTTCGGCAGCAGATCTGGTGGGCGAGTCCCCATCGCTACTGCTGGGAGAGGAATCGGACCTGTATGCGGCGCGGACGTTCGTCAATGAGGTCAAAACCGACGGATGCAGCTTCGCCAATATGATCCACTACCGAAAGGATGGTAGCCCCTACGAAGCGTTCCTTCTGGGCGCAAGAATCGAGGCACAGCCCGAGCCGGACGCAGCGGTCACCCGTTTTGCGTCATTTTCGATCCTGTTGCGGGATGTGGAGTTGATCCTACCAAGACCACCAATGACCGACCTCAAGCCGACCATGAGTTGATCCAAAGCCTGACTTTCAGTGATGGCCTGCGGCCTCTTTAATGATGCTGCCCAGACCCTCGAACATGGAACCCAGCGGGTGCGTTGTGCGCCACGCAACTCCAATAGACCGCGTCGGCACGGGTGCTGCAAAACGATTTATACATACCGGGGCAGATCGTGTTTCGACATCGATTGCCATCTCCGGTATCAAAGTGACACCAATGCCAGCGCCGACCATCTGCACCAAAGTCCCCAGCGAGCTGCCATCAAGCCCGCCGCGCGGGCGGCTCGGATTGATGTTGCAGAATGATAGGGTCTGATCGCGGAAACAGTGCCCTTCTTCGAGCAGCAAGAGCCGCATCGATGCGATCGCATCTGCGGACACGGGTGGTGCTGCGCGCTCTGCTTCGGGGCGGACAAGCACCATTTCTTCGGTAAAGAGCGGCATCTCTATCAGCGCGGGTTCGTCCAGCGGCAGCGCGACAATGGCTGCATCCAGTTGACCGTCCAACAATTCGGTGATCAGGCGAGGGGTGACTGTTTCGCGCACGTGCAGGTCAATATTGGGGTGCGCGCCCGTCAGGGCGCTGATCAAGTGGGGAAGCATGTAAGGCGCAATGGTCGGAATGATCCCCAACCTGAGCCGACCGAGGCCGGGCGTGCGCGCCGCCTCAGCCCAGTGACCCAGTTCATCGACCCTTTGCAGAATGAGCTGGGTGTGTTCGGCGAATTCTTCCCCATGTGGCGTCAACCGCAACGCACGCGGTTGCCGTTCGAACAACTGCAAGCCCACGCTGTCTTCCAACTCGCGGATTTGGACCGAAAGCGCGGGCTGCGAAATCGCGCATTTTTCGGCCGCCCGACCAAAATGCAAGTCCTGCGCAAGCGCTTTGAAATAGCGCAGTTGACGCAATGTGATATTCATAACCTTTAATTATCACAGTGATCGGAAAATGCAACTTCCTCGCATAACGCCATTTCCATAGAATACAAAAGCAGTGAGATGGACTTGCCTTAGGCC
The DNA here is from genome assembly GCA_039179785.1 of Pseudomonadota bacterium. Taxonomy (GTDB): domain Bacteria; phylum Pseudomonadota; class Alphaproteobacteria; order Rhodobacterales; family Rhodobacteraceae; genus Tateyamaria. The sequence goes on along the minus strand of JBCDEK010000037.1, from coordinate 20,803 downwards.
GTGAAGAATCACGCCAAAAGGCCGTGTTGATTGATTTGGGAAATGAATCAGCACGCAAGTCTAGACGCATTCCTGACTCTCACTAGGTCTGACACAGCAAACACGCAGCAATGAACGGAGACTGACATGGACGGCAACGACATCGGCAAATGCCCGGTGATGCATGGCGCAAGCCTGGCCAGCACTTTCGGCGGACGCACCAACAAGGACTGGTGGCCCAACGCCCTGAAGATCGAGGTGCTGCATCAGCACGGGGCCCGTGTCAGCCCGATGGACCCCGACTTTGACTATCGCGAAGCGGTCAAAGGACTGGACTACGATGCCGTCAAAGCCGATCTGCACGCTTTGATGACGGACAGTCAGCCCTGGTGGCCGGCGGACTGGGGTCATTACGGCGGCCTAATGATCCGACTGGCCTGGCACGCGGCGGGGACCTATCGGATGCAAGATGGCCGCGGTGGCGGTGCGTCGGGTGACCAGCGGTTTGCACCGCTGAACTCATGGCCCGACAACGCGAGCCTGGACAAAGGGCGCCGCTTGCTGTGGCCGATCAAGAAGAAATACGGGAACGCCCTGTCCTGGGCCGACCTGATGCTGCTGGCGGGCAATATCGCGTACGAATCCATGGGGCTCAAAACCTTCGGGTTCGGCTTTGGGCGCTCTGACACCTGGGTCCCGAGCATCGACATCAACTGGGGTGAAGAGGCCGAGTGGCTTGCCCCGAGCGAAAATCGCTACGAGAACTTGGATGATCCGTCGACCATGGCGAACCCGCTCGCCGCGGTGCATATGGGGCTGATCTATGTGAACCCTGAAGGCGTCAATGGCACGCCAGACCCCGCGCGCACAGCCCTGCACGTGCGCGAGACCTTTGCCCGCATGGCGATGAACGATGAAGAAACCGCCGCGTTGACCTGTGGTGGTCACACGGTCGGCAAGGCCCATGGCAACGGCGACGCCACTGTCCTGGGGGCCGAACCCGAAGGTGGGGCGATCGAAGATCAGGGCTTTGGATGGATGAACCCGAATGCCGATGGCACCGCAGCGAGCGCCGTGACCTCAGGCATTGAGGGCGCATGGACAACTGAGCCGACCAAGTTCGATATGGGCTATTTCAAGCTGCTCTTTGGTTACGAATGGGAACTGACGACATCTCCGGCGGGCGCGCACCAATGGAAGCCCATCGACATCAAGGAAGAAGACATGCCTTTGGATGCCACCGATGGTGCGACCCGCCGCATGCCCATGATGACCGATGCCGACATGGCGATGAAAGTCGACCCGGCCTATCGCGCGATCTGCGAAAAGTTCATAGCGGACGAGGACTATTTCCGGGATACGTTTGCCCGCGCGTGGTTCAAATTGACCCACCGCGATATGGGCCCACGCGACAATTACATCGGCCCTGACGTGCCTGCCGAAGTTTTGATCTGGCAGGATCCGGTTCCGGCAGGCTCAGATAGCTATGATGTTGATGCGGTCAAAGCGAAAATTGCCAACAGCGGCATCGGCCACGCCGACCTGATTGCGACGGCCTGGGACAGCGCGCGCACCTATCGCGGGTCTGACAAGCGGGGCGGCGCAAACGGCGCACGTATCCGCCTGGCTCCGCAGCGGACATGGGAAGGCAATGAACCCGACCGGCTTGAAGCTGTGCTCGCCGTGCTTGAGCCCATCGCTGACGCGGCGGGTGCATCAGTGGCCGACGTTATCGTGTTGGCGGGCAACGTTGCAATCGAAGCTGCGGCAAAGGCGACGGGCGTCGCGGTGACCGTCCCGTTTTCGCCCGGTCGTGGTGATGCCACGGACGAGATGACGGACACAGACAGCTTTGACGTTCTTGAGCCGCATGCCGATGGGTTCCGCAACTTTGCCAAGCCGAATCTGGCGATCAGCACCGAAGAGATGCTGCTGGACCGCGCGCAGTTGTTGGGTCTGAACGCGCAGGAAATGACCGTGCTTTTGGGCGGGATGCGCGTATTGGGCACCAATTATGGCGGGACGGACCATGGTGTCTTCACCGACCGTGTTGGCCAATTGACCCAGGATTTCTTTGTCACTCTGACGGACATGTCCCTAAGCTGGCACCCGGTCAAAGATGACCTGTACGAACTGCGTGATCGCGTCTCGGGACAAAAGAAATTCACCGCGACCCGCGCTGATCTCGTCTTTGGCTCGAACTCGATCCTGCGGTCCTACGCCGAGGTCTACGCCCAGGACGACAATGCCGGGAAGTTCGTGCATGACTTTGTCGCTGCGTGGACCAAGGTGATGAACGCCGATCGCTTCGATTTGCTGTAACTGGTCAAGACTGGACGGAAACGCGGGCCTGAAAGGGCCCGCGTTTTGTCGTTTTCAAACGTCGAAAAAGACCGTTTCGTCTGGCCCTTGCAAATGGATATCGAACTGGAAGGTCGTTGGTGTCTTTTCCTTGGCAATCAATGTGTGCACACGGTTCTGATGTTCGATACGGGTCAGCCACGGGTCGTCGGCAAGCATTGGATCATTCGGAAAGTACATGCGCGTCTGCAGGCCGATATTGATCCCCCGCGCCACGATCCAGAAAGAGATATGCGGGGCCATCCTGCGGCCATCGGGGAAGGGCACCACGCCGGGTCTGATCGTCTCAAAGGTCCAAACACCGGTGTCATGATCAGCCGCCGCGCGACCCCAGCCCGCAAAGTCCGGGTCCCCCGATCCACGCGGGTCGCCATTGGCATAAAGGCCATCGGCATCCGCCTGCCAGATTTCCACCAGCGCGTCCCTGAGTGGCGTGCCCGTTCCATCAAAAACCGCGCCGGTCACCGTTATCCTTTCGCCCTTGGTCTGTTCATTGACCATGTTTGATCCAAGGTCGCTGTCATACACACCGCTGATCCCGCAGGCATTCGGCACACAACCGATATGCACATAAGGCCCTGCGGTCTGCGATGGGCTTTCCTTGAGGTGGGTCAGCCTTTGCATCAGTTCCCCTCCATCCGGTTCTCGAACATGGTCGACCGGCGACCGCGCAGCACAATGTCGAACTTGTAGGCACGGGCGTCCATGGGAACCGTGTTGTTCATGTCGAGCGGCGCGATGAGTTGCGACACCGCGTCAGGATCACTGATCGTACGCACGATGGGGCACAGCGGAATAAGCGGATCGCCCTCAAAGTACATTTGCGTGATAAGGCGTTGACCAAAGCTGTGCCCGAAGACCGAAAAATGGATATGGGCAGGGCGCCAGTCATTCACGCCATTGGGCCACGGATAAGCCCCCGGCTTGATAGTGCGAAAGCTGTAGCTGCCATCCTCAGCCGTCATCGTTCGGCCACACCCGCCGAAATTCGGATCAAGCGGGGCAAGATACCCCTCTTTGGCGTGGCGATACCGGCCCCCGGCATTGGCCTGCCAGATTTCGAGCAGCGCATTGGGCACGCCGCGCCCATTTTCGTCCCGCACCCGCCCATGCACGATGATCCGCTGCCCCAACGCCATATCCCCTGGCTTGGCGAAATTCAGGATCAGGTCGTTGTCTTGCGCGCCCAACATGTCATGGCCAAACACCGGGCCGGTCTCTTCGCTCAGTGTCGTGTTCATCGACACCAATGCCTTTTGCGGCGACCGTACAACGCTGGTCTTGTAGTCGGGCGCATACGCTTTGGGATGCCAGGCGCGATCACGGTGGAAAAGCGGCGCACCCGTCATTGCTCACTCTCCATGTCGGCAAAGGTCTCCTTGGCGATTTTAAGGGCCCGATTGGCGCAGGGCACGCCCGCATAGATCGCCACGTGCTGGAACGCTTCGGCGACGTCCTGCTTGCTGGCCCCGGTGCGCGCTGTAGCGCGGATGTGCATCGGTATTTCCTCAAAGTTGCCCGTTGCTGCAAGCAACGCCAGGGTCAGCATCGACCGCTCGCGCAAGCTGATCGCATCGGATGCCCACACCGTGCCCCAGGCCCCTTCGGTGATCAGCTCTTGAAATGGCGCATCGAACGGCGTTTTGACCGCCTCGGCCCGGTCCACATGGGCGTCACCCAGCACCGCCCGGCGCACGCCCATGCCTTTGGCCCATTTGTCGTCCATCTGACCCTCCCTTTTTGTCGTTGGTAACATGGGGCTAAGGGCTTTGTCGCCTTGACTTTCCACCCCCTGCCCGGTGTATCTGCGCCGATCAATACCGCAGCCCCGAAGGGACACCGCCATGCATGCTTACCGCTCTCATACCTGCGCCGCGCTGACGTCGGCCAATGTGGGTGATACCGTGCGTCTGTCGGGATGGGTGCACCGCGTGCGTGATCACGGCGGCGTCCTGTTCATCGACCTGCGCGACCACTACGGCGTGACGCAAGTGCTGTGTGACCCAGACAGCCCGGTGTTTTCCGAGGTCGAGAAGGTGCGCAGTGAATGGTGCATCCGCATTGACGGCAACGTCAAGGCGCGGGACGAAAGCCTGATCAACCCCAAGATCCCCACGGGCGAGGTCGAGGTGTTCATCCGCGATATGGAAGTGCTGGGCCAATCCGCCGAACTCCCCCTGATGGTGTTTGGCGATCAGGAATATCCCGAAGAAACCCGCCTGACCTATCGCTATCTCGACCTGCGCCGCGACAAGATGCAGGAGAACATGAAGCTGCGCAGCGATGTGGTTGCATCGATCCGCAAGCGCATGTGGGACAAGGCATTCCGCGAGTACCAGACGCCGATCATCACCGCATCGTCGCCGGAAGGCGCGCGCGACTTTTTGGTGCCCTCTCGCCTGCATCCCGGCAAGTTCTATGCGCTGCCGCAAGCGCCCCAGCAGTTCAAGCAATTGCTGATGGTGTCTGGCTTTGACAAGTATTTCCAGATCGCGCCCTGTTTCCGCGACGAAGACCCGCGCGCCGACCGCTCGCCCACCGACTTCTACCAGCTTGATATGGAGATGTCCTTTGTCACCCAGCAGGACGTGTTCGACACCATCGCGCCGGTGATCGCAGGTGTTTTCGAAGAATTTGGCGGTGGCAAAACCGTCTGTGCTCCCCAGACATGGGAACAGATCAGCTATCGCGACGCCGCACTATGGTACGGGTCCGACAAGCCCGACCTGCGCAACCCGATCAAGATGCAGGTCGTGTCCGATCACTTCCGGGGCTCGGGCTTTGCGATCTTTGCCAAGCTGCTCGAACAGGACGGCACAGAAATCCGCGCCATTCCTGCGCCCACGGGCGGCAGCCGCAAGTTCTGTGACCGGATGAATGCCTATGCGCAGAAGGAAGGGCTGCCCGGCATGGGCTACATCTTCTGGCGCGATCAAGGCGAAGGGATGGAAGCCGCCGGACCGCTGGCCAAGAACATCGGCCCCGAGCGCACCGAAGCCATCCGCCAGCAGCTTGGCCTTGGTGTGGGCGACGCAGCCTTCTTCCTTGGTGGTAAGCCGAAGGCGTTCGAGGCCATCGCGGGCCGTGCGCGCAACGTGATTGGCGAAGAACTCAAGCTGATCGACGAAGACCGCTTTGCTTTTGCCTGGATCGTGGATTTCCCGATCTACGAGGCGGACGAGGAAACCGGCAAGATCGACTTTGAGCATAACCCCTTCTCCATGCCCCAAGGTGGGATGGAAGCACTGCAGGGCGATCCGCTCAAGGTGCTGGGCTATCAATATGACCTTGCTTGCAACGGCTATGAACTGGTGTCGGGTGCCATTCGGAACCACCGGCCCGAGATCATGTTCAAAGCGTTTGAAATCGCAGGCTATGACGAGGCGGAAGTGCGCAAACGGTTTGGCGGCATGGTCAACGCCTTTCAATATGGCGCCCCACCGCACGGAGGGTGTGCCGCAGGTATCGACCGGATCGTGATGCTGCTGGCGGGCGAGCAGAATATCCGCGAAGTGATCCTGTTCCCGATGAACCAGCGCGCCGAGGACCTGATGATGCAAGCCCCAAGCGACCCCACCAGCGACCAATTGATGGAACTGGGCCTGCGCGTCATCCCGCAAGACTAGGCAAGCAATCGCACAGATGCATTGACCGCCCCGTGAAACCGGGGGCGGTCAATGCTATATTCACCCCGTGATCAACTGGCACGAGGGTCGCACACTTGCGCACGTTTAATCCCGAACTTGCGGAAATCCGCTTTGGCTATGGCCTGTCACCGATGGTTGACCCGCCACATAGTCTGGCGCAGATGCTGGACGGGATCACAGGACCGGATGCAGTTCAAACCACCTTTCCGATCGAAGACTTCGCACGGTTTCGAACGCGCATGGTGGCTGCGCAAAAACAGCGTAAGATTCGTCGCGACAATCGTGGAACCGCACGGGCCGAACAGGCCCGCAAACAGCGCAACGTTCTGAACCGGCAGGCGCGGGTCGCCATGGCGGGATGGCTGGGGCAGACATTGCTGCGGCGCGCCCACACACCGACCGCCTTTCGCGAGCGCCTTGTGGCATTTTGGGCTGATCACTTCACCGCAATGGGCAGGCAGGGCGTCGTCCGGCGCGGCACCTCACCCTATATCGAAGATGCCATTCGCCCATTTATCGCCAGTCGGTTCGAAGACCTTTTGCAGTCGGCGGTGATGCATCCGCTGATGTTGGACTATCTCGATCAAACCCGGTCGATGGGTCCGAATAGCGTGCGCGCTGTCAGGCGCGGGCCGGATAAGCCTTCGGGGTTGAACGAAAACCTGGCGCGTGAGGTTTTGGAACTGCACACATTGGGGGTTGATGGCCCCTATTCGCAACGTGATGTGACCCAACTTGCCGAATTGTTCACCGGCCTCACGTTCAATGCGCGAAACGGTTTCAAGTTTCGCAAGGATTTCGCGGAGCCGGGGGCCGAAACCGTCTTGGGCGTGTCCTACGGCGCCGAAGCGAACCTGAGCGAAATCCGCGCCGTCCTGCGTGATCTGGCGGCGCACCCGGCCACCGCACGCCATCTGGCACAAAAGCTCGCCGTGCATTTTACATCAGATACACCTGACCCGGATCTGATCGATGCGCTCGAAGGGGCGTATCTGTCGCACGGGGGGGCGTTGATGCCGCTCTATCAGACCTTGCTTGAGCATCCGGCATCATGGCGAACACCCTTGTCGAACGTCAAACCACCTATCGACTTCATCTCCTCTGCCGGGCGGGCATTGGGTGTTCCGACAGATCACTTCGAGGGCCGCCAGGAAAAGTGGCTGCGCCGTTGGGTCATGGCCCCGCTGGTGCGCATGGGCCAGGCATGGGAGCGCCCCCTGGGTCCCGATGGCTGGGCTGAAGAGGATACGGCCTGGATCACACCGCACAGCGTGGCCGAAAGGGTGTCCTGGGCCATGTCGACACCGCAAAAACTGACGCAAGACTTGCCTGATCCGCGGGGGTTTGTTGACGCTGCCCTTGGCGGGTTTGCCGGTGACGCCGTCCGCTTTGCCGCCGCCGCAGCAGAAAGCCGATCCGAGGCGATTGGCATCGTCCTTATGTCCCCCGCATTCCAGCGCAGATAGGAGGGGAGATGACAGCTTCGATCTCTCGGAGAGACTTCTTGGCACGTTCAGGGTTCGTGGGCTGCTCCCTGGCAGCGAGCCCACTTTTGACACCTGTCAGCTTTGCGGCCGCGCCATGGGACACGCGGCTGGTGGTGATTATCCTGCGCGGCGGCATGGACGGTTTGGACGTGGTGCAACCCTACGGAGACCCCGCGCTTGCCCAATTGCGCGGATCATTGACCGGGGGGCCTGATCGCGGTGCACACGATCTTGATGGCTATTTCGCATTACATCCCGATCTTGCCCCGCTCATGCCGATGTGGCGCGCCGGTCAACTGGGCTTTATTCACGCGGTGTCGACCCCCTATCGCGACAAGCGCAGCCATTTCGATGGGCAGGACTTGCTCGAAGCCGGCACTCACACGCTTGCGGGTGTGCGGGATGGCTGGCTGAACCGGATGCTGCAGGTCGTTCCGGGGGTCACATCCCGCACGGCCTATACGGTCGGGCGCGGTGACATGCGCGTGCTGCAGGGGGCCGCAGAGGTGGCAAACTGGTCGCCAGAGGCCGAACTAAACCTCAGCTCGCAGGCCATCAATCTGCTGGAATTGGTGACCGAATCCGATCCCGCCCTGCATGCAGCACTGTCCGAGGCGCAAATCTTGTCGCAAATGGCAGAGCATGACGGCCCCCGCGACAAGGGACGCCACATCGAGATCGCGAAGTTCGCTGCGCAACGGCTGTCCGATGAGGCACGTATCGCTGCCTTTTCCCTGAATGGCTGGGACACTCACAGAGCGCAGACGCGCAGTATTGGCCGCGCCCTGTCACGGCTGTCGGACACCCTGCTGACGTTGCAGGACACCATGGGCAGCAGCATCTGGGCCAAGACAGCCATTGTCGCGATGACAGAGTTCGGGCGCACCGCACGCGAAAACGGGACGGGCGGGACCGATCATGGGACAGGTGGACTGATGATTATGGCGGGCGGCGCGGTCAATGGCGGCAAAGTGCACGGAGATTGGCCCGGCCTGGGTGCGCAGCAGTTGTATCAGGATCGTGATCTGATGCCGACAGGCGACGTGAGAGCGCATGCCGCCTGGGTGATGCGCGGCCTGACGGGGCTGGATCGGAGCACATTTGAACGTACGGTGTTTCCAGGCCTCGACATGGGCCAGGACCCCGGCTTGATCCTGTAGCGACGGCGAAGCCCCTTGGCCTTGCGCCTGTCCTTGCCTAACGTCCGGGCATGACTGCGACACATACTCTGAATGGAGCCCCCGTCCCGAATTGGATGCCTCCGCCCACCCCGAACGCAACCGATATCCTGCGCGGCACCCATGTGCGGCTCGAACCGCTGCGCGCGGAGGTACACGCGGCGCTGCTGTTTCGGGCCTATGTCGGGCACGACCATGTCTGGGACTACATGCCCTATGGACCGTTCTCCTCCTCAGCGCAGTATCACCGATGGGTGCGCGACATGGAGCAGGATCCCAGCCTGCAGTTCTATGCCGTTTTCAATGAGGGCACCGGTCTCTACGAAGGAGTGGCCAGCTTTCTCCGCATCGCGCCTGCTGCGGGCAGTATTGAAGTGGGGCACATCAACTTCAGCCCCGCCTTGCAGAAAACACGTGCAGCCACCGAAGCCTTGTATGTGATGATGGGATGGGCCTTTGAGGCGGGCTACCGACGTTTTGAATGGAAATGCAACGCCCTGAACCGTGGATCGCGACGTGCAGCGCAACGTCTGGGGTTGAGCTATGAGGGCGTGTTCCGCCAAGCCGCTGTCGTCAAAGGATGTAACCGCGATACGGCCTGGTTTGCTGCAATCGATGGCGAATGGCCCGCACTCAAAGTGGCGTTTGACGCGTGGCTGACTGATGAAAATTTTGACGCTGACGGTGATCAGATCGAACGATTGTCCGATCTTACCCGTCTTGTGCGCGTGGCGGATGATCCAATGCTGAGCGGCCCCTAGATCGCGATCTTTTCCGCAAGGCGGTCTTGCACCAGGCCGGCAATCACCGCGGTTTCCGATGCCGTTGCATCGCCCTGGGCACGTTTTGCGGCCAGCGCGTCCGTGGCTTGCAGCAGTTCATCATCCTGCGCACTGCGTGCGACCCCGGCCAGGAATTGAACGACATAGTCCAACGTGCGCGTATCCTGCGCCTCTTCCAACACATCGGCGACGTGCACCATATCATCACGGTAGGCAATGGGATCAGGCTCAACCTCCCCGTCGGGCAGCGATCGTGGGCCAAGGGGCTGGCGGTCTTCCGGCAGTTGGCTCAGAATGGCCTCCTGAAAACTGGCCAGCGAAACCAAGGGCTTTTCCAGGAACCCGTCGGCGCCCGCTGCAAGCGCGCGGCCTTCGCTGTCTGCATCGCCTGAAATACCCAGAACAACATCGGGGCGTTGCGCCGCCGTGGTCAGTTCCTGGATCAAGTCAGCCCCGTTCCCGTCAGGCAACCCCAGGTCAATGATTGCCACGGACGGGCGATAGACCTGCAAATGACGCCGGGCAGCGCGCATCGTGTCCGCACGCCGGATGCGAGCGCCGCTGCGCAGGCACAACAAGCGCATCGCTTCGCAGGCATATCGGCTGTCTTCGATCACCAGCACGGTCAGGCCCAGCAACGGGCGCATCGACGTCGGGGTCGGGTAGGTTGGTTTGAACGGGTCCGTCGTGTCCATCAGATCCTCCAAAATCTCTTGCGACTCATGGTTACGGCCCCATGCCTAACAGCGCGTTAACGCCGCATTGCGCATGGCTTGATCCTTCGCGATAAGGGCGCACATCGCCAAAAATCCGGAGCCAGAACATGATCGGTCGCCTGAACCACGTTGCCATCGCGGTGCCTGACCTTGACGCCGCCGCAGCCCAATATCGCACCGCACTGGGGGCCAATGTGGGCGCGCCGCAGGATGAACCGGATCACGGGGTCACGGTGATTTTCATCGAACTGCCCAACACAAAGATCGAATTGCTGTATCCGCTGGGCGACAACTCCCCCATTCAGGGATTTCTGGACAAGAACCCGGCCGGTGGCATTCATCATGTCTGCTACGAAGTCGAGGACATCATCGCGGCCCGCGACCATCTCAAAGCCAGCGGTTTGCGCGTCCTGGGCGATGGCGAACCCAAGATCGGAGCGCACGGGAAACCGGTTTTATTCCTACATCCCAAAGACATGAACGGCACACTGACCGAACTTGAGCAGGTCTGATGGGGATCACCTCTGCGCTTGTTCTTTATGCCGTGATCTGGTGGCTGTGCTTTTTGATTGCGCTGCCCATCAAAGTGCAGACACAGGGCGATCTGGGCGAGGTCGAACCGGGCACGCATGCAGGTGCGCCAGAGCATCATCACACACGGCGCAAGGCCTGGATCGTGACCTGGGTTGCCCTTGTTTTGTGGATCGTGATCGCCGGGGTCATCTTGTCCGGGGTGATCAGTCTGGACGATATGAACTTCTTTGACCGGGCGCTTGAACCACTGTAACCGCATGAAAAATATGGGTGAATGTCGCGGCTCCGATGATCGGGATCAGCAGATTCACCAGCGGCACGGACAGCGGGATGGCCATCAGTGTGCCCGCCAGCCAGATGGTGCCAGTTTGGGCGCGCCGCAAATCCTTGGCTTGCGCCCGCCCCACCCGGCGCATCGCGGCCAGGGTGAAATATTCCCGCCCCAGCAAAAATCCGTTCAATCCCCAGAAAATAAACGGGGCCGCGGGCGCAAAGAACAGATAGAGGATCAGCGCCAGAATGTTGGCGCCGATCAGCACCCCGAGGAAGTTGACCGTATCAACGACAGCGTCGCCAAAGGGAATTTTCTGTGCCGGCGGTAGATGAGGATAGTGTTTGTCTTCAACGGCTTGCGCGACCTCATCCAGAAAAATTGATGTGATGGCTGACGCCACCGGCATCATCAGGAAGACCGACAGCACCAGGAACAGAAAGAACGAACTCCAGGTGATAATGTCACCCAGCCATGTGACAGTACCGATCCATGGGAGCGACACGCCACCGGCCGTGAGCCATCCGATCAGCCAGACAAACCCCGATGTCGCCGCCACAAGCAGGGCGATGGTCAGGGCGATGCCCAGCAGCAGCACGCGCCGGAATCGCGGGTCGCTGATTTGGCCGAGTGCAGAAAAGAACGCCGTGAGGATCATGCGTCGACCCATGTCGTGAGGGCGGGCACGTCAGGGCGGGGGCGGTCCGGCGGGGCAGAAGTTTCGGTACCGATGTGGATGAAACCGGCGATACGTTCGTTGTCGGCGAGGTTCAGAGCATCGGTCATAAAGCCGCGGTCGTGACTGGGCCATCCGCTGAGCCAATTGGCCCCCCAGCCCGCCGCAAGGGCTGCGTTCACAAGCGACAGGCAGACAGCGCCCGCCGAGTAAGTCATTTCAATCGTTGGAATTTTTTCAGAACGGCGATCAATCTCGATCACCGCGACGGCAAGGTGCCCCTGATCGAACTGGGCGCGCCCCTTGGTGATCTGCTCGGCGTCGAGGCCGCGCGCCTTGCCCCGCGCGGTCACCGCGTCAGCGAGGCGCGGCATGGCCCCTTTGCCCAGCACGATAAAGCGCCAGGGCTCAAGCTTGCCATGATCCGGCGTGCGGGCGGCGGCGGTCAGAAGATGTTCGAGCGTGGCGCGATCCGGGACCGGTTCGGCCAGCGTCTTGGCCGGGCGCGAGCGGCGGGTGAGCAGAAAATCCAGGGCGGCTTGGTTGCGTGGGGGCATATGTTACGCCTTTTTACATGTTGAAAGTCATGTCGTGGCGAAAGGCTGCGACGTCAAGGGGTTAGAGGTTAAGTTTTTGAGCCATATGGTCAATTTCCGCGCGCAGGAAGGCGTCAAACCGGGGGCCGGGTTGGCGCGTGTTCAGGGCGCGGGCCATGGGATCGGGGGCAGTGATGCGGCTGCCCGACAGCGCCTCTAGCGTCGCGTGGCCGCAGAAGGGGACATAGACTTCGGAGTACCCGCCCTCGTGGCTGAGCACCAGCTTGCCATCGCAGATACGCTCGGCCAACGCCTTGATTTTAAGCGTCATTTCCCGGAACGTCTCGGCCGTGGCGAGCATCCGCGCCATAGGGTCGATTGCGGCCGCATCGAACCCGCAGGCAACGATGATGAGGTCGGGATCGAACGCCGCGATGGCGGGTGTCACCACCCTGTCCATGGCGTGAAGATAGGCGGTGTGACCTGCGCCTGCGGGCAAGGGAAGATTGAGGTTTGCGCCCTCTCCAGAACCTGTGCCCCGATCCGCTAAGTGACCGGTTTCCAAGGGATAATTCCCCTCCTGGTGCAGTGAAATGGTGAGCACATCCGGGCGGTCATAGAAGATGGATTCCGTGCCATTGCCGTGATGCACATCCCAGTCGAGAACGGCCACTTTCAAGTCGGGGCGCGTCGCCTTGGCCGCTTCGATGGCGATGGCGATGTTTGCCATCAGACAGAAGCCCATGGGGCGTGCCGCTTCACAGTGATGCCCCGGGGGGCGCGTCAGCGCATAGGCGTTTTCGTGATCACCCTTCAGCACTGCGTCGACGGCAGCAGTCGTGAGGCCTGCGGCCAGTGCCGCGATGTCATATCCACCTTTGGCGAAGGGCGCATGGTGACCGATCTCGCCCCCTGATGTATCGGATAGCGCCTTGAATTCATTCAAATATTCAGATGGATGCACGCAAAGCAGCTGGTCCGTCGTGGCCGCGTCAGCCGATGTGATATGCAGATCACGTGTCAGCCCGGTCACGTCCATCAGGTTCTTCATCCGGCGCTTGGTTTCGGGACTTTCGGGCAGGCCCCCGGCGGCGAGCGGTTGCACCAGTCCGCCCAAAGGCACGGTAAAGGCATAGTCGCCGCCGCCGTGCCACATGGTGCGTTCGTCCCAGTAAAATCCGGTGCTCATCTGGTCCTCCGATTTGGGCCCAAGGTGGCGAAGGGTGCCGGGGTTGTCCATGGGGCGTGCGGTGCGTTAACCACAGGTTTCGGGCGACGAGAAGCGCTGCCAAAACGGCGCGTCCGGCTGAAACTGCACAGTTCAGATCGCAAACTGCACATTTTCAAATCGCGATCCCGGGGGCATTCCGGGGCGATTTCGGGCCAATTTTGGCAAAGTGCACAATTTGGACCGAAAACTGCATATTTTGATCGTGCCTTGCCTCAGTGCCCGCAAAATATGGTTAATACGCGCACTTATGCCGCACCCTCTGCCAGCAGCGCGGGCACGTCGAGCGGGTCGTTCACCATGACCAGATCGCCGTCGGCGTCGCGCGGCCAGTCGGCGGCGGGCCTGTCCCGGTAAAGTTCGATCCCGTTGCCGTCGGGGTCGCGGACATAGACGGCTTCGGACACCCCATGATCCACCGCGCCATCGAGCGGTGTGCCGTGATCGAGCACGCGCTGCAACGCGGCGCCCAGCGAGGCACGATCGGGAAGGAGAAACGCAACATGGTAGAGACCTGCCGCACGTTCGGGGGCGGGGCCCGCGCCGCGGGAGTGCCAGGTGTTCAAACCGATATGGTGGTGATAGCCGCCAGCAGACAGAAAGGCGGCCTGATCGCCGTAGCGTTGGGTCAGCGTGAAACCAAGCACGTCGCGGTAGAAACCGATGGCGCGTTCGAGGTCGGAGACTTTGAGGTGGATGTGGCCGACGGTCGTGTCGGCGGGGACTGTGGCGGTCATTTTGATCCTCTCCTTGCCCTTGAACAGATAGGTGCGGCGCGCACCCGCACCTATCCGCATTCGCGCACAGGTTTGGTATACAGGCGCACGATCCGCACGCTAGTCTGAGGGCCCGCATACGGAGGATTGACATGGACACGCTGCGCACCGACGACGCCCGGTTTGAGGGCTTGCCCGACTACGATTTCGCACCGAACTATGTTGACGTGGATGACACCGAAGGCGGATCCTTGCGCGTCCACTACCTGGACGAGGGACCGCGCGACGGTGAGATCGTGTTGCTGATGCATGGCGAGCCAACGTGGAGCTATCTGTATCGCAACATGGTGCCGGTTTTCGTGGAGGCCGGGTATCGCGTGCTGGCGCCTGATCTGGTGGGCTTTGGCCGGTCGGACAAGCCGGTTCAGCGATCCGATTACAGCTATCAGCGGCATGTGGACTGGATGAGCGATTGGCTGCGGCAGGTGGACGCCACCGGTGTTACGCTGTTGTGCCAGGACTGGGGTGGCTTGATCGGCTTGCGCCTGTTGGCCGCGATGCCCGAACGCTTTGTGCGTCTGGTGGTGGCCAATACTGCGCTGCCGACGGGTGATCAGCCCATGAGCGACGCGTTCCGCCTGTGGCGCGATTTTTCCCAGACGGTTGACCCGTTCGATGCCGGACGCATTGTCTATATCGGGACCGAGAGCAAGCTGACCGACGCCGAGATTGCCGCCTACAATGCGCCCTTCCCCGATGAGAGCTATAAGGCGGGGGCGCGGGTGTTCCCGATGCTGGTGCCCGATGGCCCAGACGATCCGGCCACCGGGCCAAACCGGGCGGCATGGCAGGTTCTGTCTGGCCTGGAGTTGCCGGTCCTGACCGCGTTTGGGGCACAGGACAAGGTGATGGCGGGGGTGGAAAAGGTGTTTCAACGCCTGATGCCCGGGGCGGCGGCGCAGGATCACGTGATATTCGACGGGGCGGGGCACTTTCTGCAGGAAGATATCGGGCCCGATCTGGCACGGGCGGCGGTGGCGTTTATGGCACGAACGCCGCGGGGTGGTTGAGATGTGACCCCTCCGCCCCGCCACCGTCTGGGGCTTTTGAGGTGGAGATATGCTGGGCCCCGTCGGGCGCCTTGCGGAAGCGAGTGTGTCGCTTTGACCAGTCAGCTTTTTGCTCCAAACTTCGGGCCAGACACTCAGATCCTGAACAGCTGGATCCGGCAAGACCGACCCAAACCAGAGAAAGCCCTGCTCGGGTTTGCTCTCGAAGGTGAGACAGTCGAACTGCGCACAGAGAGCCATATGCGCGAAGGATGTTCCAAACGGCTGCGGCATTCTGCGAAAGGGGGAGCAGACAAGGCTTGCCTTCGGCTTTTGTCGTGCGGGCTACCTTGTGCAAGCAAGGGGGTACCGATCATGCGAAACAGGACGTTTGAGGAAACCACGGGTCGCAGCACAGTTTCGGAGCAGCGCCTAGCCTTTTGAAGTCAGATGTCACGGCGGATAAGCAACAAGTGATGGCCATGTCCTTTTGCCCATGGTGGCCACCCTCTGTCTTGATCCGGCTGTGAAGTATCTGTTTTGTCCAGATTTTGTTGATTGTGGTGATGGGGCTTGGCCGACTTATACTACAGGGGTAGTCCGACATAGTTGAGCGCCATCGCGGCTTGAGCCTCCGGGCTGTCGCGCAGCAAGGCCAGTTCGGCCAATTGCATCTTTTTGTCGAATTCGGTCTGGCCCGGGAAATGGTGCATCAGCGTTGAAAACCACCAGCTAAAGCGCTGGGTTTTCCACACGCGGGCAAGGGCGCGGTCGGAATAGCGATCGATCCCTTCGCTGTCGCCATCGCCGTAGAATTGGCGCAGCCCTTGATTGAGGTAATGCACGTCGGATGCGGCCGTGTTCAGCCCCTTGGCACCGGTGGGTGGCACAATGTGGGCGGCATCACCGCACAGAAACAGACGGCCCCACCGCATCGGTTCGCACACAAAACTGCGCAGCGGTGCGATGGATTTCTCGATGCTGGGGCCGGTTACCATCACCTCGGCAACCTGCGGCGGAATGCGCCGACGCAGTTCGTCCCAAAAGGCGTCATCCGTCCAGTCGGTCGGATTTTCCGATGTCTCACATTGAATATAGTACCGGCTTAGATTGGCGTTTCGCATCGAGCATAGGGCAAAGCCGCGGTCCGAATTGGCATAGATCAACTCGTCATTGACCGGGGGCGTTTCGGACAGAATGCCCAGCCATCCGAACGGGTACACCTTTTCGTATTCCTGTCGGACATCCGCGGGAATGGTCTTGCGACTGACGCCGTGAAACCCATCGCAGCCCGCGACGAAATCACAAGCGATGCGATGATCTGCCCCGTGCTGAGAGAAGGTGACAAAGGGTGCATCGGTATCGGCATCGTGGATCACCACATTCTCGACTTCGAAGCGCGTGTCGCCTTGGGTCGCGTCGCGCGCGTTGTATAGGTCACGGGTCAGTTCGGTCTGACCATAGACCAGAACGGTGGCATCGGTGTGAGCCGCGAAATCCACGCGAAACATGTCGTTTTCATAGGCGATCAGCGTGCCGTCATGCACAAAACCCTCTGATTTCATCCGTGCATCGACACCGGCCTGCCCCATGAGGTCCACGAGACCGCGCTCCAAAACGCCGGCCCGAATGCGGCCCAGGACATGGGCGCGCGACTGCCGCTCGAGCACGATGGATGCGATCCCGGCCTTGTGCAGAAGCTGGCCAAGCAACAGGCCAGACGGCCCGCCGCCGATAATGACGACCTGTGTGCGCATGACACCCTTCCCCGAGACTTGTCATACGACATAACTATTCCCCGGAAAGGTCAAGCGCGCAGGCTGGTCTGCGTAACTGTGCGTGCGTAGTCGGCGAAAGCGGTGATTTCTGCGTCCAGCGGCGTTTGACCCGTAAACGCCACCAAGTAACCGGGCACCATGGCAAGACGTTGTTCTATGGTTTCGCCCAGGTTCGCGTCGTCATAGCCGAGCTGCATGTAGTAGATCACGCGCGCTCGCGCCGTGGCTTCGAGCGGCGGGTAGTCGAAGCGCGTGAACATCCCGGTGAGGGCCGCAAGCCGCGCATCGTCGCCTGCCTTCAGCACGTCATTCACGCGGGCAGAGCGCCGCGCCCAGTCCCGGACCGCAAAGTCGAGGCGATTGTCGAACAGGGCGGTGTTGATGTTGCACCGAAAGATGTTGCAACAGGCTTCGGTGATGGTTCGGGCGGGCGCGTTGGCCTGTGCCACCATCGCCGCCGTGTTGGTGTTTTGCCAATGCGCGAGCAGCGCGTTCAGCAAGTCGGTCCGGTTCGTGAAATACCAATAGAAGCTGGAGCGTGACACTTGCAGCGTCGCAGCCAGATCTGCCACCTTTACAGTCTCGACCCCGCCCTGCTTCAGAACCGCAAGCGCTGCATTCAGCCAGTCCTGTCGCGTGACCTTAATATTGCCGATCAAGGGAGCCTTGTCCGGGTCGTCCCTGTGCAGAAGCGGTGCCGCCATCAGTTTTCGGGCGCGCAGCCGCCCGCTGCGGTGCGGTCGGCGATGTAGGTGTGCAGGGCCTCCAGCCGTGCCTCGTTGGTCGTGGGCGGGGTGAAGTCGCGCAGGATTCCTTTCCAGATGTCGGTGGCGCGGGTGGTGGCATCGACGCTGCCGCGTTCTTCCCACGTGCCGAAATTGGCGAAGTCGGCCACAACAGGCTCATAGAATTCAGTCGCATAGCGTTCCATGGTGTGGGCCGCGCCAAAGAAATGGCCACCCGGTTGCACCTCTTCCAGCGCGTCCATTGCGATCTCGGCGTCGTCTGCGGGCGTCGTGGCGCACAGTTCGGCCACCATCTGCAAGACCTCAACATCCGTCACGAGTTTTTCGTAGGAGATGGTCAGCCCCCCCTCGAGCCACCCTGCGGAATGCAGGGTCACCGTCGCCCCGGCCAGCAAGCAGCCCCACGTCCCGAACTGGGTTTCGTTGGCCGCCTGCACGTCACCAAGGTTGGCCGCCGACCCGGACGCACAGCGCCAGGGCAATCCGATATGGCGCGCCAACTGCCCAGCTGCGAGCGAGGCCTTGAAATGCTCGGGCGTGCCAAAGATCGGCGCGCCGGATTTCATGTCCACGTTTGAGGTGAACGTGCCATAGCACACGGGCGCACCGGGGTTCACCAATTGCCCGAGCGTGATGGCGGCGAGCGCCTCGGCGTGGCTGAGCGTCATGGCCCCGGCAACCGTGATGGGTGCCATGGCCCCCATCAACGTGAAGGGCGTGATGATCGCCATTTGGCCGTGACGGGCAAAGTCCATGACCCCAAGCGCCATCGGAATGTCCAACTGACGGGGGGAATTGGTGTTGATGATCGTGTAGCAATGCGAATTGGCAGCGAAGTCCGCATCCGACAGCCCTCGGAAATCGCGCAACATCTCAAAGCTTTCGTCCACCTGGCCGGTGCCGCGTGAGAAGATGAAAGGGACCTTGTCTGTCAACTCCATCTGCCCCTTGAGCATGGCGTAATGGCGCAGATGGATGGGTACATCCTGCGGCTCGACCAGCGGTGGGATCATGTGCAGCACGTCGTAGTGCTGGGTCAGCGTGATCAATTCGCGAAAGTCCTGTTCGGTGCCGGGTCGCCGCCCGCGTTCCAGATCGGTGGCGTGGGGGCAGCCCGCGCCAGGCTGGAAGATCATGGAGCCAAGCTCCATCACCAGATTGCGGTCGGGATTGCTCGCGATCAGGGGGAAGGACTTCGGCGCTGTTGCTAGTGCCGCTTCGACCATCTCGCGCCCGATATGCACCATCTCGGTGCTGTCATCGACGCGCGCGCCGCCTGCTTTGAACTGCGCCCGCGCCTCAGGCAACAGCACCTTGATCCCCAGCCGCTCCAACACGTCTAGTGACGCCTCGTGCATGGCCGCGATCCGGTCGTCCGAGAACACCTTCATCGGTGGGAACGGGTTGCGCAGGTTTCGGTAGTTGGGAGTGCGCGCCTTTTGCGGCGGCGCACCACGTCCGCGGCGTCGGCGAGGTTGGTCGGTCATCCGCGCATCGCCTTGCCTGTTGGGTCATAGGGCGACGGCGGGATCACTTTAGCCGTCCGTTCCACACCGACAACATGGACCTTCAGGTCTGTGCCTTCGTCCGCAACCTCTGTGTCCACCAGTGCCATGGCAAGCGACTTCTGCACGGTGTGGCCATAGCCGCCTGATGTGACAAAGCCCACGCGCGTGTCGCCCTTCCATACGGGTTCGTACCCGCTGGCATCTGCATCATCGGCGTCAACTTCAAGCGTGACCAACCGCTGTGTCGGACCGTTGCCATCGCGTTCGGCCAGGGCGGCGGCCTTGCCCACAAAATCCTTGTCCCAGTCGATCCAGCGATCCATGCCGGTCATGCCGGGCGTGTAGCCTTGGGTAAACTCCGCCGACCAGATGCCAAAGGACTTCTCAAGTCGCAGCGACAGCATCGCGTTGAAGCCGTATTCCTGCAGGCCGAATTCCTCGCCTGCTTCGAGCAGCATCCGGCGTAGTTTGACGTGGTCGCCACAGCGGCAGTTGATTTCGAACCCCATCTCGCCCGCGACGGACATGCGCGCGACGCGTGCCCGGATCATGCCCACGTCAAAGTCGCCACAGCCCATGAACTTGAGCGCGCCGATATCCTGATGGCACAGCTTTTCAATCACCTTGCGCGAATTGGGACCGGTCAGGCCAAAGCCGCACATCTCTTCGCCCAGATCGCGGACGGTCACGCCGTCCATCATGTGGTCATCGAACCAGCGCATGTGCCAGGCGCGCAGATAGTAGGATCCCATGATCCACCACGTGCCATCTCCCCAATTGAGCACGGTCAGGTCGCCCTTGAGCCGCCCGTCTTCGCCCAGCATAGGGGCCAGCTTGGCCCGTCCGGGTGCGGGGAGCTTGGACGCCATGACATGGTTCAACCACGCTTCGGCGTTTGGCCCGGTCACCTCGAACCGCGAAAAGCCGGTGATGTCGACCATACCCACATTCTCGCGCACATTACGACATTCAGCCCCGACGATGTCATGCGCGTTTGAGCGTTTGAGGGTCAGGTTCTCTTCAAAATCTTCGGAGGGCGCGAAGTAGAGCGGCGTTTCCAGGTCCCAGCTTGATCCCCAGCGGCACCCGGCGGCGGTCATGGCATCATGTGCCGGGGCCATCTTGAGCGGACGCCCGGCGGGCAGTTGCTCGTTCGGGTAGGACATCACGAAACGCCGGGAATAGAACTGCCCTGTGGTTTCCTTGATGTACTGCTTGTTCTCGGCAAACTTGCCGTATCGGGCCACGTCCATCGCATAGACATCCGTTTCCGGCTCGCCTTCGATCATCCATTCGGCCAGCGACTTGCCGACGCCACCGCCCTGCAGGAACCCGGCCATGACGGCGCAGGCGGACCAATACCCTTTCTTCCCCGGCACCGGCCCTACCAGCGGGTTGCCGTCGGGCGAGAAGGTGAAGGCCCCGTTCACCCAGGTCTTGATCCCCACAATTTCGGCCGACGGATAGCGGGCAAAGCCCAACATCAGCTCAGTCTCGATCCGGTCGAGGTCTTCCTGAAACAGCTCCATCCCGTTGGTCCACGGCGCGCCGTCCATGGCCATAGGCTGGTGCTCGATCTCGTAGATGCCGATCAGGATGCCCTTCTGGTCC
>JBCDEK010000049.1:0-23246 GCA_039179785.1 Pseudomonadota bacterium | reverse complement strand
GCGCGGATATCGATTACGCACATGTAGAGGCCAAGACGGCTTACGGCATCATCGGGATCAAGACCTGGATCTTCAAAGGTGAGATCATGGAACATGACCCCGCTGCGCGTGACCGCAAGGCCCAAGAACTCCAGGACGGTCCGGCCCCACGTGGTGCCGGTGGCCGTCGCTAAAGGAGAGGAAAGATGCTTCAACCAAAGCGTACGAAGTTCCGTAAGCAGTTCAAAGGCTCGATCAAGGGCAAGGCAAAGGGCGGGTCTGACCTGAACTTTGGCACCTACGGCCTGAAGGCACTGCAGCCCGAGCGGGTCACCGCCCGTCAGATCGAAGCTGCACGTCGTGCGATGACGCGTCACATGAAACGTCAGGGCCGGGTCTGGATCCGGATCTTTCCCGATGTGCCTGTGACCGCCAAGCCGATCGAAGTCCGGATGGGTAAGGGTAAGGGCTCGGTCGACCGTTGGGCGGCCAAGGTCAAACCCGGCCGCGTGATGTTCGAGATCGACGGTGTGAATGACGACATCGCGCGTGAAGCGCTGCGTCTGGCGGCGATGAAGCTGCCGATCAAAACGCGCGTCATTGTCCGCGAGGACTGGTAAACCAATTGCGCCTCATTGGGGCGCAATCGATATCCGGTTATTGAGCGAGTGCACAGCCTTCGCCGCCATCGTCAAAAATTGGAAACCCCCGGAGTCTGCGCGTCGGGGGTTTTTCTTTGACCTCGTATGCAGTGCGTTCGTGAACGGTCATGTTCAATTCCGCTCGACAGCTGAACCTTCAAGCACCTCCAGCACCCAATCGCGCATCTTTATGGCGTCGGGCTTGTCCGTGTCGACCCACAGATAATACCCTTCCAGGCTTGGAATCGAAGCCGGATGCGCACGTTCGACAAGTCCTGTCCGCAGTGCGTGATCTGCCAGAAACTCACTGACCAGAGCAACCCCGCTGCCATGTGCAGCCAAGTGCAATGCCATCCCGTAGGTATCCGTGAACAGGGATGGGGCAGGTGTGGGTCCAACCTCCTTGCTCCACGCCTGCCACCCGGCTGATGTTCCAACTGCCTCGATCAACGGGAGGTCCTGCAGCGCGCCTTGGAGCTTTGGCGATTTCAGGGCGATCAGGTGGTCAGGTAGCAGCTGTTCGGCGTTTGTCCCCACCTGCTTGGCGGAGCCAAAGCGTATCTCGACGTCCGCGCGGGTCGAATGGAAATCATCGGGCCAAATCGCGCTCACAACCCGCACCCGGACGTGCGGAAGACGTGCCATAAATCCACGCAATCTGGGTGCGATCACCCATTGCGCCACGCTGATCGATGTGGCCACGGTCAAAAGCCCCCGACCGTGTCCGGTTTCCAATCCGTTTATCGCCGTCGACAGTGCCTGAAGTGGCGCCTCGACTTCTGGCAGCAAGCGCCTTCCGGCGTCGGTGAGTGCCAACCCGCGGGCGTGGCGCGTGAACAGCGGCGCGGCGAGGCGCGTCTCAAGCGATTTTACCTGCTGGCTGATCGCTGATTGCGTCAACCCCAACTCTTCGGCGGCGGCGGTGAAATTCAGATGGCGCGCCGCCGCCTCAAACGAGCGCAGCCACCCGAGCGGGGGGAGGGTTTTCGCCATGGGTCAATTCAATCATTAGCTTTGCTAATACCTAAGGGTATATTTCATTCGTTTGTCAAAAAATTCCTGTGTCATAGCGTGTTTGGCAACACCCCGGTGGAGACTGAGATGACGCCAGACATACGCAAGATCGTGACATATGATGAAGAGGTCCTGATCGAAGGCTTTCGGGTCGCAGAGCGGCCATGGCGGATGTTTGCCGTCGCCGCTGTGATGCGCAATCCGTGGGCGGGGCGCTTTGTGGAAGACCTTGGGCCCGAGATCAGAGCATATGGTCCTGCACTCGGCAAATTGATGAGCGATCGCATGATCGCCCTCGCTGGCGGTGGCACGGCCATCGAGGCTTATGGCAAAGCCGCCGTTGTTGGGCTCGATGGCGAGATTGAACATGCCTCGGGCCTGATCCACACCTTACGTTTTGGAAATTTCTATCGCGAGGCTGTGGACGCAAAGTCCTACCTTGCCTTCACGAATACACGGGGTCCGGCCAACGCGCCCATCATGGTGCCGTTGATGGACAAGAACGACGCAGGCCGTCGGTCACACTACCTCACGATCCAGTTTTCGATTCCCGACGCGCCACGCGCTGACGAGGTTGTCGTGGTGTTGGGGGCAGCGATGTCGGGTCGACCACATCATCGCATCGGCGACCGCTACCAAGACCTGCAAGAGTTGGGCCATGAACTTGATAACCCTGCAGCGGTCTAAGGTCGGTGGCCTTCCGGCGATTGTGTCGGGGCACGGGCGACCCATTGTGCTGTTGCATGGGGTCGGGTTGCGTGCCGAAGCGTGGAGCGCCCAGATTGAGGCCCTGTGCCCGGACCACCACGTCGTTGCGCCAGATATTCCCGGCCACGGCGAAGCGCCTCGCCCCGCCGGGCCCATGGTATTGCGCGCATATGCGGGCGCGATGCTTCCCGTTCTTGATAGCTTTGAGGAACCCGTACTGGTCGTCGGGCATTCGATGGGCGCGCTGATGGCGCTTGAATTGGCCGCGCTTGCGCCAAGCAAGGTCTGCGGTATTGCCGCGCTCAATGCAGTGTTCGAACGCAGTCCAACGGCGGCGCAGGCCGTTCAGTTACGTGCCGCACAGCTTGATGGTGTTGTGCCGCCCGATCCGACCCCGACGCTTGACCGTTGGTTTGGCGCAGGCTTTTCGACGGAACGGTCTGCGTGTGACGCGTGGCTGCGCGCCGCGGATCCCGTTGGATACAAGCTGGCCTATACCGCATTTGCACACACGAGCGACCCGGACCGAGACGCACTGACACGCCTGAAGTGCCCTGCGCTTTTTGCCACGGGGGCTTTGGAGCCGAATTCGACCCCCGATATGTCACATCAAATGGCGAGGCTTTCACCGCAAGGCCGATCCCTGATTGTCGAGGGCGCCGCTCACATGATGCCAATGACCCACGCGCGCGACGTGACCGCTGCGATCCGGGCGCTTGCCAGCCGGGTGTGGTCATGAAGGCGCGGGGGACAAATGCGCTGCGCACTGCATTAGGCAGCTATATGACAGGCGTGACGGTCGTCACCACGAAGGGCCACGATGGAAGGCCGGTGGGGTTCACCGCAAATTCCTTCACTTCCGTCTCTCTTGATCCCCCCTTGTTGCTGGTCTGCCCGGGCAAGTTTTTGTCCAGCTATGAGCATTTCGCCGGTTGCAACCGGTTTGCGATTAGCATTCTCGCCGAAGGCCAAGAGGAGGTTGCCAGCACTTTTGCCAGCTATAAAGGGGATCGGTTTGCCTGCACACCGCACCACGAAGACAGCTTGGGAAATCCGTTGATCGATGGCGCGCTTGCGCATTTTTCGTGCAGCACACATCAGGTCATCGAAGCTGGAGATCACGCGATCCTGATCGGCAAAGTGCGCGCGTTTTGTCATGTTTCTGGACAGGGGCTGGGCTATGCCAACGGGCAGTTCTTCAGTCTTGGGCTGGAACGGGCTGTATTCGAACATGCGGGGCGCTCCGTTTTGTGTGGTGCGATTGCCCAGCAGGACGGTGATGTCTGGCTGGAAGCGACGACTGCAGGATATCACCTCCCCCATATTGTCTCAGACGACAGAAGCTCCTTGCGGCGCAACCTGGCACGATATGTCGAGGCGTCTGGCCTGCGGGTCGATCTGGGTCAGGCCTATTCGGTGTTCGATGAGGCGCAGACGCATTGTTCTTACTACCTAGCGCGGGTGCGGTCATTTGAGGGTGATCGTTTTGAGCGTCATCCGATTGGTGAGTTGTCGCGCCTGCGTTTTGCTTCGCAACCGATTACCGACATGATGCACCGCTTCGCCAGTGAGGCGCAGACCCAGAGTTTTGGGCTTTATATTGGCGATGCGCGTGACGGTGATGTGCACTCTCTTTCTGAAAGGAACTGATTTTGGAGTTCTCTCTTTTTGCGCATATGGAGCGTTTGGTCCCTGATCAATCGCATGAACGTCTGAATGAAGAACTGATTGAATTGTGCAAAATGGCAGACGACGCTGGAATGCGCGCCATCTGGACTGGCGAACACCATGGGATGGACTTCACCATTGCGCCCAACCCGTTGATGTCATTGGTGCAAATTTCTCAGCACACCAGGAATGTCAAGCTGGGGACAGGCACAATCATTGCCCCGTTTTGGCACCCGATCAAACTGGCGGGCGAGGCGGCTTCCGCTGATCTTATGACCGGCGGCCGCATCGAACTTGGCATTGCGCGCGGGGCATATTCCTACGAATACGAACGTTTGATGCCCGGCATGGACGCGTGGGAGGCCGGACAGCGTATGCGTGAATTGGCGCCGCTGTTGCCCCAGCTTTGGGAGGGCGATTGCGCGCATGAAGGAGAGTTTTTCAGCTTCCCCGCCACAACTGCTGTGCCAAAGCCTACACAGCCAGGTGGCCCCCCGATCTGGATCGCGGCGCGCGATCCTAACAGCCACGAATTTGGCGTCCACAATGGGTTCAACATCCAGGTGACGCCGCTTTGGCAGGGGATCGAAGAGATCGAGACACTTATGGGACGGTTCAATACGGCTTGCGCCAGTTATGATGGACCGCGGCCTAAGATCATGCTTTTGCACCATACCTACGTTGGCAGTGATGACACAGACGTAGCCCTGGCCGCACGCGAGCTTTCCCGATTCTATTGCCATTTTGGCGCTTGGTTCCAGAACCAAAGACCGGTTGGCCAAGGTGCCATTGCGCCGCTTTCGGATGAGGAGATGGCGGCAAACACTCTTATGTCACCCCAAAACATGGCGCGCGACCTGACCATTGGAACAGCAACAGACGTGGTTGAGAAAATCCGCAAATACGAGCAGCTTGGCTATGACGAATACGCATTCTGGATTGACAGCGGAATGAGCTTTGACCGCAAGCGCACGTCGCTCGCGCGTTTTATCGACAATGTCATGCCCGCTTTCGCCTGAGGACCACGATGAACGCCAAACCACATTTCCAACTGTTCATTGATGGCACCTGGACCAACGGGTCAGAAGGGCAGACGATGGCATCGCAAAACCCGGCCAACGGGCAGGATTGGGCAACCTTCGCATGTGCCTCCAAGGCTGATGTAGACCGGGCCATTCTTGCAGCGCGCCGGGCGCTGGACGATCCTGAATGGCGGGATATGACGCAGACGCAGCGGGGCAAACTGCTTTACCGACTTGCCGACCTGATCGAGGAAAACGCCACCGAGATCGGGCGACTTGAGACAACGGACAGTGGCAAACTTCTTGCAGAGACGGCCAGCCAGTCGGCCTATGTGGGGGATTATTATCGCTACTACGCCGGTCTCGCCGACAAGGTCGAAGGTGCGGTATTGCCAATCGACAAGCCCGACATGCATGTGTTTACGAGGCGCGCGCCGATTGGTGTGGTCGCAGCGATTGTGCCTTGGAACGCCCAGATGTTTCTCACGGCGACCAAGCTTGGTCCCGCACTGGCCGCGGGTTGCACCGTTGTCCTCAAAGCTTCGGAAATTGCGCCGACGCCCATGCTTGCGTTTGCGCGCTTGATCGAACAGGCGGGGTTCCCCACGGGCGTGGTGTCCGTCATCACCGGAGACGCTGAAAACTGCGCTATTCCGCTGACGCGTCATCCGGACATTGACAGAATTGCTTTTACGGGCGGGCCGGACACCGCGCGACATGTGGTCCGCAACTCGGCCGAAAACTTCGCTGTCACGACCCTGGAACTCGGCGGCAAATCCCCCATCCTCGTGTTCGAGGATGCTGATCTTGACGGGGCAGCCAACGGATTGATCGCGGGGAATTTTGGCGCGTCGGGGCAAAGCTGCGTTGCCGGAACCCGCGGGCTGGTGCACCGGTCCATCTTCGAAGCTGTCGCCTCCAAAATCGAGGAAAAGATGCAGTCCGTCATCATAGGCGACCCGTTGGAGGCTGACACGCAGATCGGCCCGCTCTGCACAGCCGACCAAGTCAGCAAGATCGAAGCGACCCTTGCCAAAGCGGTCTCGGGCGGTGCCCATATCCGCTTTGGCGGCGCGCCGCTGGATCGTCCCGGACACTACATGGCACCAACGCTTGTCGAATGCGCTGAAGCCGACACCGAAACGCTCAAGGTCGAGATGTTCGGCCCCGTTATGTCCCTTCTGCCCTTTGACACCGAGGAAGAGGCGACAGAGCTTGCCAACAGCACGCCCTACGGCCTTGGCTCAGGTGTCTTTACCGAGAACGTGGCGCGTGCGCATCGGGTATCTGCACGACTGAAAGCCGGGATATGTTGGGTGAACACCTACCGCGCCGTGTCACCCATCGCACCTTTCGGCGGGTTCAACCAATCCGGTTACGGGCGCGAGGCGGGGATGGACGCCATCTATGACTACACCCGCACCCAGACGACCTGGATCAGCACGTCGGACAGGCCCATGGCGAACCCTTTCGTGATGCGCTGATCAGCGCCACATGCCGTATGGTCGG
This sequence comes from Pseudomonadota bacterium, assembly GCA_039179785.1. Taxonomy (GTDB): domain Bacteria; phylum Pseudomonadota; class Alphaproteobacteria; order Rhodobacterales; family Rhodobacteraceae; genus Tateyamaria. Next base: position 16,705 of record JBCDEK010000049.1, on the reverse strand, counting down.
GTGGGGTCCTTTCTACCTGATGACAAACACTGATTGCGTGGCGTGGCGCGCGACACGGGCAGCATTGGGACCAATCAGGTAGTCCTTCAACTCGGGCCGGTGGGCGCCCACCACGATGGCATCGATGTCCAGCGCGTTGGCAGTGCGGATGATCTGATCATAAACGGTGCCCTCGGCCACGTGGACGTGACAGGTCACATCCTGCGGGATTGTGTCTGTTGCCCATGCTCCCAACTCTGATTTCGCGGTCGCAAGCGCGTTTTTCATACTGTCAGCCGCCATGGAGGCCCCAACTATGGCCATGCCGGTGTCAGGCACCACGTTCAGCAGGTGCAGCGTCGCCCCCTCAGCGCGGACCATGGAAATGGCGGCTTGCGCACTGCGGTCCGATCCTTCGGGGGTGTTGACGTCGACGGCGAGGAGGATGGTTTTGAACAATTTGCGCCTCCCTCAGAACGCGGGCTGTGTGGCGCGGCGGCGCTGGATCAGGACCAGACCGCCCAGCAGCAAGAGCGCGGGGATGAAGAACAGCTCTTTGGGCAACCGGTCGTTTTCGATCTGTACTTGCGTGATCTGGACCGGGGTGTCGCCGTAAAAGTCGTATTCATTGCCGAGGCTTTCGAAGAACGGTGTGCCGGGGAAGGGTTCGTCCATGGCGAGGATATCGCCATCTTGCAGCAGGGCCAGCCCTTGAGCGTCGAGCGCCGCTTCGGCGTCGCCGTTGATGGCGGGCAGGGTGATTGTGGTGGGCCTGAGTTGGCCTGTGTCGAAGTCTGGTCCTTCAACCACGATCCGCAGTTCCTTGTCCGTTTCGGCACCTGCCATGAGTTCGAGGGCGGCGGTACCGGAGGCGGATTGGTATTTCTCGCTCACCTGATCAAGCAGGTAGTCGGGGCGGAACAGCATGAAGGCAATCACCAGCAGTGCCACCGTTTCCCAGGTTTTGCTTTTGGCGATGAAGTAGCCCTGCGTTGCTGCCGCGAAGAGCAGCATGGCGATGAGCGAGATGAAGAAGACGAGGATCGCCTTGGCAAAGCCCACGTCGATCAGCAGGAGGTCGGTGTTGAAGATGAAGAGGAACGGCAGGAGCGCCGTGCGGATGTCATAGGCAAAGCCTTGTACACCGGTCTTGATCGGATCGCCCCGACTGATCGCCGCCGCCGCATAGGCGGCAAGGCCCACGGGTGGCGTGTCATCGGCAAGGATACCGAAATAGAACACGAACAGGTGCACGGCGATCAGCGGAAAGATATAGCCCGCCGATGCGCCAACCGTCAGAATGACCGGGGCCATCAACGACGAAACGACAATATAGTTGGCCGTGGTGGGCAGACCCATGCCCAGGATCAGTGACATGATCGCCACCAGGATCAGCAGGATCCAGATATTGCCGCCAGCGATGACCTCGACCACCTGGCCGATGACCTGGTGTGCGCCTGTCAGACTGATGGTGCCGACAATGACGCCAGCGGCCCCGGTGGCCACGCCGATCCCGATCATGTTGCGCGCACCCAGGATCAGCCCGTCGATGAAATCGCGCCAGCCGGCGACGGTGGAGGAGCCGAACCCTTCGCCCCGGAACATCGCCTTGAGCGGGCGGTGGGTGAGTGCGACGATGATCATGAAGACCGTGGCCCAAAAGGCCGAGAGCGATGGCGACAGCCGGTCGAGGCTGTCGGTGCGGACCATCAGGTTCCAGACGAGGATGAAGATGGGCAACGAGAAGTAGGCCCCGCCCAGCAGTGTTGGCGTGAGTCGGGGGGCTTCGAGTTCGCCGTCTGGGTCGTCCATAGCGACATCGGGATAGCGCGAGGCGAAGTAGACCAGAACTAGGTACAGTAGAGCCACTATGACAACCGCGCCGTAGACGCTTTCGGTCATGAAATTGTCGAGCACGCCGCGCAGCCCGATCATCACGAAGGTGCAGGCTCCGAGGAAGATGAAGCCCGACAGGAACAGGATCAGGATCAGGACCGGGCCGATGTGTCGGCCCGCTTTCTTAAGCCCCTGCATCTGCATTTTCAGCGCTTCGAGGTGCACGATGTAGAGCAGTGCGATGTAGCTGATCACCGCAGGCAGGAAGGCGTGTTTAACCACATCAATGTAGGGGATGTTGACGTATTCGACCATGAGGAACGCCGCGGCCCCCATCACAGGTGGGGTCAGCTGCCCGTTGGTGGAGGACGCAACCTCGACCGCGCCTGCCTTTTCCGCAGGGAAGCCGATGCGCTTCATCAGGGGGATGGTGAAGGTGCCTGTCGTGACGGTGTTCGAGATGGACGAGCCCGAGATCATGCCGGTGAGCATCGACGACAGCACCGACGCCTTGGCCGGGCCGCCGCGCAGGGCACCGAGAAGGGCGATGGCAACCTTGATGAACCACGACCCGCCGCCTGCACGGTCGAGCAGCGCGCCGAAGAGGACGAAGAGGAAGATCATGGAGGTGGAGACGCCCAGTGCGACGCCGAAGACTCCTTCGGTCTGCATCCAGTAGTGGCCGAGGGCCTTGGACAGGGACGCGCCACCGTAGTTGGTGATTTCGCGCGCCCATTCGGAATAGCCGCCGAAGAAGGCAAAGGCGACGAAGGCCGACGCGATGATCACGAGCGGCAGGCCGAGCGAGCGGTAGACGGCGATCATCAGGACCGTCATGCCGATGCAGGACATGACAATGTCAGATGTGCTCCAGAGACCGGGGCGGTCCGCGATTTCGAAACGGAAGACGACGAGGTAGAGGCAGGAACTGAACCCGAGGATGATGAGCGCCCAGTCATAGAGCGGGATGCGGTCGCGGGGCGAGGATTTGAACAGCGGAAAGGCGAGCGTCGCCAGCATGATGGCAAAAGCCAGGTGCACGAAGCGGGCCTGCGCGACGATATTGGCAAAAATGCCCATGCCGGTGGCCTGGGCCACGATGCCGGGCACTTGCGAGGCGATGTAGAGCTGGAAGAGGGACCAGGCGATGCAGGTGCCGATGATCAGCTTGGCCTGCCAGGCCGCAGACGGATTGCGCGCGCCGGTGTCGGCCTCGGCCACAAGATCGTCGGCGGATTGCTGTACTTGATCGGTCATGATGTGTCCCCCGCGCGGGCGTTATTGCACCCGTCTGCTGTCTGTCGTCATGAAATGTGAGACGCCCGAAGCGGTGGCTCCGGGCGTCTCATAAGGTCTGGATTATTCCATCAGACCCAGTTCTTTGTACGCGCGCTCCGCACCGGGGTGCAGGGGTGCGCTCAGGCCGTCCTGAACCATCTGTGCGGGGTCCAGATTAGCGAATGCAGGGTGCAGGCCGCGGAAGTCGTCAATGTTTTCCATGACGGCCTTGGCCACGACATAAACGGTGTCTTCGGGCACGCTGGCCGAGGTGACAAAGGTCGCACCCACGCCGAAGGTGGTCGTGTCGCTGTCCGTGCCCGCATACATGCCGCCCGGAATGGTCGCCACGCGGTAGAACGGATTGTCAGCGACCAGCTGGTCGATGGGTGCGCCGGTGACGGACACAAGTTTCACGTCACAGGTTGTCGACGCTTCCTTGATCGCCGCGGCGGGGTGACCGATGGTGTAGATCATTGCGTCGATGTTGCCGTCGCAAATCTCTTTGGCCATTTCGGAGCCCTTGAATTCGGTCGCCAGGGCGAAGTCGTCCATGGTCATGCCGAAGGCGGCCATGACAACCTCCATCGTGGCGCGCTGACCGGAGCCTGCGTTGCCGACGTTGACGCGCTTGCCCTTGAGGCCCTCGAACCCGTCGATCCCGCTGTCACTGCGCACGACAAGCGTGAAGGGTTCGGGGTGGACCGACATCACGGCGCGAATGTCGGGGAAGGCCGCGTCGCCTTCGAACTTGGACGTGCCGTTGAACGCGTGGTGCTGCCAATCGGACTGGGCCACGCCGAACTCAAGCTCGCCCGCCTTGATGGTGTTGATGTTGTAGACGGACCCACCCGTTGATTCCACGGCGCAGCGGATGCCGTGTTCCTTACGGTCGCGGTTCACCAGACGGCAGATCGCGCCACCCGTGGGGTAATAGACGCCCGTGACGCCGCCCGTGCCGATCGAGATGAACTCTTGCGCCGTGGCGATAGGCGCTGTCATCAGCGCGCCTGCAACGACGGCGGCCCCCAGTTTCAGTTTTGCAAACATGTGTGGTCTCCCATTTTTTGGTGTCACTTGGCCCGGTTTGCGTCCGGGCACGTGGTTTGTGTCTCTACCCTGTGCAAGAATCCGGGCGGGTGCAACCTTTGCGCGCTGAAAAGGGTACTGGGCCTTTGGCCTTTCCTGATGCGGGGTTTCGGGACATGCTGTTCGGGTGCCGCTGCCAGAAAGCCCAGACCATGAGCCATGTGTTCCCCCGCAATTCAAAGTCCCCGCCGCCTATGGTGTCGCGCGGGGAAGGGCCGTATCTATTTGATGATGCTGGAAAACCCTATTTGAACTGCGGGGATGCGGCGGTGTCCTGTTTGGGTCATGGTGACCCGCATGTGACGGGCGCGATCAAAGCGCAGTTGGATCAGGTCGCCTTTGCCCATACGGGATATTTCACGTCGGACCCTGCCGAGAAACTGGCCGACAAGCTGGTCAAGGCGGCACCCGATGGATTGGACCGCGTGTATTTCGTGTCCGGCGGGTCCGAAGCGATGGAGGCTGCGTTGAAGTTGGCGCGGCAATATGTGATCGAGATCGGGCAGCCAAACCGCACCCGCGTGATTGCGCGGCGGCAAAGTTATCATGGCAATACGCTTGGTGCGCTCGCGACAGGCGGGAACGCTGCGCGGCGCGCGCCGTTTGCGCCACTGCTGATGGAGGTGCGTCATGTCTCGCCCTGTTACGCCTATCGCGGGCAGGAGGACGGAGAAACCGACGCCGATTACGTTGACCGACTGATTGCCGAATTGGAGGCTGAAATCAACGCACTGGGCGCAGAGACGGTTCTGGCCTTTGTCGCGGAGCCTGTGGTGGGTGCCACTTTGGGCGCGGTGACACCGGTGGCAGACTATTTTGCCCGGGTGCGGCAAGTCTGTGACCGCCACGGCATCTTGCTGATCTTTGACGAGGTGATGTGCGGGATGGGCCGGACCGGCACGCTATTTGCGGCTGAACAATATGATGCCACCCCCGATATCTGCGCCATCGCCAAGGGCCTCGGGGCGGGATACCAACCGATTGGCGCGATGATGTGCTCCGCCACGATCCACGACACCATCCGCGATGGATCGGGCTTCTTCCAGCACGGGCACACCTATCTGGGCCATCCCGTGGCCTGTGCCGCTGCACTCGCAGTGCTGGAAAGGTTGCTGGATCAGGGCTTGCTGGAGCGTGTCAAGCCGCTCGGCCATGCGGTCGACAAGGCGCTGACGGATCGGTTCGCGCAGCATCCCCATGTGGGCGACATCAGGGGCGTTGGCCTGTTCCGCGCGATTGAGCTGGTCCGTTCCCGCGACACTAAGGCCCCCTTTGATCCCGCGCATAAGATACATGCCAAGATAAAGGCCGCCGCCTTTGACGAAGGGCTGATTTGCTACCCGATGGGCGGAACGGTGGACGGAACCCACGGTGATCACGTGCTGCTCGCACCCCCCTTTATCCTTGAGGACAGTGATGTCGATCTGTTGGCGGACAGGCTTGCGCGCGCGTTGGACAGGGCACTTCCAGCATAGTGTCAGTGAAAATCGCGGCTTGGGAAAAGCCGCTTAGCCTGTTCGCGCGGATGCATGGCGCGGGGGGGTGTGCGGCTTTTGCGGGGGGCATCGTCCGTATGAGGCTGCGTCACGCCAATCTGGTCGTCCATCGGGTGGCCCAGTTCGGACAGCTTGTACGACATATCCTGAATATCCTGCGCGATCAGGTGCACTACGATGCCTTCGCGCTGAAGATATCCGGTCACCCGCAACAGCCGCCCGCCCATCACACTGCGCCGGAATTTTTCATATACCTTGGGCCAGACCACGACATTGCTGACCCCGGTTTCGTCCTCAAGCGTCAGAAAGATCACCCCGGATGCGGTACCAGGGCGCTGTCGGGTGATCACAAGCCCACAGACCGAATAGCGCCCAAGCGACACCTTGTGCAGCGCATCATGGGTGATCAGACCGGGCAGGGACGGGCGCAGCAACTCCATGGGATGCGCCCGCAAGGTCAGGCGGGTAGCCACATAATCTTCAACGACCTCTTCGCCCAGATGCATGACGGGCAACTCTACCTTTGGCTCTGCAATCGCTTCGCCATCCAAAGGATCATGAAACAATGGCAGCGGTCTTTGCCCGCGAATGGCCTTGACCTGCCAGAGGGCGTCGCGCCGGGTCAGGCCGGTATCGGAAAACGTATCGGCCTCGGCCAGACGTTCCAGAACGCTGGGCGCCAACCCTGCCCGCAGCCAAAGGCTTTCGGGATCACGATAGCCGTTGCCGCGCGCGGCCTCGATCCAGCCAGCATCCTCTTCCTTCAGCCCCTTGATCTGCCGAAACCCCAGACGCAGCGCCAGCGCCCCATCCGGGCGGCGTTCCAACGTGTTGTCCCACGTGCTGGCATTGACACAGATCGGGCGTACCTCAACCCCGTGCTCACGTGCATCGCGTACGATCTGGGCCGGGGCATAGAACCCCATGGGCTGTGAATTCAACAGGGCGCAGGCAAAGATGGCGGGGTGATGGCATTTCAGCCAGGCCGACACATAGACCAGCATCGCAAAGGCCGCCGCATGGCTTTCGGGAAAGCCGTAGTCGGAAAAGCCCTCGATCTGCGAAAAGCAGCGTTCGGCAAAGTCCGGATCGTAATTGTTGGCCAGCATCCCGGCGATGAACTTTTCCCGAAAGACACCAATCGTGCCCATGCGCCGGAAGGATGCGATGGAGCGGCGCAGCCGGTCCGCCTCTTCCGGGGTGAAGCCGGCGGCCACCACGGCGATCTGCATCGCCTGTTCTTGAAACAGCGGTACGCCAAGGGTCTTGTCCATCACAGCGCGCAATTCTTCCGAAGGGTAGGTCACGTCTTCTAATTTCTGCCGCCGCTTGATGTACGGCTGCACCATCCCACCCTGGATCGGGCCGGGGCGCACGATGGCGACCTCGATCACCAGATCATACAATTTGCGCGGCCTCATCCGGGGTAGGAAATTCATCTGTGCACGGCTTTCCACCTGAAACACACCCACCGCATCCGCCGCACACAGCATGTCATAGGTGGCGGTATCGTCTTGCGGAACATTGGCGATGGTCAGCGCGCGGTTCTCGTGCTGCTGCATCAGGTCAAAGGCTTTGCGGATGCAACTGAGCATCCCCAGCCCCAGCACATCGACCTTGAGAATGCCCAAGGCGTCTATATCGTCCTTGTCCCATTCGATGATGGTGCGGTCATCCATTGCCGCGTTCTCGATCGGAGCCAGCTCATCCAGCCGCCCCTTGGTGATCACAAATCCACCCACATGCTGGCTCAGGTGACGGGGGAAGCCGATGATTTCCCCGATCAGGCGGATGGTCTGCATCAGGCGGCGGTCGCCCAGGTCCAGCCCCAGCTCGCGCAGCCGTTCGGTATCGACGCCGCCATTGGTCATGCCCCAGATCTGCCCGGACAGCCCTGCGGTCACATCCTGCGACAGGCCCATGACCTTGCCGACTTCGCGGATGGCGGCGCGGGACCGGAAATGGATCACGGTGGCACACAGGCCTGCCCGCTCCCGGCCGTATTTCTGGTAAATCCACTGGATCACCTCCTCGCGCCGTTCATGTTCGAAATCGACATCGATATCGGGCGGCTCGCCGCGATGCTTGGACACGAACCGCTCAAACACCATGGTGATCTGATCGGGGCTCACATCGGTGATGCCCAGCAGATAGCACAGGATCGAATTGGCCGCTGACCCGCGCCCCTGGCACAGAATGCCCTGGGATCGCGCGAATTGCACAATGTCGTGCACGGTCAGGAAATAGGCGGGAAAGCTCAGATCCCGCACCAGCGCCAGTTCCTTTTCCATCAGGCGCACGGCTTTTTCCGGCGGGCCACCTGGATAGCGCCGCTTCAGCCCCTCACGCGTCAATCGCTCCAGCCGGTCTTGCGGAGGCTCGTCGCTCGCAATCTCGTCCGGGTACTCATAGGACAACTCGCCCAGATCGAAGCTGCACCGGTCGGCAATCTCAAGCGTGCGGCGGATGGCACCGGGATGATTGCGGAACAGTCGCGCCATATCCTGCGTGCCTTTCAGCCGCCGTTCGGCATTGGGCAGGGACCGGGTGCCGATCTCGTCGATGGTAATGTGTTCGCGCATACAGGTCAGAACGTCGGCCAACTGACGACGATTGGCGCGATGCATCAGCACATCGCCTACTGCCACCATTGGCGCCGACGCGCGCTGCGCAGCCTGCGCACAGGCCTCCAGATAGGCCTGATCGCTTCCGTCATAGCGCGGTGCGACCCCCAGAAAGACATGATTGGGAAAATGCTGCCGCACCCGCCGAATGTCCCCCAACGACGCTTTCAACCCAGCTTGGGGCAGGGCGATCAGGATCATGCCCTTACACGCGCTCAACACATCCTTCAGATCCAGATGGCACGCCCCCTTTTCCGCCCGGCGCTTGCCCAAGGTCAGCAAGCGGGTCAGGCGCTGGTACGCGGCACGATCCTTGGGCAGGGCAATCCAGTCCACCGAACTGTCCCGCAGCACCAACCGGCAGCCAACAATGAGCTTCGGCAATCTGATCGTATCAGGCTTTGCGATGGGCATGGGATTACCTACCTCCTGCCGGGAACAGGAATCGACCTTGTGCTGGGACCGGATACGCACAGCCTCCTCGGCCTCGCGCGCCAATTCCTTCAGCGCCGTCCAGGCGCGCACCACACCAGCCAGAGAATTCCGGTCGGTGATCGCAATGGCTGACAAGCCCAACTCCGCCGCACGCGTCACCAGTTCTTCGGGATGCGATGCCCCGGTCAGGAAGGTGAAATTGGTTGTCACGCACAGCTCGGCATAGCCCAGGCTATCGGTGTGGGTGCCCAGCATGTCCCGCCGAAACGCCTCGACCGGGCGGTGGGTGCGATTGACCTCAATCATGCAAATTCCCCCTGCACGAACCAGCCGGGGTTTTGCGGGGTATAAAACATCCAGAGCCTGCGCCCCTGCCGCGTTTCGACCCGCCAATAATCACGCACGCCCGTACGCCAGCTGTCATCCTCCAGCCACCATTCCGGGGCGATGCGTTCTGGCCCCGTTGCGCGGCCCGTGGTCAACGCCATCCGCCGCCAGCGAAAACGACCCGGTGGCCTTGAGCCGATGGCCGCAATCGGCTCTGGGGGAAATAGGACCACAGGCCGGGGCAGGGGGCTGTGCCAGTCATCCGCCGGATCAGAATAAGCCGCCGCCGCGATGATAAAACTGCGCTCGGGAATGTGGCTGTCGGCAGGCAGAAACCGCTGCACATTCTCCAACCCGATGCGCGTGCCGATGCGGGTGATCAGATCATCCAGCTTGTCCTTGCGCCCCTCGGCCACATGGCTGATCTGGCGCACGGGCAACGGTTCAACCTGCGTGGCCTCAAGCCGCATCACGTCAATGCCAAACCCGGCTTCGACCTCTGCCAGCCCCCGTTCGAACAGTGGCAGAATGCGGTGGTGATCCCGCAAAGGCCGCGCCAGACGCAATTCCACCTGCTGGTGCCCCTGATCCACCCGAAAAAGTGTCACGCAAAGCGTCCGCGCGCCCATCTCCTGCGCCTTCAGCTTGGCGCACAGCTGCGTCAGCAGCCGTTCGGTGCCCGCCATAACATCCTTCAACAGGCCAATGGGTTCGGGAAAGGTCATGCGCACACCGTAATGCGGCGGCTCGGCAAGCGGCGTGATATCTTCGGGATGGTGCCCAAGGGCCTGATCCAACCGCATCAGCAAAGACGGGCCAAACCGACGGTTCAGCGGCCCGCGCGCAGCGCTCGCAAGGTCGGACACCTTGCGCAATCCCAGCCTTTGCAAGGCAACGGTTGTATCCTCTTCCAACCGCAAGGCGGCGACCGGAAGGGCCCCAAGGGGGGTGAGCATGTCACCGGGCGGTGCGATATCGCCCTCGCCATAATGCGCCAGGGCCCAGGCCGCGCCACGGGTGTCGCCAATCCCGATACGTGCCGTTATCCCGGCGCGCAGCAACCTGTTCTGCATGTCGGCCAGCATCGCCTCTTCTCCGCCAAAAAGATGGGCAGAGCCGGTGATGTCCAGCACCAGACCGTCGCCACCTTCCAGCCCGACCCATGGGCAGTATCGTGTCGCCCAACGGCGCAAGACGTTCTGAAAACCAAAGTCCCCCTGCGGATCGGCAAGACGACTTTGCAAATCCGGGCAAAAGGCCCGCGCATCGGCAAAGGACATCCCCCGGTGCAAGCCCTGCCGTTCCGCCGCGGCATTCACGCAATACAGGCGATTGGCGTTGTTCTGTTTCAGCGTCAGGGCAAATGGCCCCTCAATCGCGCGCGTCCTCAGCGCCCGATCTGTCGCCAGCCGGGGAAACCACAACGATGCGACGCGACGCGTGATCCCATCGAACATGCCAAGCACCTAATGTTCCTGATTTGTTCTTAATAATTTCCCATCGCATCAGAGTCGAGTCATTGCTGTCGAAAACCGGGCCGCACTGCCATCTCGTCTCGGCCGCATTGCTGCCCATGCCTTCGGGGATCACGCACAGACCCGTCGTGCCCCCGGCCTTCGCCGCCAATTGCAATCGGCGTCCTTCCCGCAGGCCCAGGGGTTTGCTCAGCACCGCGACCACCAGCGCCACGGCCTGTGACTGAAGGGTCTCTTCGGCCACAGCCAGCACTTCCATCTGGTCCTTACCCGTCGCCACAATCAGATCGCGCGGGTTGAAGATATCGGAAAACCCGGCGGGGTTGATCTGTTCCTGCCGCCACCTTTCCTGCGCAAAAAGCACACGCGCGCGCATCGTTGCAGCGGTAACAAACGCAAAGGCGAAGGCGCCCGGCCCGCACACTTCATGGGCGCGCCCGGGTTTCGGGGGAAAGTGAGAGAGTGGCTTTACCATTGTATTCAGTATGTTCCCTTTGGGTGTCACATGGGCTGGGCCTTCGATTTGACAAGCCTGCATATCGACCGAAACCAAGCTGTTCGTAGGGTCATATTTTGACACGCGCGTTGAGCACTGTCACATGCGGGCGCTGCAGAATGCAATTGGCGTTGCCAAAGTCAGGCCGGATTCACAGGCATGGATCGCCGCACTTGCATGGAGAGAGCGTGGGTGTCCTGGAGAGGGTTAGCCCCGGCCCGCAAAGCCAGCTCGGCTTGGTGTCAGTCACCACAGGGCTCTGCACAAAAACGTCTGCACAGATCAGAGCGTTGCGACGTCAGTGAGCGCGCCAATCTGCAATCGCCTGGGTCCTGGTTTTCAGTCCATAGCCCGCCCTTCGGCTTTTTGATGCCTCCAGTTGCAATCAAAAGGGGCACGCCAGAAGTGAGGGAAAGTGAAAGACATAAGTGCCGCAAGCCCTTGGTCGCGGCAATATCAGGGCGCAAAGCGAACACCGCACACCGTAACCATGAAGCCGCGTCAGGCTGCAGAGCAGTAGCGATCCACGATGTCATTGATTTCGGACGCGATGATCGGCTTACGCAGGTATCCGTTCATTCCGTTTTCTTTTACGGCCGCCTCATCGTGATAGTCGGCGTCGGCTGTTACGGCGATGATCGGAATGTTCCTTGGCGGGTCCGAGGCTTGCATACGGATGGCGCGGGTGGCGTCGACGCCCGACATCCTGGGCATATGGATGTCCATCAACACCACACCGTAACGCTCCGGGTGCGCGCGGATCTTCTCTTCGCATTCCTGCCCGTCTTTCGCGATGTCGTATTCATATCCGAGCGTGTGGAAAATCTCGCCCATCATGTATTGGGTAAAGCCGTCATCCTCGGCCAGCAGGACTTTCTTCGTGGAACGGGTCATGCTGCTTCCTCTCCCAGCTGATGCACAGGGATACGCAATGTGAAGGTCGTTGTATAGTTGCGAAGTTGTGACGGGCTTTCAACTTCAAGCTGTCCTCCCATCAATTTCGCCAGATCCGCGCTGATCGATAGGCCCAGACCGGTCCCGCTGTGACGCCGTGTCAGGCTGTCATCCACCTGCGCAAACCGTTCGAATGCCGTGCGGGCGTCCTCTGTCGACAGGCCGGGGCCGGTATCGGACACGGAAACCATCAAAACCGGAAGCCGCGACGACGTGTCTTGGGGGTCAAGCCCCACGCGGATTAGCAAGGCCCCCACGCTGCTGAACTTGGCGGCATTGTCACACAGGTTTTGTACAATCTGCGTGACGCGTTTGTCGTCGAATTGCAGGTGCGCGGGCAGGGTGTCAGCCAGCTCGACCTTGACATCCAGCGACTTGCCATAGCGTTTCACCGTGCCACGGGCGGCTTCCGCCCACTGTCGCGCCAGTGGCGCAATCTCGACCTCGCGCGGGCTCAGGGTGACCGCATTGGCCTCAAGCCGGGAAACTTCAAGCACATTGGTCAACTGGCTCAACAGCACCTTTGCGGCATCCAGACCGGTGGCCGCCTGCTGTTTCTGTCGCGCGGGCACGTCCGACATTTCGATCAACTGGAACAGGCCCATCATGGCATTCAAAGGGGTGCGGACCTCATGGCTCATATTGGCCAGGAACCGCTTTCGGACCTGTGACGCCTTGACCGCCTCACGCTCTGCCGCCTCGCGTTGCTTGACTTCACCTTCCAGCCTGTCGATCTGATGCACTGACCGCTGGCTCATGCCATTCAACGCCGTCGCGATCTTGTCTATTGCATCGGGCCGAGGCTGCGATGCCCGGTCCATCACCAGGTCAAGCGGCTTGTGCGGTTCATCATAGGTTTCGATGTGCCGCGCGATATGGGACAGATGCCGCGTCACCATGCGATAGTACAAAACCAGCAGCGCAAACGCGACCAGATATGCCTTGATCAGATTGGTCGCAATCAGCGTCATGAACTGGGCCCACAGGTTGGTCCAGATCGCCTCCAGCGACAGATAGATATCCAGATTGCCGATGGTCTCGGGCACGCCATTCAGCCGGTGCACCAGCTCAAACCTGTTCTGTCGCTCCATATAATCCTGCTCACCATATTCAAAGCGGTGGCCTGTTGACGAGGTGAGCGTCACATGCGCCACCGCTGGATCGGACTGAATGCCACGCAGAATGATATCCACCTGTTCGAAATCGAATTGCCAAAGTGCGTTCTGCAAGGGCTCAAGCGCTGTGGCGCTCACACGGTCAACGACCTGAACTGTCGCGCCCACCTGCCGCTGGTAGCTGAGGTAAAGCTGCACGCCCGCAGCAACAGCCGAAAACAGCGTGCTGATCAACAGGGTCGCAACAACCAGCCGTATCCCCAACCGGTCGCGTATGGCGTGGCGCAGAAACGTCATGGCTCACCGCGCAACATGCTGTGCAAGCAGGGCTTCAAGCGTGCCATCCGCCTTCATCGCGCGCAACGCGGTGTTGAAATCCGCAAGTGCTGTGTCCAACTGCGGATGATCCTTGCGCATCGCCATATGGATATTCTGCGATGTCATCACGCCAGGCACAATCTCCAACTGGTCGGCCAGCGCCGGATCAATGGTGTGTATGGCATGGTTCACCACATCCACACTGTCGAGCGTCAGATCAGCGCGACCAAATGCGACCATGCGCAGCGCCTGCAACGTCGTGGTGACCGTGATCTTGTTCAGATAATCCGCCCGGTCGAACTCATCCTCATACAGAAACCCGTCACCCACCGCGATGCTGAACGGGCGCAACGCCGAAACAGTGGTGAAACTATGCCCGCCTCCGCGCCGCTCTACCAGTTGCACCTGCGTTGCATAGAACGGGTCGGCATAGGATAGAAATTCGGTCAGTTCCGGATCAAAGAACAAGCTTCCGATCACGTCAAATTCGCTGCGCCGTGCCCCATCCATGATCCTGGCCCAGGGTAAAACATCCGTCTTGACCGGATACCCCGCGCGTTCGAACACGGCTGAGATAACGTGCAATGACAGCCCCTGATCCGGCAATGCGGCACCTGAAAATGGCGGCCATTCATCCGCCACGACATGCAAGGTCGGCTTATCGGCACGTACCGCCGCTGGGAATAACAGCAGCAGGGCCGCAATCAGGCAAATAAGGGGCTTCATCTCTTTCAGGGTCTCCAGCGTTGGCGCCTCGGGTCACATGCGCCAGACTGCGGCTGACGCGGCCCAAGTGTGCACCTGATAGCAGGGTTTTGCCTATCGAAAAATGCAATCTGAGAGGGAATCTTTGCGGCGTCATTTGTTTTGACGGCACACGGGAGCAGCGCCGAAACCCGGCCGCGCGCCACAAAGAAAAGGGCGCTTACCCACAAGAAAACACTGTTGATGCTGTGGGACACGCCACCTCCAAACCACGCCACGTCCGCGTATCGGACCCATCGGCGCGCGTCACATCTGACATAGCGCGGTTAACGGGACGTATATTCTGGCACGAACGGTTTTATCGACACGCCACCCAAGGCCCCTTGCGGTCGCCTTCAACATGAGCATCAACTCTGACACTCTGGTCACGCAGCCATCGCCGGAGTGGCCCGCCGCATCAGACCGCACAAAAGGACGAACGCAGATGAGCACCTTTGACGAAGACCTGTTTTTGAAGGGTCTGGAACAGCGCAAGGCAACCCTTGGCGCAGATTATGTCGAAAAGAACCTGGCCGCCGCCGACGATTTCACGCGCCCCTTTCAGGACGCAATGACGGCCTGGTGCTGGGGATTTGGATGGGGCGATGATGTGATCGACGCCAAAACGCGCTCTATGATGAACCTCGCCATGATTGGCGCGCTGGGCAAGATGAGTGAATGGGAACTTCACTGCCGCGGGGCCATCACCAACGGCGTCAGTCGCGAGGAAATCCGCGCGATCATTCATGTCATTGCGATCTATTGCGGGGTGCCGCAGGGGCTTGAATGCTTCCGCGCCGCACGTCGTGTGCTGGATGACACCTAGGCGGGACGCTGCGCAAACCACGCCTGTCCCGGGGCGGTTTTCAAAGGGCTTTGGGGGCGCTATCAAGCCTCAATATTCTGATTTTAATAGAAATTTTTCTACTAACTTTTTAGTTTGACAGAAATTTTGCTTTGCGCCTATCGTATCACAAGTCGGTGAAGACCGGCTCACATAGAAATTTGGGAGGATCAAAGATGCGCAAGTATCTTCTCTCCGCGACGGCTGCCCTTGCAGTCATTGCGGGGCATGGGACTGCTTTTGCCGATACGGCGGCAGCCCAGAAATGGATTGACCAGGAATTCCAGCCATCGACGCTTTCGAAAGAAGAGCAGATGTCGGAAATGGAATGGTTCATCCAGGCGGCCGAGCCGTTCTCGGGTATGGAAATCAACGTGCTGTCCGAGGGCATTCCGACACATGGCTACGAATCCGAAGTGCTGACCAAGGCGTTCGAGGAAATCACCGGGATTAAGGTCAACCACCAGATCCTGGGCGAGGGTGAGGTCGTGCAGGCTGTGCAAACACAGATGCAGACACAGCGGAACCTCTACGATGGTTACGTCAACGACTCTGACCTGATCGGCACCCACTCGCGTCTGCAACTGGCCTACAACCTGACCGAACAGATGGCCGGGGATTGGGCGGCAACAACATCGCCCACGCTGGACCTCGAAGATTTCATGGGCATCCAGTTCACGACCGGTCCCGATGGCAACCTGTACCAGTTGCCAGACCAGCAATTCGCGAACCTTTACTGGTTCCGCAAGGACTGGTTCGATGATGAGGCGAACAAAGAGGCGTTCCAGGCCAAGTACGGCTACGAACTGGGCGTCCCGGTCAACTGGTCAGCTTACGAAGACATCGCTGAATTCTTCTCCGAAGACGTGCAGGAAATCGACGGTGTCCGCATTTACGGCCACATGGACTACGGCAAGCGTGCGCCTGACCTTGGGTGGCGCATGACCGACGCGTGGCTGTCGATGGCCGGTGCCGGGTCGGTGGGTGAACCCAACGGTGTGCCGATCGACGAATGGGGCATCCGTATGGAAGCGGGGTCGTGCAATCCCGCCGGAGCATCCGTCACCCGCGGTGGCGCTGCGAACGGTCCGGCGGCGGTCTACGCGATCCGGAAATGGGACGAATGGTTGCGCCAATACGCCCCTCCGGGTGCTGCGTCATTCGATTTTTATCAATCATTGCCTGCGCTTAGCCAGGGCAACGTGGCCCAGCAGATCTTCTGGTACACCGCCTTCACCGCTGACATGGTCAAGCCGAAATCCGAAGGCAACAACACCGTGGACGACGACGGCAACCCATTGTGGCGCATGGCCCCCAGCCCGCACGGCCCCTACTGGCAAGAAGGTCAGAAGGTTGGCTATCAGGACGTGGGCTCGTGGACGTTCCTGAAATCCACACCCTCGGATCGCGCGCAAGCGGCCTGGCTCTATGCCCAGTTCGTGACGTCCAAGACTGTCGATGTGAAGAAGTCCCATGTGGGTCTGACCTTCATCCGCGACAGCTCGGTCAACCACGAGTCGTTCACCGAACGCGCGCCCAAACTGGGTGGTCTGGTCGAGTTCTACCGCTCGCCTGACCGCGTGGCATGGTCGCCCACCGGCATCAACGTGCCGGACTATCCCAAGCTGGCCCAGATCTGGTGGCAGCAGATTGGCGACGTGAACTCGGGTGCGTTCACACCTCAGCAGGCGATGG
>JBCDEK010000034.1:0-31617 GCA_039179785.1 Pseudomonadota bacterium | reverse complement strand
CCAAGAGCTTTGTCCGCGATATAGCTTTTGACAAATTTGCCACCTGCCTTTTCGATGACACGCACGGACGCCTGATTGTCAGGGCTGGTAGTGATTTCAATGTACTTCAACCCGACTGACTTTGCCTCCGGTAAGATTGCTACGAGCGCAGCAGACGCCAATCCCTCTCGTCTTCGCCAAGGCACGACGGCATAGCCGATGTGACCAGAACACGTAGGGGGCAATTCCTCCGTCCCCGGCTTCCATCGCAAACCTATATGGCCGCAAAACTCATCATCCCATATCCACCTGCGGATGCTTGGCAAGCGAGGTACTTTCGAGCCATCTGGCAGTGTGACAGGCCCAGCCTTTGCGGTCGGGTCGTCGAGATTTGAAATGAACGATACAGCATCTTTCGAAATGGTTTCCAACTGTTCTTGCGCAGCTTCAGCACGCAAGTTGTCTGGCGACCATCCGCGCCGAAGTGCAGAAATGTATGCGGGGATTTGGTCAAGGCTTGGTGTCAGCAGTTTCATCGTTTTGGTTTCGTGGGCCTATTTGCTGCAAACGGACACTCGTGCACGACGCAGCATCTGTCGAATTGGGTTCAGAGCTGTCATTCAGTCAGGCTCTGCAACGTCCGCGTTCTGCGCCCATCCGACACGCCAAACACATATGGCGGGCTGAAGCCCGCCCTACGGTGGGGTGGTGGGCAGATTGCCCACCCTACGTGGTTAGCTCAAGCAGGCTCCCGAAGCACCCTTGGCACCTTGAACTCCACATTCTCGACCGCGGTTTCGACCATTTCCGTCGTGACATCATAGCGGTCGCGAAAGGCGTCGATCACTTCGTTGATCAGCACTTCGGGCGCGGAGGCCCCGGCGGTGATGCCAACCGAAGCGATGCCGTCAAGGGCGCGCCAGTCGATATCCATGGCACGTTGCACCAGTTGGGCATAGGCGCAGCCCGCGCGCGCGCCCACTTCGACCAGACGTTTTGAGTTCGAAGAATTGGGCGCGCCGACCACCAGCATGGCGTCGCATTTGGGTGCCATCGCCTTGACCGCGTCCTGGCGGTTGGTGGTGGCGTAGCAGATGTCTTCCTTGTGGGGGCCGACGATGCCGGGAAAGCGGTGCTGAAGTGCGGTGACGATATCGGCGGTGTCATCGACCGACAATGTGGTCTGGGTGACAAAGGCGAGCCTGTCAGGATCGCGCACCTGCACGGTTGCCACGTCGTCAGCCGTTTCAACCAGCAGCACGTCGCCCTCGGGCAATTGCCCCATCGTGCCCACTGTTTCGGGGTGGCCTGCATGGCCGATCATGATCATCTGAAGGCCGTTGTCGGCGTGGCGCTGGGCTTCGATATGGACCTTGGACACCAGCGGGCAGGTGGCGTCGACATAGATCATCTCGCGCGCCTGGGCGGCTTGGGGGACCGACTTTGGCACGCCATGGGCCGAGAAGATCACGGGGCGGTCATCGGGGCAGTCGGACAGGTCCTCGACGAACACCGCGCCCTTGTCGCGCAGGCCGTCGACGACGAATTTGTTGTGCACGATTTCGTGGCGGACAAAGACGGGCGCGCCCCATTTTTCCAACGCCATCTCGACGATCTTGATGGCGCGGTCGACGCCGGCGCAGAACCCGCGCGGGGCGGCAAGGTAGAGGGTGAGTGCGGGCTTGGTCATGGGCCCTAGACCTAAGCCGTGGTCGCATCGGCGTAAAGAGGGGGATGGAGCACGGGGCGCAGGCCGCTAGATGCGCGCACCCCCCCCACACACAGGGGATATTGGCGCTGATCCTTTCGATCTAAAGACAAAGACATGCATCAGGGTGACTGATGCATGTCTTATTTGAGTAGCAATGACTTTTCGCAACGAGCGGGCAGAGGTGGAACCAACACCGCTGCCCGTTCACCTTTGCACGTCGCGTCAGCCCTGGGCTTGCATGCGGTCTTCGCGTTCGACCATCGTCTCGCGCGGGGGGCGTCCGATGACGTCCTTCAACTCATCGAGTTCGATGAAGTTGTCGGCCTGGCGGCGCAGGTCGTCCGAGATCATCGGCGGTTGGCTGCGGATGGTCGAGACGACCGACACGCGCACGCCCTGGCGTTGCAGGCTTTCGACCAGCGGGCGGAAGTCGCCGTCGCCGGAGAAGAGCACGATGTGATCGACGCGCGGGGCCAGTTCCATCGCGTCGACGGCCAGTTCGATATCCATGTTGCCCTTGACCTTCCGGCGGCCCATCGAATCCGTGTATTCCTTGGCCGGTTTGGTCACCATGGTGAAACCATTGTAATTCAGCCAATCCACGAGTGGTCGGATCGGTGAATATTCATCGTTTTCGAGCAGTGCCGTATAGTAGAATGCGCGCAGCAATTTGCCCCGTCGCATGAATTCCTGCCTCAGGAGTTTATAGTCGATGTCGAACCCAAGCGCTTTGGCTGCGGCATAGAGGTTCGAGCCATCGATGAACAGCGCCAGCCGTTCGTCTTTGTAAAACATAAAATGTCCTTCCGAAAATTCGGGTACCGCCTGTGATTTCCGTGAGTGAATGCGTTAGAACGCGAGGCGACGGTTGCTGAAAAATAGGTCATTTTAAATATGTCGCAAGCCACTGATGAGGTCAAAACAAGCGGTTCTCTGCCTCAAAACCGGTCAGAGTTGCTGATTGCCGTAGGGTCAAACATGTCATCTGACATAGGATCGCCCGTGCAAACGATAAAAAAAGCCATCTCAGACCTTGAAGAATTAGGTGTTGTGATTCGGGGTGTAAGCAGGTTTTTCAGCACCCCTGCGGTGCCTGTGGGCAGTGGTCCCGATTTTGTGAACGCGGCGCTGGTGGTCGAGGCGTCGTGGTCGGCGCCCGAGGCGATCACGCGTCTTCACGAAGTCGAGGCGGGGCTGGGGCGGCGGCGGTCGGCGCGGTGGGAGCAACGGGTCATTGATCTGGACCTTTTGGCGCATGGCGATGCCATTCGGCCCAATGTTGCGACGGTGCGCACCTGGATGGATTTGCCGCCCGACCAGCAGCAGGGCAGTGCGCCCGGTCAGTTGCTGCTGCCGCATCCGCGGATGCACCAGCGCGCCTTTGTGCTGGTGCCGTTGGCGGATGTCGCCCCCGACTGGGTGCATCCGATCCTCCGCCGCAGCGTGGCCGAGATGCGCGATGCCCTGCCGGACGAGGAAGTGGTGGCGATCACACCGATGGAATAGCCGCTTGTCATTCGGGCCAATCGCGCCTAGATAACGCGCCTCTACTTATTCTGCCTGATCTGGAGCACACCCATGGCCCGCGTGACCGTTGAAGACTGCGTTGACAAGGTTCCGAACCGTTTTGAGCTGGTGATGCTGGCCGCACACCGTGCGCGCGAGATTTCCAGCGGTGCGCCGATCACCGTGGATCGCGACAACGACAAGAACCCGGTCGTGTCCCTGCGCGAGATCGCTGAAGAGACGCAAAGTTCGGAAGAGTTGCGCGAGCGTCTGATCGAATCGAACCAGAGCCAGATCGAGGTGGACGAGGCCGAGGAAGACGCCATGGCGCTTCTGATGGGGGCAGAGCAGGACAAGCCGGAAGAAGACAGCATGTCCGAAGAGATGCTTTTGCGTCAGTTGATGGCAGCACAGGGCCAAAGCTGACCCCAACCGGGATGCGGACCGCATGATCTCTGCCGACGACCTGATCGCGCTGGTCCGCAACTACAACCCGAAAACGAATGAAGATTTGATCCGCCGGGCCTATGTGTTTGGCGGTGAGATGCATGAGGGGCAGTTCCGCCATTCGGGCGAGCCGTACTTTACGCATCCCGTTGCTGTCGCCGCCATCCTGACCGAACAGCAGTTGGATGATGCGACCATCATCACGGCCCTGCTGCACGACACGATCGAGGACACCAAGGCCAGCTATGCGATGGTGGCCGAGCAGTTTGGCGACGAGGTGGCCAAGCTGGTGGACGGGGTGACCAAGCTGACCAACCTGCAGCTGTCGAGTGTCGAGACCAAGCAGGCCGAAAACTTCCGCAAGCTGTTTATGGCGATGTCGAAAGACATGCGCGTGATCCTGGTCAAATTGAGCGACCGTTTGCACAACATGCGCACGATCAAATCCATGCGAGCGGAAAAGCAGGTGCAAAAGGCGCGCGAGACGATGGATATCTTTGCGCCGCTTGCCGGGCGCATGGGGATGCAGTGGATGCGCGAGGAATTGGAGGATTTGGCGTTCAAAACGCTTAATCCCGATGCGCGGTCATCGATCATTCGGCGGTTCATTACGATGCAGCGTGAAACGGGGGACGTCATTCAGCGCATCACCGGCGATATGCGCCATGAATTGGAGAAGGTCGATATCGAGGCGGAGGTGTTTGGCCGGGCCAAGAAACCCTATTCCATCTGGCGCAAGATGCAGGAAAAGGATCAGTCCTTTAGCCGCTTGTCGGATATTTACGGCTTTCGCGTGATCACCGTGTCGGAAGAGGACAGCTATCGCGCGTTGGGGGCCATCCACCAGCGCTGGCGGGCCGTACCGGGGCGGTTCAAGGACTATATCAGCCAGCCCAAGTCGAACGGGTACCGGTCGATCCACACCACAGTGTCGGGGCGTGACGGCAAGCGGGTCGAGGTGCAGATCCGCACGCGGCAGATGCATGACGTGGCCGAAACCGGCGTGGCGGCCCACTGGTCCTATCGCGACGGGGTGCGATCGCAGAACCCCTTTGCGGTCGATCCGGCGAAATGGATCAGTCAACTGACCGAGCAGTTCGACAGTGAAGAGGATCACGAGGATTTCCTCGAAGCGGTCAAGCTGGAGATGTATTCGGACCAGGTATTCTGTTTCACGCCCAAGGGTGAGGTGGTGAAACTGCCGCGCGGGGCGACGCCCATCGACTTTGCCTATGCGATCCACACGCGGATCGGGAATGCCTGTGTGGGGGCCAAGGTGGACGGGATGCGCGTGCCCTTGTGGACGCGGGTCAAGAACGGGCAATCGGTCGATATCATCACGGCTGAGGGCCAGACGCCGCAGGCCTCTTGGCTGGAGATTGCGACCACCGGCAAGGCCAAGACCGCCATTCGGCGCAGTTTGCGCGAGGCGGACCGGGAGCGGTTCATCACCCTGGGTCGCGAACTGGCGCGATCCGCCTTTGCACATGTGCGCAAGAAGGCGACCGACAAGGCGCTTGAGGCCGCGGCCAAGCATCTGCGGCTGAAGGATGCCGATGAGGTGCTGGCGCGCCTTGGGTCCGCGGAATTGACGGGCCGCGAGGTGGTGCAGGCGATCTACCCCGACCTGACGCCCAAGCCCGGCAAGCTGGTGGATGCGCGCCGGGCCGTGATCGGCCTCTTGCCCGGCCAGTCCTTTCAGCGCGCCACCTGCTGCGAGCCGCTGCCGGGCGAGCGCATTATCGGCATCACCTTTCGCGGCGAGGGCGTGGTGGTGCACGCCATCGACTGCGCGCGGCTGGTCGAATACGAGAACCAGCCCGACCGCTGGCTGGACCTGCATTGGCATGACGGGAGCCACCCGGCGGTCTATGGCGTGACGCTGGACGTGACGATTGGCAATGACGCCGGGGTGCTGGGGCGCATTTGCACATTGATTGGCGAGAGCAAGGCCAATATCTCGAACCTGGAATTCATGGATCGGAAACCTGACTTTTACAGGTTGCTGATCTACGTAGAGCTTCGGGATGCCCAGCACTTGCATACGCTTGTGGGCGCCCTGGAAGCAGAGAGTGATGTGGCCGCCATCGACCGCTTTCGCCGCCCCGCCCCGTCCGCCGGGCAGGCAGTGATCGCGGGCTAGGCCGGAACGAAGGGCGAGACGACTTTGGTGTTCAAGCGCCGCGATACCAGACCATTCCTGCGCGCCGCATTCGAATTTGTGTGGCCCCGGGGCGGATGGGGCCGTGCGTTTCAGTATGTCAAACACCGGGTGCGCCGCTTGCCGGATCGACCCGAGCGGATCGCCCGAGGCATCTGGGCGGGTGTGTTCACGACGTTCACGCCGTTTTACGGGCTGCATTTCTTTATCGCGGCGTTCATCGCGACCGCGATGCGGGGCAATATCATTGCGTCGCTCATGGCGACCTTTTTCGGCAATCCGCTGACTTACGTGCCCATTGGCGTGGTGTCGCTTCAGACCGGGCATTGGCTGCTTGGGTCCGAAATGAAGGAAGAGACCGAGCGGTCCTTTGGCGGCAAGTTCGTCGATGCGGGGGCTGATCTGTGGCTCAACCTCAAGCATGTCCTTATGGGCGAGCCGCGCGACTGGACCAATCTGAGCCGTTTTTACGACGAGATATTCTTTCCCTATATGGTGGGTGGGATCATCCCGGGCGTGATTGCGGCGACGGTTTGTTACTATCTGTCCGTGCCTGTGATCCGCGCCTATCAGAAGCGGCGCAAGGGGGCGATCAAGGCCAAGTTCGAGGTGTTGAAGGCCAAGGCCGCCGCCAAGGCCGCGGCCAAGCAGAAGGCCGAGTGATGCCGGTTGGTACAATTTTGCGGCTTTGTCTGTATTTCCAGCCCTTTGCGTCAGCACTAGGTTCGGCGCAGGGACATCTGCAGGAAGGGCGACGTGAATGAACGAGCCGTTGGGACATCTGCGCTTGGGCGTGAACATCGATCATGTGGCCACGGTGCGGAATGCGCGGGGGGGCGACACGCCTGACCCGTTGCGTGCGGCCAAGCTGGCCGAGGCGGCGGGGGCCGATGGCATCACCGCGCATTTGCGCGAGGATCGCCGCCATATCTCGGACGCGGATATTGAGGGGCTGATGGATGTGTTGACCGTGCCCCTGAATTTCGAGATGGCCGCCACGGACGAGATGCAGGCCATTGCCCTGCGCCACAAGCCCCACGCCGTGTGCATCGTGCCCGAAAAGCGCGAGGAGCGCACGACAGAGGGCGGACTGGAAGTGGCGCGCGAGGAGAACCGGCTGGCGCATTTCATCGCCCCCTTGCGGGATGCGGGGTGCCGGGTGTCGATCTTTATCGCCGCTGACAAGCGTCAGATCGAAGCGGCGCACCGGATCGGCGCGCAGGTGATCGAGCTGCATTCGGGCGCCTATTGCGACGCGCATCACGAGGGGCGATTTGACGACCGCGACCGCGAGTTGGAGGCGATGCGCGAGATGTCCAGCTTTGCCCACGGTTTGGGCCTTGAGGTCCATGTGGGCCATGGGCTGACCTATGAGACCGTGGCGTCGGTGGCCGCGTTCCCCGAGGTGATGGAGCTGAACATCGGGCATTTCCTGATCGGAGAGGCGATTTTCCTGGGTCTCGACCCGGCGATCCGGGAGATGCGCCGCCTGATGGACGAGGCACGGGCGTGAGGATCGTCGTCGCCCTTGTGGTGGCTGCGGCCACGTGGCTGACGCCCGCGACCGCGCAAGAGGGCGGGTGGCCCGATCTGGACGCGCTGTTGTTTTCGACGCTCACGGCGTCAGGGCGGGCTGAGGCGTCGTTCTGGTTGCCGGACCAGGCTGATGCGGCGACAGCCACGCGGGCGGTGGGTGTCGTCTATGAGCATATCCCCGACTCTGCGGGATCGGTGTCGATTGCGGTGGGGCTGTATCAGCGGACCGGGCCGGGCTGGGCCTTTGTGGGGCCGGTGCAGGGGCTTTTCGGCAATACTCCGCGCGACGTGGCGTTTGGCCCTGCCCATGTCGATCTGACAACGATTATGCTGGGACCGGATGAGCCGCGCTGTTGCCCGACCCTGCCGGTGCGCTGGCGCATTGATCTGAACACACGCACAGCACAGCGGCTGAACTGACGTGCCCCCTTTGTCGAAAGGACCCCGACCATGATCCGTCATTGCGTGTTTCTGCGCCTGGCCCCCAAGGCGGATGCCGCCGAGTTGGACAAGATCATGCTGGGACTTGAGGATGTTGTGCGTCGGCTGGACGGGTGTTCGGGGTTCCGTGCGGGTCCCAACCGGGATTACGAGGGCAAGTCGCCGGACTATCCCTATGGCTTTACGCTGGATGCGGACGATGCCAGGGCGCTGGCTGCCTATGCGGTCGATCCCGCGCATCAGGACCTTGGGGCGCGGCTGGTGGCGCTGTGCGCGGGTGGGGCGGACGGTATCCTTGTTTTTGACATCGATTCGGTCTGAGTGCCCGTGCGTCCGTGGCTGACGACGCTGGGGGCGCTCTGCGTTGCGGCCCTGTCGCTTTGGGTGCTTGAAGGCGCGCGCGGGGGGCTGGGCATCGAGGACCGGCGTTATGGCGACACGCCGGTGACGGTCTATTCCGATGGCAGCGGTGGACCGCCGGTTGTCATCGCCCACGGGTTTGCCGGGTCGCGGCAGATGATGCAGAGCTATGCGCTGGTGCTGGCGCAGGCCGGATACACGGTGCACGCCTTTGATTTCGAGGGGCACGGGTTGCACCCGACGCCGATGGGCGGGGATGTGAACGCGCTGGATGGTACGACACAGCGGTTGGTGGATCAGACGCGGGTGGTGTTGGATCAGGTGGCGGGCGATGTGCCGGTGGCTTTGCTGGGGCATTCGATGGCGACGGATGTGCTGGTGCGGGTGGCACAGGATGATCCACGGGTGGGGCCGCTGGTGCTGCTGTCGGCCTTTTCGCGGGCAATTGATGCCGAACACCCGCAAAACCTGTTGCTGATCACGGGTGCGTGGGAGCCGGGTCTGACCGGCTTCGCGCGTGAGGCGGTGCAGATGGTGGACCCTGCGGCCGGTGCGGGCGAGACCGTGCGGGCCGGTGCGGTGGTGCGCCGGGCGGTTCTGGCGCCTTTTGTCGAGCATGTGGCGATCCTGCACTCCCGCGCCGGACGGGCAGAGACGCTGGCCTGGCTGAATGAGGCGTATGGGCGCAGTGGTGTTGCGGCGGTCCCGCGAACGGGTTGGGCGCTCATCGCGTTGCTCTTCGCGATCACGCTGCTGGCGCGCCCCTTGGCTCATGTGGTTCAGCGGGTGCCAGAGGCTGACGTGGCATTGCCAGCGCGGCAGTTTGCGCTTGTGGCAGGGGTGCCTGCCGTCCTGGCACCGCTGTTGACCGCGCCGCTGGACACGCGGATATTGCCGGTGCTCGTGGCAGATTATCTGGCGCTGCATCTGGCCATTTACGGCGCTTGTCAATTGGCGCTGCTCTATGGGCTGGGCCGACGCCTGCCCCGTCCCGCGTTGCTGGCAGGGGCGGTGTTGGTGCTGTGGGCCCTGGGTGCGTTTGGGGTTGCACTGGACCGCTATGGCGCGAATTTCTTTCCCTCGGCGGGGCGCGTGCCGATCATCGCCGCCCTTTTGATCGGCGCGCTGCCCTTCATGCTGGCCGATGCGCGCGCAGCCTTTGGCGCGCCCGCTTGGCAGCGCGTCGTCTTACGCATCGCGGTCCTGGTATCGCTCGGCATCGCGGTCGCGCTGGACTTTGAGGGGCTGTTTTTTCTGATCATGATCGCGCCTGTGATCGTGCTGTTTTTCCTGACCTTCGGCGTCATGGGCCGCGCCTTTGCCGCCCGCGCGGGACCGACCACATCGGGGCTCGCGCTGGGCCTTGTTCTTGCCTGGGCCTTGGGCGTATCCTTTCCGCTCTTTTCCGCATGAGGCACGTATGATCCTGGGTGTTGGCACCGATCTGGCGAATATTGAGCGCATTCAGGGCACACTGGACCGCTTTGGCGACCGGTTTCGCAACCGTGTGTTCACGGACATTGAACAGACCAAGGCCGAACGGCGCGCCGACACGGCAGGCACCTATGCCAAACGCTGGGCCGCGAAAGAGGCCTGTTCCAAGGCGCTGGGCACCGGGTTGCGGATGGGGATTTCGTGGAAGGACATGGCCGTGTCGAACCTGCGCACGGGCCAGCCGGTGATGAAGGTGACAGGCTGGGCCGCCGAGCGTCTGGCCGAGATGACGCCCGCGGGGCATGAGGCGATCATCCATGTGACGCTCACCGATGATCACCCTTGGGCGCAGGCCTTTGTCGTGATCGAGGCGCGCCCGATTCAATCACCCCCGGTGGCTTGACACCCTGCCACGCCGCCCGCATGTAGCCCTGACCTTATCCCCCCAAAGGAGCGCCCGATGGCCGCAAAGGAAAAGTCCCAGAACGGTGTGATCGAGACCATCAAAACCGTGGTCTATGCGCTGCTGATCGCGGGTGTGTTTCGGACCCTGTTCTTTCAGCCCTTCTGGATCCCGTCGGGGTCGATGAAAGAGACGCTGCTGATCGGGGATTTCCTGTTCGTGAACAAGATGGCCTATGGATATTCCTATGCCTCGTGCCCGTCGATCCCGGCCATTGGGCTGGATGCGCAGGCGCTGTGCGGCTTCATCGACGGGGACAACAGCCGCATCTGGGGGGGCGCGCCCGAGCGCGGCGATGTGGTTGTGTTCCGGCATCCGGTGTCGGGGGCCGATTTCATCAAGCGCGTCGTGGGCCTGCCGGGGGATACGGTGCAGGTGCGCAACGGCCAGATCATCCTGAACGGTGAACCCGTGCCACAGGAGCCCGCGGGCACGTTCACGGAAGTGTTCGAGCGGCAGGGACCGCAGGGGCTGTTGCCGCGCTGCGAAAGCGGGGCTGTGGGGATGGGTGGAAGCTGTACCAAGTCGCGCTTTGTCGAGACGTTTCCGAACGGATCGCAGCATACCGTGCTGAATGCGGCGTTAACGGGTGCAGACAATACGGCGGTTTTTCGCGTGCCGCCGGGCCAGTATTTCTTTATGGGCGACAACCGCGACAACTCGACCGACAGCCGGATCCCGCAGGTGCCGAGTGGCGGGGTTGGGTTTGTCCCTTACGAGAACCTGATTGGCCGCGCGGATCGCATCATGTTCTCGTCCGCGGGGCGGTCGATGCTGTTTTTCTGGACGTGGCGCAGTGATCGCTACTTCAAGGGGATCGAGTGAAGCTGGGGGCGGAGCTTACGGCCTTTGAGGGCCGGATCGGGCACCGTTTTGCTGCGCCTGAATTGCTGGTGGAGGCGGTGACCCATGCGTCGATGTCGTCGCCCACGCGTGCGGACAATCAGCGGTTGGAGTTTCTGGGCGACCGGGTCCTGGGCCTTGTGATGGCGCAGGCGTTGCTTGAGGCCGATCCCGGTGCCGCCGAGGGGGCGCTGGCCCCACGGTTCAATGCGCTTGTACGCAAGGAGGCCTGTGCGGATGTGGCGCGGGAGATCGGTCTGGGTGACGTGTTGCGGTTGGGCCGGTCCGAGATGTTGTCGGGTGGGCGGCGCAAGCAGGCATTGCTGGGGGATGCGGTCGAAGCCGTGATTGCCGCTGTGTATCTGGATGCGGGATTTGACGCGGCCAAGGCGCTGATCCTGCGCCTGTGGGGTGATCGGATTGCGCGTGTGGATGCGGATGCGCGCGATGCCAAGACGGCCTTGCAGGAATGGGCGCAGGCGCGGGGGCTGACCCCGCCAGAATATGTCGAAACAGGCCGGTCGGGGCCGGACCATCAACCCGTCTTTACCATTGCCGCGCGGCTGTCCTCGGGGGCGGAGGCCACGGCCACCGCCGGATCGAAGCGCGAGGCGCAGCAGGCGGCGGCGCAGGCGCTGCTTAGTGAATTGGAGGGGTCGGCATGACCACGCGCGCGGGTTTTGTCGCCCTGATCGGAGAGCCCAACGCGGGCAAGTCCACGCTCTTGAACACCATGGTGGGGGCCAAGGTCAGCATCGTGACCCACAAGGTGCAGACCACGCGCGCGCGTATTCGCGGCGTGGCGATGGAGGGGGACAGCCAGCTTGTGTTTGTCGACACGCCAGGCCTCTTCCAGCCGCGCCGCCGGTTGGACCGCGCCATGGTAGCCGCCGCCTGGGGCGGGGCCGCGGATGCGGATGTGGTTGTGCTGATGGTCGAGGCGCATCGGGGGGTGACGCCGGGTGTCGAGCGGATACTGGAGGGCATGGCCGAGATCGGGCAGGGCCGGACCGTGGCGTTGGCCATCAACAAGATTGACCGGGTCGAAGCGCCTGTGTTGTTGGGTCTGACCAAGGAGCTGAATGAGCGGTTCGACTTTGTCGAGACCTTCATGATCTCGGCTGAGAAGGGGCACGGGGTTGAGGCCTTGCGCAAGTGGCTGGCCGAACAGGTGCCCGAGGGGCCGTGGCTGTACCCCGAGGATCAGATCGCTGATCTGCCCATGCGCATGATTGCCGCCGAGATGACCCGCGAAAAGCTGACCCTGCGCTTGCATCAGGAGTTGCCCTATCAGTTGACGGTCGAGACGGAGGCCTGGGAAGAGCGCAAGGACGGGTCGGCCAAGGTGGATCAGATCATTTATGTCAGCCGCGACGGGCACAAGGGGATTGTGCTGGGCCATCGGGGGGAGACGATCAAGGCGGTGAGCAAGGCGGCGCGCGAGGAATTAGCGGAGTTTCTGGGCCGCAAGGTGCACCTGTTTTTGCAGGTGAAGGTGCGTGAGAAGTGGCTGGAAGAGGCGGAGCGCTATGACCAGATGGGGCTGGATTTCAAAGATGGAAACGCGTGACGGCTTGGCGGATCGGCCCTCCGGGGGGGATTTTTTTGAAACAGAGAAGCGGGGGACGTTGTGCCTCGTTTGACGTCTCGGTTCTGGGTGGATGCGTATCTGGCGCGGCTGCGCTTTGCGGATATTCCCGGGTTTGTGGTCGCCCATGGGGATGACACCGGGGGCGCTGTTCTGGTGAAGCTGAATACGCTGGATGGGCAGGCGGTGCTGTACCAGCGGTCTTTTGATCTGATGTCGGATGTGCGGGTGTGGGCCGAGTTGGCTTCGGGGGTCGAGGCTGATGTCGATGAGGCCGTGGCGCGGCAGCGCGGGTTTGATCCCGATCTGTGGGTGATCGAGGTTGAGGACCGCGCGGGGCGCCATCTGTTGGATCAGGATGGGTTGAGCTGAGATGGACTGGCGCGGCACGGGCATCTTGCTGAGTGTGCGGCGGCATGGTGAGAGCAGCGCCATCATTGAAGTGTTCACCGAAGACAAGGGGCGTCACGCGGGTGTCGTGCGGGGCGGGACAAGCCGCAAGATTGCGCCCATATTGCAGCCGGGCGCGCAGTTGGATGTGGCCTGGCGCGCGCGACTTGAGGATCATATCGGGACGTTTGCCGTTGAACCGGTGCGCAGCCGGGCGGCGTTGGTTATGGACAACCGGCTGGCGCTGGCGGGGCTGAATGCGGTGACGGGCCTTTTGGTGTTTTGCCTGCCGGAGCGGGAGGCGCAGGGGCCGCTCTACCGGCGGACCGAGGCGCTGTTGGACCTGTTGGGGCAAGATGAGCTGTGGCCGCTTGCCTATTTGCAATGGGAACTGGCGCTGTTGGAGGAGATGGGCTTTGGTCTGGACCTGTCGGCCTGCGCGGTGACCGGGGCGACCGAGGGGTTGGTATACGTGTCGCCAAAGTCCGGGCGGGCGGTGTCGCGGGATGGGGCCGGAGAATGGGCGGATCGGCTGCTGCCGCTCCCGGCTGTCCTGCGCCGTGAGGGTGACGCGCCGGATGCGGAAATCCTGCAAGGACTTGAGACGACGGGGTATTTTCTGGCGCACCATCTGGCCCCGGATTTGGGGTCAAAGCCGTTGCCCGAGGCGCGGGCGCGCTTTGTGGATGCGTTCAGTCGGTCGTTGTGAAGACCATCTCTTCGTTTTCGTCATTGCGCAGGAACAGGCTGCCCTCGCGCACTTCGGACTGTGTCATGCGGCCAAGCGCATTCAGGTAATCCGTTTCGGCATCAAGGTCCGGGCAGGCCGCACGGGTTGCGATGATGGGCGTCAGTTCAAACCAGGGGTAGGGCACGGTGTTGGTGGCGCTAAACCGGTTGCACGGGGCCTGACCGGACACGGAGCCGCCCGTTTCGAATTCGAGTGTGGCGGTGGCTGGAAAGGCGGTGCCGTTCAGGGTTTGCAGCGTCCAGAGCCGGTCTGCGGCACCGTAGCGGGCCACGGTTTCGTCGGCCTGGCAGCCGGGGATCGAGGCCATAAGCATCAGCGCTGCTGCGCGGATCATTTCAGGGCCATCACCAGGTCAACCAGAGCGGCAAAGGCCACCAGCGCGTCGCCATCCTTGTCGTTCATCTGCTTGAGGCCGACCAGTGCGCCATAGGCGGCTTTGGCAAATTCCTCATTCGTGACGTCGATGTCGGACATCAGGTCGGTCAGGCGTTTGAGGCGGGCGGCGTCGACCTCTTTCAGCGCTCTGGCGACGGCCTTGTCCTGTTGGGCCCAGGCGCGCAGGGCGGGGCCTGCGGTGTCTTCCTGCACGCTTTGACCGAAGCGGATCATCTTGTCCGTGGCGGTGCCGTCTGTGGCGCTGTCCTTGGCCAGGATGGCGAGGGCGCGGGATTTCCATTCAGCCAGCAGAGCCTTTTGAAAAGCCGGTACGTCCTTGAAATGCCAGTAGAATGAGCCCTTGGAGGTCTTGAGATGGCGGGACAGGGGTTCGGCCCTGAGCGCCAGCGGGCCCTGGGCTGTGAGTTGATCCAGCCCGGCATCAATCCAGGCGGCGGGGGAGAGAGGTGCTTTGGCCATGGGAGTGCGATACGCCGGGGTATGCCGGTGCGCAAGGGGAAGCGACCGCGCCTGGCGCTATGAGCGTTTTGCCGCACATGGTGCGTGATTTTCTGCTTATCTTGCGGGCAGATATGGGGGCGTCACAGCTCTGACGCGATGGCGAGGCCGACAACCAGGAGCATGGAGGCGGCCATGGCGAAATTGATGCGCCGCTGCAGGTGCGGGGCGAGGTCAAGCTGCTTGAGCCGGACGCCGAACCAGACCCAGATCACGTGGATGGGCACCCAGATTGCGTTGACAATCAAGAGCTTGACGATGGCCTCGGTGACCAGCGCATTGGGCAGGATGGCAAAGCCCGAGAATAGGGCTGTGTTCACGGCGTAGGCCTTGGGGTTGATCGGCTGCAGGAGGATACCGTTGATCACGCCGGGTTCGGATTGGGCGGGCGCGAAGGCGAGTTTGGAGCCTGCAAAGGCGATGCGGGCGGCGAGGTAGAGCAGGTAAGCCGTTGAGAGTGCAAAGAGAATCGTTCGAACCACGGGGCTGGCGAGGATGAGGGCCGCAAGGCCGGAGATCACCGCGAGGATGACGAGGTTGTTGCCGATGAAGAGGCCCAGCACATAGCGCAGGCCGGATCGCATACCGTAGGCCGCACCGACGCCCGCGGCGGAGAGGACGCCGGGGCCGGGAGTGATGATGAGGAAAAAGACGGCGGCGGCGAAGGTCAGCATGATGTGAGAATGGGGGACGGAGCACCGTACGCGCAACAGTTAACGCGCCTCGTGGGACGCACCGTGGCTTGATGTGCGTTAACCCCTTTGTTTGTTGGGAAATGGGCGATGCACGATCCGTACACAACGTATGCACAAAGCGTGCACCGGGATGTGCACCGCACGTGCAAAAGCCGGTGGTTAACGGGGCGTGCGGAGTGGAAAGTTAATGGAGGGTTAATTGGGTGGTGGTGCCGGGCTGAAGCCCGGCCTACGGGGGCGTTAGGGGGGATGCCGGTGCATGGCGGGGTGAAACCCCGCCTTACCGGTTAGCCCAACAGCCGTCTTGCGATGACCTGGGCCTGGATCTCGGCAGCACCTTCAAAGATGTTGAGGATACGGGCGTCGCAGAGGACGCGGCTGATCTTGTATTCCAGTGCAAAGCCGTTGCCGCCGTGGATCTGCAACCCGTTGTCGGCGGCGGCCCATGCGACGCGGGCGCCCAGCAGCTTGGCCATACCCGCCTCGACGTCGCAGCGGCGGCCCTCGTCCTTCTCGAAGGCCGAGAAGTAGGTGAGTTGGCGGGCCACCATGATTTCGACCGCCATCATCGCCAACTTGTTGGCGACGCGGGGGAAGTTGATCAGGGACTTGCCGAACTGCTTGCGGTCCTGGGCATATTGCATCGAGATATCGAGCGCTGATTGGGCCACGCCGATGGCGCGGGCGGCGGTCTGGATTCGGGCGGATTCGAAGGTCTCCATCAGTTGCTTGAAGCCTTTGCCCTCTTCCCCGCCCAGCAGGTTTTCACCTTTGACTTGGAAATTGTCGAAGCCCAGTTCGTATTCCTTCATGCCACGGTAGCCGAGCACTTCGATCTCGCCGCCGGTCATACCGTCTGTGGGGAAGGGGGCGTCGTCCGTGCCGGGGGTCTTTTCGGCGAGGAACATGGACAGGCCCTTGTAGTCCGTCGTGTCGGGGTCTGTGCGGGCCAGCAACGTCATCACATGGGTGCGGGCGGCATGGGTGATCCACGTCTTGTTGCCGGTGATCTTGTAGTCGCCGTTTGCGTCCTTGACCGCGCGGGTGCGCAGGCTGCCCAAGTCAGAGCCGGTGTTGGGTTCTGTGAAGACGGCGGTGGGCAGGGTTTCGGCGCTGGCGAGGCGCGGCAGCCACTTGGCTTTTTGTGCGTCGGTGCCGCCTGCGATGATCAGTTCAGCGGCAATCTCGGACCGGGTGCCGAGCGAGCCCACGCCGATATAGCCGCGGCTGAGTTCTTCGGAGACGACGCACATGGACGCTTTGGACAGGCCAAAGCCACCGTATTCTTCGGGGATGGTGAGGCCGAAGACACCCATTTCGGCCAATTCCTCGATCACCTCCATGGGGATCAATTCGTCGTTGAGGTGCCAATCATGGGCGAAGGGTTCGACCTTGTCCACGGCGTAGCGGCGGAACTGTGCGCGGATCATTTCCAGTTCTTCGTCGAGCCCCGACGCGCCGACGGTGATCTCGGCGCTGCGTTCCTGCATCAGTTCCACGAGGCGGACGCGGGCGGCCTGGGTGTTGCCGGACTGGGTGAGGGTCATGACGGCGCTGTCCATCATGCCGCGCATGTCGTCCTGGGACAGGCCAAGGTCCTGCAGGCGCAGCACTTCGCCCTGGTTCATCTGGATGCCGCCGTAGATCTGCCAGAGATATTCGCCGAACGCGATCTGGTGGATCAGGGCCTCGACCTCGCTAAACTTGGATTGGGCGTCGAGCGCTTCGGCCCATTTCTGCATCTGACGCAGCGATTCGGTGTAGGTGGCGAGCCAGGCGAGGCCGTGGGCGGCGGTTTGGTATTCTTCGACCAGCGCGCCGGAGACGCGGCCATCCACGCTGAGCCTATCGCGCAATTTCGTGCGTGCCAGTTCGGTGATCGCCTCGACAGGTCCGATGGCAGCGGCGGTCAGTGCCAGCAGATCATCCAGTAAAACCGGCGCGACTGTGCCCAAATCCTGTCCATCATGTGCCATGGCGTGGCTCCTCATTTTTTGCTCCGTCACGGGTTATCTAGTTTGCAGGTGCAGCGCAACAAATATTCATTTTGCTGCGTCCATTTGTTCATATCTTGCGCCATGCTTGCATTGCACTGCGGTCCCGTCGCCCATGTTTTTGCGCGGTTGTTTGCGAAAAGTAAGGTTGAGAAGGATGAACGGGCCATCCCGTTTGTGCGTGCAGGTGAGGCGCGGAGGTCAGTGTAGGGCATTGGCTGCGCTGGCGATAGGGCGAGAGCGTGCGCCAAAAAAAACCGCGCCTTTGGCAGGCGCGGTTTGGGTAAAATGGCACTTGTTACTACAGTAAAGTCTTTAAGAAATATCCCGGGACCCCTTCGCCCCTGGTCAGGCCTTCGTTGATGTTGCGGCCCACCTTTTAATTCCGTTATGACGCACGACGCGCAACCGTCAGGCCAGACACGTCTTCGATGAAGGTGACGATTCGCGATTTGATTTTTTCATCTTCGATGGCGGCCAGGGCATTGACGATATCAAGGCCGCGATCACTGCGCTGCGTCGGCTCGGCCTCGACCAGACCTTCGAAGAAGTAGGATGTGGGCACGTCCAGGATGCGCGACAGCTCGAACAAACGGCTGGCTGCGATCCGGTTCGACCCGATTTCGTATTTTTGAATTTGTTGAAAAGAAAGGTCCAAACGCTTTGCAACGTCTGTCTGGGACATACGGCGCAAGGTACGAATTTGTTTTAAACGTTTACCAACATGAACGTCGACAGGGTGCGACATGACTAATTACCTCCGGTTGTTCTGACAAAGTTGATCGCCCAGTACACGTATTGGTTCAATTGAGTAGATTTACACCCTGACCCACACGTAAATGTTGCATTAATGGGTGATTTGTTTATCATTAATGTATTATACATCATACATCAGGTCGAGCCGTGAACGCGCCCACGCCCAATTTGTCAGAGATGAACCAACCCTTGCTGTTCGAGATGATCCGGTCTTTTACCACCTTGGCCCGGACCTTGAACCTGTCGCATGCGGTGGCCGAGTTGAACAGCACCCGGCAGACCGTGCGGCGCCATATTTCGCAGCTTGAAGAGGTCAAGCAGACCAAGCTGTTCACGGTGGCAAACCGGCAATATCTTTTGACGGACGCAGGGCGTATGGCTCTGCCGGAGGCGTTGGAAATCCTGGCGCGCGGCAATGGTTGGTTGACCGGGCAGTCCGGGGTGATCAACGGCCTGCAATATCTTTGGCACGAGGACGCAAGCGGATGGTGCCATTATCAGCAGCAGCACCCCATTGCCCGTGCATTCGCGTCGAACGGAGACCTGCTGCATTCGGTCATTCGAGCATGGTCGATGGCCGGCGGATACATTGAGGATGACGCATTCAAGGAGGTCCGACCGTACTGCACCGTCTCGCGGTCGGTGAACGGGCGTTGGCTTTTTACCGAAGTGGGCGACCTCAGTTCTTATGTCAGCTGGTTCGGCTGGAAACGCGCACGCTCCAGTATTGGGGCATCGCTGGGCGAGATGCCGGGCGGCGGTGGATTCGGTCTGTTGGTGAACGCGGCATACGCTGAGGTCGAGGCGACTCAGTCAATGCGCCTGGACCACGTGTACACATTGTTCCCGCGCGGGGACGAAGGTGCGCTGTCACCGATTTGCTACGAAAGGTTGTTGTTGGGCGCCCGATACCCGGATCACAGTTATGCCATGATCTCTGTCGTGCGCCGTACGTATGATGTGGAAATTCATGGCGTCACCAACGACATGTTGCGTCTGATGCCGGAGGAGATGCTTATGTAGAGGTCCGTATTCGCGCGATGCGATAAATTTAAGCGATACAACTTAAAATAGGTTAACGTCAGCCTTGAATGCAAAACGCAGGAGGGGCTTATGGCATTTCACGGATTGGGTGCGGCTGATAAATTCGAGGCCGCGAGTTCGGACATTTTCAACCGATTTGGCATACGACTCACGCTTGGCCATGACTTTGATGAATATCGCGAACATGTCGCCGAGGCGAGGCCGAATCACGCTGTGGGTGATCCGTTCCGTACGGACCTGCATCGCTTGCATCATCGCAATGCCGTTTGGGTGATCGGTCGGGACGAGACAGGGCGCATCATGCATACGCAAGCGTTGCGCGTGTTGCCCACGGCGGCAGGCTCGGTCGCTGACTATTTCCGCGCGAACTTTCACGGGTTCTCTCCGTCGGAAATGGACATTGATTACGAGCGGTCGCGGTATCGTGCCGGGCCGGGGGCCAAGCGGATCAAGGGCCAAGTGGTCTATTCTGGCGAGACGTGGATTGGCGGGGACAAGAACCGGTATCGAGGCTCTGGCCTGTCGAGCATATTGGGCCGCTATGCGCTGCTGACGGCGCTTCGCGAGTTGGACGCGAGCCATGTGGTGGGTTTCATGATCAAGCCGGTGGCCTACAAGGGATTTTGCCTGCGCATGGGCTTTATGCACGCGGAGCCGCTGGCGCTTCGCTGGTATGTGCGCGGCAAAGCGGATCCTATGGAAACCGTCATGGTGTACATGAGCGACGAGGACATCCGCTTCCTGCTGGATCTACCCACGTCTGAGGTTGAAGCTCTGGCGGCTTGAGGCGCCAAGGCTTCTTCATCAGGCCCGATGGGGTATGGATCGCATTTTTTTCAAATGCGATCCGCTGCTCTGACCTAGCCATATTTAGCGAGTTTTTCGGGCAAGCTGGAATGACCTTTCATGACTTTGGCGTAGCGCGTCAAAGGAGTGACCTTTATGACTGTCCAGCTTCCCAATTATGCAGCACCGTTTATCGCGACGAGCCGCAAAATTCTGTCGTCTCAGGGGATTACCCTGACCACCGGAACCGACTTTGACGCCTACAAGGACATCGTAGAAGAAGAGCGCCCGATGCAGAAGCTTGGCGCACCTTTTGATCCCGAAAAGCATGGGCTGAACAAGTCGAATGCGTTTTGGCTGATTGGCCGGAGCGAGGATGACGCTTTGATCCACACTCAGGCGGCGAAGCGAATCCCTCTGTCGGGGCGGCCGCTGAGCGGGTACTTGTTGCGTCAGTTTCGGGCGTTTCCACCGCCGCTGCCGGGTTTGGACCTGACCCGGTCGCGGTTTCGGGCAACGCCGGGTACGCATCGGATCAGCGGTAAGGCCGCATATCATGGCGAGTTCTGGGTCGCGCCAGAGCGTGGCAAGTATCGCGGCGCCGGCCTGGCGCCGGTGCTGGGGCGCACGGGCATGCTGGAGATGATGACCCGTTGGGATCCGGCGTGGATTTACGGCTTTATCCTGAACGTGGTCGCCTACAAGGGGTTTGCGGCGCGGATCGGGTACCTGCACCTTGAACCCAGCGTTCTGAAATGGGTGGTCGAAGGGCGCGATGCGCCGATCGAAACCTTTCTGGCCTATAACAGCCGCGAAGATCTGGAATACCTGCTGGATATCCCGCTGGCGGATGTGGCGTCCGAGGCTGCATGAGCCTCGGATCTTGGGTCAACTGATGGCGGCGGCTTTTACGTCGTCATCAATATAGGGCAGGTACTGTTCGAAATTGGTCGAGAACATATCGACCAGCTTTTCCGCCTGGGCGTCGTAAGCGGCACCATCGTCCCAGGTGCGGCGCGGGTCGAGC
Organism: Pseudomonadota bacterium; assembly: GCA_039179785.1. Lineage (GTDB taxonomy): Bacteria > Pseudomonadota > Alphaproteobacteria > Rhodobacterales > Rhodobacteraceae > Tateyamaria. The sequence goes on along the minus strand of JBCDEK010000034.1, from coordinate 10,811 downwards.
AGGATGTCGGCCACGCCGGGCACAGATACAGGGACGTCAAAGCCGAAGTTGGGGTCCTTGCGAAACTCGCCCTTGGCCAGCGTGCCATCAAGCGCCGCCGTCAGCAGGGCCCGCGTCGCGCGGATCGGCATGCGGCTGCCCGTGCCGTAAGCGCCACCGGTCCAGCCGGTGTTGACCAGCCAGCACGTGGCCCCGTGCTTGGCGATCTTTTCCTGAAGGAGTTTACCGTAGGTTTCGGGCCGCCGCGGCATGAAGGGCGCACCGAAGCAGGTGGAGAATGTGGGCTCGGGCTCGGTCACACCACGTTCGGTGCCCGCAACCTTGGACGTGAAGCCCGACAGGAAGTGATACATGGCTTGTGCAGGGGTCAGGCGCGCGATGGGGGGCAGGACGCCAAACGCATCACAGGTCAGCATGATGATGTTCTTGGGGTGCCCGCCAAGTGCGGAGGCTGACGCGTTCGAGATATAGTGCAGCGGGTAGGCGCAGCGCATGTTGGCCGTCAGGCTGTCATCTTCAAAATCCAAATCCTTGGTGTCGGGGTCGAACACCATGTTCTCGATCACCGTGCCGAATTTCTCGGTTGTGGCGTAGATTTCGGGCTCGGCCTCTGCGCTGAGGTTGATGGTCTTGGCATAGCAACCCCCTTCGAAGTTGAACGTGCCGCGGTCGGACCATCCATGTTCATCGTCGCCGATCAGGACGCGCTGCGGATCAGCGGAGAGCGTGGTTTTACCTGTGCCCGAGAGGCCGAAGAAGATGGCCGTGTCGACGGGGTTGCCCTGCGCGTGGTTGGCCGAGCAGTGCATGGGCATCACGCCACGCTCGGGCAGCAGGTAGTTGAGCAGGGTAAAGACGCATTTCTTGTTCTCACCCGCATATTCGGTGCCGCCGATCAGGATTAGCTTGCGGTCGAAGTTCATCGCGATGACGGTTTCGGACCGGCAGTTATGGCGTTCGGGGTCGGCCTTGAACGAGGGGCAGTTGATCACTGTGAAGTCAGCGATGAAGTCTGCCAGATCTTCGGCGTCTGGGCGGCGTAGCATGTGGCGGATGAACAGACCGTGCCAGGCCAGTTCGGTCACCATGCGCACGTTGATGGAATAGCTTGGATCGGCCCCGCCGGTCAGGTCCTGCACGAAATATTCGCGCCCCTTCATGTGTTCGAGCATGTCGTCGTAAAGCGCGTCGAAGCCTTGCGCCGACATGGCGGCGTTGTTGTCCCACCAGATGCTGTCGGCGACGCTGTCGGTCTTGACCACATGTTTGTCCTTGGGGGAGCGGCCCGTGAACTTGCCGGTGGTGACCAGGAAGGTGCCACCCTTGCCCAGGGTGCCTTCGTTCCGTTCGAGCGCATATTCGATCAGGGCGGGTTCGATCAGGTTGTAATAGACATTGCCCAGCCCGTTGATCCCTTGATCTTCGAGGCGGAACTGCGGGTTTACCCGTCCAAATGTCATATGAAGTCTCCTGATGCGCGCGCGGCGTCTTTTGGTCAGAGGAATGGCCAAAGGGCCCGGAAACGACATCATGCCGCCCCGTTCCGGCGTCTTAACACGCGGATTCATAAGGTGAATAGGTCCGCGGCCAAGGTTAGCGCCATCATGGCCGCCGGTTGCGCAAACAGTCTTTCACTGTCGTGCAGGGGCGCACCAAAAGTGAGGCAATTTAGCCATTGCTAACCACTTTCTGACCAATCTGGCGCCGATTCAACGCCCTGATTCGTACTTATGGATTGATTCGACAGGCCAAAACCGAGAGTATGACGCAAAAAAATAAGTACGAGCAGTATAAGGAAAACAGGCAATGTCTAAAATTGCATTGGTGGACGACGACAGGAATATCCTGACGTCCGTGTCCATGACGCTCGAAGCTGAAGGGTTCGAGGTGGAAACATATAACGATGGTCAGGCGGCGCTGGATGCGTTCAATAAACGCCTGCCCGACATGGCGGTGCTGGATATCAAGATGCCGCGCATGGATGGCATGGACCTGCTGCAGCGCTTGCGGCAGAAAACCACGATGCCGGTGATCTTCCTCACCTCCAAGGATGATGAGATCGACGAGGTGCTGGGCCTGCGTATGGGGGCCGATGATTATGTGAAAAAGCCGTTTTCGCAGCGGCTTCTGGTGGAGCGCATCCGTGCCCTGCTGCGCCGTCAGGACGCGGTTGAAGGCGATATCGTAGGCGACACCGAAGAGACCAAGGTGATGGAACGCGGCGATCTGCGGATGGACCCGCTGCGCCACGCGGTCAGCTGGAAGGGCAAGGATGTGTCGCTGACGGTGACGGAATTCCTGCTGCTGCAGGCGCTGGCGCAACGCCCCGGGTTCGTCAAGTCGCGCGACCAGCTGATGGACGTGGCCTATGACGATCAGGTCTATGTCGACGACCGGACAATTGACAGCCATATCAAGCGGCTGCGCAAGAAGATGCGCAGTGCGGACGATGAATTCTCGGCGATTGAGACGCTGTATGGCATCGGGTATCGCTACAACGAAGAATAAGCCGCGCGCCCAGAACGGGCGTTTGTCGAAAGGACAGCCGTGCGAGACACGACAACCCCTGCTTCCCGCGACGGCGATGTCGTCTTGGGAGAAGACTGGGTCGCACCGGAGACATCCGCTGCGACCGAGTTGCGCGACGGGCGGGCCCGGCGCGGGCTGATGTCGCTGCGCGCCTCGCCGCTGGCGCGCAAGATCATCACCTTCAACCTGATCGCGCTGAATGTTCTGGTTGCGGGTATCCTCTACCTAAATTCAACGCGCGAAAGCCTGGCCGTGCAGCGACTGTCTGCGCTGGTGGCGCAGGCCGAACTGGTGGCGGATGTGCTTGAAGCGCAGCTGCCGTCCGGCGTGCCGGTGAATTTGGCGACGGGCGATGGGGCAAATGTCCCCGAAACGCTGGCCGCGCTTGATCTGCGCGCCGGGCACGAAGTGTATGTCTTTGACGCGGCCGAAACACTGGTGGCGCAGAGCGAAGGGTCGCTGACCCCACCGAACGAACGACAGATCGAGGCCGAGAACGCCGCGGTTCTGACCGACGGGCTGGGGTGGCTTTGGTCTCAGATATCGCGCCCGTTCTCGGGCGCATCCGACACGTCTCCGGCTGCAATTGAAGATCAGCTTCAGTTGTTGGTTGCGCAGAGCCTGACGGGCGAAACGCAGATCAGTGAAAACCTGACCGTGGCTGGCGGTGCGATGTTCAGCGTGGTGACACCGATCCAGCATGATGGGGCCGCCGTTGGTGTGATCGCGCTGACCAGCGCCTCGGGCGAGATCGATGCGCTGGTGCGAGGTGAGCGCGAGCGCGTTTTGCAGATGTTTGTCATCGCGACCCTGGTGTCGATTGGTCTGAGCCTTGTGCTGGCCTCGACCATTGCGAACCCTCTGGCGGACCTTGCCGCAGCGGCTGAACTGGGGCGCGACAAGAATGCGCGTAAGGTCAATCCGGGCCGCATCCGGATCCCGGACCTGACCGCGCGACCGGACGAGATTGGCCGCCTGTCAGGCGCACTGCGGGGCATGATCGCGGCGCTTTATAATCGCATTGACGGCAACGAACAATTTGCCGCTGACGTGGCCCATGAGATTAAGAACCCGCTGGCGTCGCTCCGCTCGGCCGTAGGCACGTTGCGGATGGTCAAGCGTGACGACCAGCGCGAAAAGCTGTTGGACGTGATCGACCATGATGTGCGGCGTCTGGATCGTCTGGTCAGCGATATCTCCAACGCGTCGCGGCTGGACAGCGAACTGGTCAAGGAAGAGGAAGAACCCTTTAACCTGCTGCACATGATCAACAATCTGAGCCAGTATCTGGGTGAGGATGCGCGCGGTAAGGGCATTGAGTTCATCACCGACCTGCCCGCACATCCCATTGAGGTGCAGGGGCTGGAAGCGCGGCTTGCACAGGTCTTTGTCAATCTGATCACCAATGCGATTTCCTTCTGCGAGGACGGTGACGCCATCCGCGTCTGGGCACGCAGGCGTGAAAACAGGGTGCTTGTGGTGGTCGAGGACACCGGACCGGGCATCCCGGATCAGGCGCTGACGAAAATCTTCAAACGCTTCTATTCTCAGCGTCCCGAAGAGCATTTTGGCAACAATTCTGGCTTGGGCCTTGCGATTTCCAAGCAGATTGTCGAGGCGCATGGCGGTGTGATCTGGGCCGAGAATATTCGCCCGACCGACGCCGATATCACCTCCGAACCGCTTGGCGCGCGCTTTGTCGTTGGCCTGCCGGTCTAGGCGCTGATGCCAGACGGGATGCGCCTGCACGCCAGCGCCGTGTCCTATGAGGGGCGCGGTGTTTTGATCCTTGGGGCGTCGGGCAGCGGAAAATCAGCGCTGGCGTTACACCTCATGGCTTTTGGTGCGCATCTGATCGCCGATGACCAGACACAGTTAGACCGGGTTGACGAGGTTGTCAGGCTGAGTGCGCCCGCCAGCATTGCGGGGCTGATCGAAGCGCGCGGAACAGGGCTGTTGCGGGCTGATGCTGCGCCTGCCCCCCTGCACCTTGTCATCGACCTTGACCAGTCCGAGGCCAACCGCCTGCCGGACGCTCATACGGCCAGCTTTCTTGGCAAAACGTTTCCGTGCCTTCACAAAGTGGACACTCCGACTTGGCCCTTCGCGGTGCTGCAATACCTAAAGGGCGGACGAAAAGACCCTGAATGAGTGCCACCATGCCATCCGCCCGCCGTATTGTCCTTGTCACTGGCCCGTCTGGCGCGGGGCGATCGAGCGCGATCCGCGTTCTTGAGGATCTGGGCTATGAGGCGATTGACAACATGCCGGTGCGCCTGATCCCGGCGCTGCTTGATGCACCCACGCCCGAGACATCGGTGGCCTTGGGAATTGATCCCCGCAACCGCGATTTTTCGGCGACGGCCATTACAGATGCCCTGGGTCAGATTTCCATGGTGCCGGATGTGGTGCCCGAGCTGTTGTATCTGGATTGCGAGACTTCGGTGCTGCTGAATCGATTTTCTGAAACCCGTCGCCGCCATCCGATGGCCGAGGCGGACCGGGTCGAGGCGGGTATCCTGCGCGAGAAAGAATTGCTTTCTGCCATTCGCGAGCGCGCGGATATCCTGATTGATACGTCGCACCTGAATGTGCACCAGTTGCGCGCCGAGGTGGAGCACTGGTTTTCGCCCGGGGAGCAGAGCCAACTGGCTGTGTCGGTGCAAAGCTTCAGCTACAAGCGTGGCTTGCCACGCTCTGTGGATATGATCTTTGACTGTCGATTTCTCAAAAACCCGTATTGGGAGCCGACGCTGCGTGATCAGACGGGCCGGGACGCGGCGGTGAAGGCGCATATCTGGTCCGATCCGCGTGCCGCAGAATTTGAGACGCGCCTGCGCGATTTGCTGCTTTGGCAATTGCCTGCCGTGTTGGATGAGGGGAAGTCACACCTCTCGGTTGCATTTGGCTGCACGGGCGGGCAACACCGGTCGGTTGCCATTGCGGAAACCTTGGCTCTAGCCCTTGCAGACGCTGGCTGGCAGGTGTCTATTCGGCACCGGGAACTGGATCGCCGGAAACGCGAAGAGGCACCAACTTGATCGGGATTGTGATTGTCGCACATGGCGGGCTCGCGGCGGAATACCTGCGAGCGATTGAGCATGTTGTCGGCCAGCAAGCCGGTGTGCGCGCGATTGCCATCGAAGCCGATCACGATCGCAAGGCCAAGGAAACCGAGATTTGCGTGGCCGCGGATGAGGTCGACACGGGCGACGGCGTGGTTGTCGTGACAGACCTGTTCGGGGGCTCCCCCTCCAATCTGAGCCTGCTGGCCTGCAAGCCGTTGAACCGGCGCATCCTATACGGTGCGAACCTGCCGATGCTGATCAAATTGGCAAAAAGCCGCAGCCTGGATGTCACCGATGCCGTGCAAGCCGCGTTGAGCGCGGGTAAGAAATACATCGACAGCCAGAATATAGGCGCAGACACCTGACTATGACCAATCGCAAACTTGAAATTGTGAACGTCAAGGGATTGCACGCGCGTGCATCCGCAAAACTGGTCGAGGTGGTCGAGGCATTTGACGCCCGCGCCACTGTCAGACACGATGGGATGTCTGCATCAGGCGACAGCATTATGGGCCTTTTGATGTTGGCAGCGTCAAAGGGAAGTTTTATTGACGTTGAAACTTCGGGTCCGGATGCGGAACCGCTTGCGGACGCCGTGTGCGCCTTGGTGGCTGACAAGTTCGGGGAAGAGGTCTGAGCCCGAAGCGCTTGGACAGGGTCCGCATGTCAATGGAAGGTGGCGACGTTTGGTCGATAGCACGCATAATCTGACAAAGGTGGCAAAGCCCGAGCCGGAGCAGGTCAACTTCAACCAGTATGACCGCCGCAGCCTGTCCTATGCGTCGACCTTTGACGATCCGTGGAAGGCGAGTTTCATCCGGGTGATGGAGGCCTTTACGGGCAAGCTGACCATCCTGCGCCTGATCCGCAAGTTCGAACGTCAGGGCGCACCATCGGGCCAGGCGTTCTGGCGGGCCTGCCTGGATGTGATGGGCATCGATCTGACCACGCCGCAGGACCAGCTAAACCGCATTCCCAAGGATGGGCCGGTGATCGTTGTGGCCAATCACCCGCACGGGATGGTGGATGGTATGATCTTTGCCGATCTGATCGGCCGTGTGAGGCCCGACTACCGCATTCTCACCAGGTCCCTGCTGACCGCGATTGATGAGGTGGCGGGCAGCTACATGATCCCGGTGCCGTTCCCGCACGACCCGGACGCGCAGCGCAAAGGGGTCGAGATGCGGTCCAAGGCGATGGCGCATCTCAAGGAAGGTGGCGTGGTTGCACTGTTCCCGTCGGGCGTGGTGGCAACGTCCGAGACCTGGTGGGGACCCGCGGTGGAAGCCGAATGGAATGTTTTCACGGCCCAGTTGATCCGCCGCTCGGGCGCGACGGTGGTGCCGATGCGCTTTCCCGGTTCCAACAGCCGGGCCTATCACATTGCGGACAAGCTGTCGCCGATGCTGCGGCAGGGATTGCTGCTGCACGAGATCGTGCGGTCCTGCAACAAGCCGCAAGGACCGGTGGTCGGGCACCCGCTGGACCCGGAGATCGTGGCGGGGTTCAAGGATGACCCGCGCGGCTTCATGGCGTGGTTGCGAGAGCATACGATGGCGCTCAAGGGCTGAGCCGGATCGGAATTTTCGAGAAATTCCGATCTGTTTTCGTTGCAAGAAAACGCTACCGCGTTGGAACCGGTGTGTCGCCCCGATAGTCGTAGAACCCGCGCTGTGACTTGCGGCCAAGCCACCCGGCCTCGACATACTTCGTTAGCAGCGGGCAGGGGCGGTACTTGGTGTCCGCAAGCCCGTCATGTAGGACGTTCATGATCGCAAGGCAGGTGTCCAGCCCGATGAAATCGGCCAGTTCCAAGGGCCCCATCGGGTGGTTTGCGCCAAGTTTCATCGATGAATCAATGGATTGCACCGATCCCACGCCCTCATAGAGCGTATAAACCGCTTCGTTGATCATGGGCATCAGGATGCGGTTCACGATGAAGGCGGGGAAATCCTCGGCTGTGGCGGCCGTTTTGCCCAGCTTGTCGACCACGGTTTTACAGGCTTCGAAGGTCTCGGCGTCTGTGGCGATGCCACGGATCAGTTCCACCAGCTGCATCACCGGCACCGGGTTCATAAAGTGGAACCCCATGAATTTCTCGGGCCGGTCTGTGCGGCTGGCCAGGCGCGTGATCGAGATGGACGAGGTGTTCGATGTCAGGATCGTATGCGGTTGCAGATGGGGCAGCAGATCCTCAAAGATCGCCTGTTTGACCGTTTCCCGTTCAGTGGCGGCCTCGATCACCAGGTCCGTCTGGCCCAGATCGGTGAGCGTTTGGGTGGTCTTGATCCGGCCCACGGCGGCGGCCTTGTCCTGCGCACTGATCTTGTCGCGGCTGACCTGCCGTTCCAGATTGCGGTCGATGGTGGCCATCGCGTCAGCCAGGGCATCCCCTGAAATGTCATTCAGCATGACCTCGTAGCCCGCAAGCGACATGACATGCGCGATGCCGTTGCCCATTTGGCCTGCACCGACGATCCCGACCGTTTTGATGTCCATGATCACCCTCTGTTTGTCGTTTCACCATAGGGGGTGCTACTGGCTGGGGGCAAGAGCGTGAAATGCCACATTAACGCCCATGTTTGTTAGGGGATCGTCAATACCAACCTGCCAAGGTGCAGGTGGGTAAAGTAATGAGAGTGGGTCTCATGAGTATTGAATCGCTGGGTCCGGGGGGACTCGACTATTTGCCGTGCAGGTACGGTAATTCCAAAGTGTTGTTTCGCGGGCCGCGCCGGTCGCTTGACGATCCCTTTATCGCGTTTTTCGGGGGCACGATCACATATGGCAAGTTCGTGCAAACGCCGTTTCCTGATCTGGTTGAACAGACCATCGGGACTACATGTGTGAATTTCGGGTCGCTTAACGGCGGTGTCGACGTGTTCGCGACCGACCCCTATCTGCGCGAAGTTTCGGGCATAGCGACTACGACGGTGATCCAGATCACCAGTCCGCGCAACATGTCGAACCGGTTCTACCGGGTCCATCCGCGGCGCAATGACCGGTTTGTCGAGGCGTCGGCGCTGTTGCGCGCGATCTACCGCGAGGTGGATTTTGCCGAGTTCAACTTCACCAACCATATGCTGAAGCGGCTGAACCTTGTCTCGCCCGAGCGTTTCGAAACGGTGGTCGAAGAGTTGCAGACTGCATGGGTCGCCCGGATGCGGCTGGTGCTGAGCCAGATCAATGGCCGGACGGTCCTGCTGTGGGCGTCGCAGCAGACACCGGAAGAGGCGACCCAGGACCTTGAATGTGATCTGGGCCTTGTGTCGCGCGAGATGATTGACAAGGTTTCCGAACTGGCGACCGAATATGTCGAGGTGGTCATGTCCGACGCGGCCATCGAGGCGGGCACTGAGGGTATGATGTTCAGCGAAATGGACGCAGCAGCCGCGAGGGCCATGTTGGGGCCTCTGGCGCATCGGGAAATAGCGGACGCGCTAACGGGTGTTCTGAAATGAAAAAGGTGCGCGCAAAGCGCACACCTTGCAGTTAGGGTGCGCCCTGACGGCGCACCGCTATCTGTCGTTACAGCTTTTCGATCATCTCTGGCACGGCATCGAACAGGTCCGCCACCAGGCCATAGTCAGCCACTTGGAAGATCGGGGCTTCCTCGTCCTTGTTGATCGCCACGATGACCTTGCTGTCCTTCATGCCCGCAAGGTGTTGGATAGCACCCGAGATGCCAACGGCAACGTACAGGTCTGGGGCCACGACCTTGCCCGTCTGGCCCACTTGCCAGTCGTTGGGTGCATAGCCCGAATCGACCGCTGCGCGGGATGCACCAACGGCGGCGCCCAGTTTGTCGGCCAGTTTTTCGATCAGAGCAAAGTCGTCTTCAGACCCCACACCACGACCGCCGGACACAACCACCCCAGCTGATGTGAGCTCGGGACGGTCGCTTTCCGCCACCTTGTCCTCGACCCAGGACGACAGGCTTGGATCAGCCGCAGCACCGATATTTTCGACCGAGGCCGAGCCACCCGTGCCCGCCGCGTCAAAGGTGGACGTGCGGAAGGTGATGACCTTCTTGCCGTCGCCAGTTTTCACGGTCTGGATCGCATTGCCCGCGTAGATGGGGCGCTCGAACGTGTTGCCGTCAACGACCGCCGTCGCATCGGAAATCACCATCGCATCCAGCAATGCTGCCACGCGCGGCATGATGTTCTTGGCGTCGGTGGTGGCGGGGGCCACGATGTGTTCATAATCGCCCGCCAGGGACACGATCAGGTCGGCCACAGGCTCGGCCAGACGCTTGCCATAAAGCGAGTCCTCGGCGCACAGCACCTTTGCCACTCCATCGATGGTAGCCGCAGTTGCTGCCGCGTCGGCGCAGGTGGCACCCGTTGCCAGCACGGTCACATCACCCAGCGCCTGGGCCGCGGTCACGGCCTTGGCCGTGGCGTCCATCGCCAGTTCACCGTCATTAATCTCTGCGAGAAGGAGTACAGCCATTACACAGCCCCCGCTTCTTTGAGTTTCGCCACAAGCTCTTCGACCGAGCCCACCTTGATGCCAGCTGCCCGTGCTTCGGGCTCTGCCGTTTTCACGATTTCCAGCCGCGGTGCGACGTCGACGCCGTAATCGGCAGCTGTCTTTTCATCCAGCGGCTTTTTCTTGGCTTTCATGATGTTGGGCAGCGACGCATAGCGCGGCTCGTTCAGGCGCAGGTCGACCGAGATGACGGTTGGCATGTTCACCTCGATGGTCTGCAGACCACCGTCAACCTCGCGCGTGACCTTGGCTTTGTCGCCCGCAATCTCGACTTCCGAGGCAAATGTCGCCTGGCTCCAGCCCATGACGGCCGCCAGCATCTGGCCGGTTGCATTCATGTCGTTGTCGATGGCCTGCTTGCCGCACAGCACCAAACCGGGCTGCTCTTCCTCAACCACTTTGGCAAGGATCTTGGCAACGGCCAGTGGCTCGATATCGGTGTGCACATCGTCGGCAGCCACAACCAGGATTGCGCGATCGGCGCCCATGGCAAGGGCCGTGCGCAGTGTTTCCTGCGCTTGCTTCACGCCCACAGAAACGGCAACGACTTCCTCGGCCTGGCCCGCTTCTTTCAGGCGAATGGCCTGTTCGACGGCAATCTCGTCAAACGGGTTCATCGACATTTTCACATTGGCGAGATCCACACCCGATCCGTCCGCTTTCACGCGCACCTTCACGTTGTAGTCGATCACGCGTTTGACAGGCACAAGCACCTTCATG
>JBCDEK010000134.1:0-3040 GCA_039179785.1 Pseudomonadota bacterium | reverse complement strand
GCGCAGAGGGTGGCGGGGTCTGTTCATCCGGATCTCTCCAATACGGTTCTGCCGCAGGGGGCCATGTTGCGCGCCAATATGCAATGGCCTTGCCGTAGATTGATTGCGCGTGCTGCACCGGACTTGTATAGGCGCTGCATCTTAATTCTTTCCTTTGGGGGCCCCTCATGTCCAACGCACAGCTTGAAACCGCCATCGAAGCCGCATGGGACGCGCGCGACACGATCACGCCCGCCACCACGGGGGAGACCCGCGAGGCTATCGAAGATACGCTGGCCGCGCTCGACAGTGGCACATTGCGCGTGGCAGAAAAGCAGTCAAGCGGCGACTGGCATGTGAACCAATGGGCCAAGAAAGCGGTACTTTTGGGCTTCCGCATCAAGGACATGGAGATGCAGGCCGGCGGCCCGCAGGGCAGTGGCTGGTGGGACAAGGTCGACAGCAAGTTTGCGGGCTGGGGCGACAACCAATGGAAGGCCGCGGGTTTCCGGGCCGTGCCCAATTGCGTCGTGCGCAAATCTGCCTTCATCGCCCCCGGTGTGGTGTTGATGCCCTCCTTTGTGAACCTCGGCGCCTACGTCGATGAGGGTACGATGGTTGACACCTGGGCGACCGTCGGCTCCTGCGCACAGATTGGCAAGAACGTGCACCTCTCGGGCGGCGTTGGCATCGGTGGTGTTCTGGAACCGATGCAAGCGGGCCCTACCATTATCGAAGACAACTGTTTCATCGGTGCGCGCTCTGAAGTGGTCGAAGGCTGTATCGTGCGCGAAGGATCGGTGCTGGGGATGGGCGTGTTCATCGGCAAATCGACCAAGATTGTGGACCGTGAGACAGGCGAGTTCACCTATGGCGAAGTCCCGGCCGGGTCGGTGGTTGTGGCTGGCTCGATGCCGTCCAAAAATGGCGTGAACCTCTACTGCGCCGTGATCGTGAAAAAGGTGGACGCGCAGACCCGTTCAAAGACGTCTATCAACGAATTGCTGCGCGACTAAACCTTGCATTAATGAGTGGGGCAGGTCTGCCCCAGGAATACCCGGCAAAGGTCAGGGGTTGGATACAATCCGGCCCGTATGCTGCGTTAGGGCTCAGTCATGCGCCACGCCTCTGTTCCCATATCGTTTCAGACCCTGCAGGTCGTGGCAGATCTGCAGTCAGCGGCGGCGATCGGGTTCACCGGGCTGGCGGAGCGCATGAAACCCGCGCAGAAACAGCTTCTGCGGCGGGTGATCTTTGATCAGAAATGTGTGCTCTCCGCATCTGATGCGGATGCGATCCACGCGGATCTGCTGCTGGTCGCAGCCCTGCCTGATAAGGGGCTCGATGTGTTCCTCTCGGCCACAGCCTTGCTGCTGGCAGACCGGCTTCAGGGCGGTGCGGGCGCAGACGATCTGTTCTGGAACTGGGATGCCTTTCAGGAGCACTATCGCAAAGGGCCATCACCGGTTCGGGCAGCGGTGATGAACGGGTTCCGCTGGGCGCATACGACCCGCCGCGTCAACCTCGAACAGGGGCCCGAAGGCCGGGACCTGCAGACCTACGATCAGAACGATTTGATGCGCGTGCTCAAGGTCGTGGCCCAGGCAATGCCAGACGATCTGCGCGATCTCGTTTGTCAATCCGCGCCCAGCGACACGCGGCTGGTGCATCGCAAGGCGCTCGACAACTGTCTGAGTGGCAGCTGTATCCTATCGGAGTACGGCGGCTGGTTCCCCGGAGAGGTGGTTGAGCTGGTCTCGCTCGACCCGGACCACGCGGCATTCCCCTATTGCACGGCCATCCTGTTGCTCGATGCTATCGTCAATCGCGATGCCAAGGGCCGTATGGCGTTCCGGTGGGAAGAACATGCACCACGCTATCTCCGGATGAAGTCAAACGCGCGCAGCGCCATCGTTGCAGGTGTCCGACATCTCTACGAGATGTCGATTGACTGGGGCCCCTACACCGGGTGGGCGCCCGACCGGCTTGTCGAAAAAGCCGTTGTGGTGCCCTTCGCCAAGCCCTAACACGGAGGGCATGGCACCACCAAAGAAACCATCGCGCCAACAGGTCTATACCTTGGTTGTCCAGATCGGGCGCAAGGAGGGTGATGGCCTTCCGGACAAGGCGACAGGCGCCGGTTTGGTGGTCTTTGCCAGCGGAGTAGATGAGGCCGAGGCTGTGCGCGAGACGGTCGCCGTTCTCAAACAGGCCGACACTGCGCCACTGGATGTGACGGGCTACGGGACGCTGGACGAACGTTTGGCGGAAGGCCATGAGATCGGTGAGGATGAACGTGCCCTGATGAAGCGTGCACTGGACGAAAACGCGGTGATCATCGCACAGATGGAGCCGTTCTTTGATGCCTCTCCCATCGCTGACGGTGGCTGATCCCTTGCTGATGACCCTTGGCATTGCTGCCGTTTGCGCACACACCTGATCTTGAGCGTGTTTTGCATTTGGAAGGACCTGTCTGATGTCTGATGTCGATCCCGTTGCTTTGACGGCCGAGTTGGTACGTTGCCCGTCGGTGACCCCGGCAGATGAGGGTGCCTTGGATGTGCTGCACGCGCTTCTGGAGGATGCGGGCTTCGACTGCAGCTGGGCAGACCGCGGCGGCATCCGAAATCTCTTCGCCCGTTGGGGGGCAAAGGGGCATGCGCGCACATTCGGTTTCAACGGACATACTGATGTGGTCCCGGTTGGCGACCTGGACGCCTGGACGAAGCCGCCCTTCGGAGCGGAGATCCATGACGGGGTTCTCTATGGGCGTGGATCCACCGACATGAAATCGGGTGTTGCCGCCTTTGCCGCCGCCGCTGTCGACTTCGTGACATCAACGCCGCCCGATGGGGCGATCATCCTCGCAATCACCGGTGATGAAGAGGGCGATGCCACCGACGGCACAACCGCCCTTCTGGATCACATGGAGCGTACGGGTGAGCGCATGGACGTCTGCCTCGTCGGTGAGCCGACCTGTCCTGACCAGATGGGCGAGATGATCAAGATTGGGCGCCGAGGCTCCATGTCGGCCTGGATCAAGGTGATCGGCAAGCAGGGC
>JBCDEK010000059.1:0-20466 GCA_039179785.1 Pseudomonadota bacterium | reverse complement strand
CGTGGCACCACGACCCTGTCTGCCCCCGACGCGAAAATCGTCAAGGGCTTCATGCCCTACGACCGCTAAGAAAGAGGAGCAGAGATATGTCCCGCACCAAAGGTGGAACCGTCGCCCACGCCCGTCACAAGAAGGTCATCAAGGCTGCCAAAGGATATTACGGCCGCCGCAAGAACACGTTCAAGGTTGCCCGCCAGGCCGTCGACAAGGCCAACCAGTATGCAACCCGTGACCGCCACAACCGCAAGCGCAACTTCCGCGCCCTGTGGATCCAGCGCATCAACGCCGCTGTACGTGCGCATGATGAGGCACTGACATATTCGCGCTTCATCAACGGCCTGACCCTGGCCGGCATCGAAGTGGACCGCAAGGTTCTGGCCGATCTGGCCGTGAACGAACCCGAAGCCTTTGCCGCGATTGTGGATCAGGCCAAGGCACAACTCGCGTAAACGCGGTCCTGAAGGATCAGGTAGGAAGCCCCGTTTCGGTGAGAGACGGGGCTTTTTTGCTTTTGGGGTGTTAGGGCTGGCGCACATCTCCGTTGACCAGGGTGCGGCAAGAACTGCATGTGCGCTTTCAGCCCTTGATGTCAAATATCTTCGCCGTAGGGTGCGCAGTAAGTGCGCACCCTATGATCGATTGGACAACATGAATGCCAGTGTTCCAGCCAGTCTGGCAATGTCACGCGTGCTCAGTGTGCTGGATGACCGCTCTGCACCCACCGCGTAGGGTGGGCAATCTGCCCACCACCCCGCCATATGGATTTGGTGTGTGTCGGATGGGCGCAGGGATGCTGACGTCGCAGAGCCTGGCTGGATGACGGCTTCGAGCCCAGAGTTACGGATGCTTCATCATGCGCGAACGTCGGCTTTCCGAACACTGTGCAGATTTCCATAATAATACGCGTAACATGCACAAATCTGTAAAATCACTGATGGACACAAGACACGAGTGCCTGCAATGTGGTATGCCGACTTGCATCTTATCATGCCAAACACTGCCACCTCTCAGGACAGTTGTCCCACCGAACCGCGCCACAGGCGGTTCATTGACAATATTGTGCGAGATGAGTTCATAGAAACAGAGATCGTCAAGGGTTTTGTAGGCCGACGACTGCGCGCAAACCGCGTGCTTCATCGGACTGTAGAACGCACCAATTCTGTCGCAGGCATCGATCATACGCTGGTCTATCATATGGGCGGTGGTCGTGCCGAGCGGTTCAGTGGTCGCAAAAACACAGGAACCAGTAGCAAATTTCGAACGTCCACCTTGATGCCCGCCCATCAGGAAGCCGCCTGGCTGCTACCGGACGGCGTGGATGTTCTGCACCTTTACATAGATGACGATGATCTAAAGCATTTCGCAGCGTCAGAATACGGCTTTGACGACAACCGGCTTGAGATGCGGGATCAGATGGCGGTCGATGACCCGTTCATGCAACATCTCGCACCGCTTGTGCTACACGAACTGCAATCCGACTTGCCACAAACCCACCTGATGCTCGACGGGTTCGACGCGGTAATCGCGGGGCACATGCTGCGCGCCTATTCGAACATGTCCGACATCGTGGTCGAAGCAGAGGCCCGCGAACGCAACTACCGCGACATGAACGCGGTCAACGCCGCACGAGACATGCTGATGGATCGCCTGGATGAAAACCTGACGGCCAAAGAAATCGCCAAGGAACTCGATATCGAACCGTACCGCCTCATGCGCCTGTTCAAACGCGAGGTCGGCCTCAGTATCCATCAATTCGTGATGCAAAAACGCGTGGCCTATGTCTGCGACCAGCTCAAGAACTCGAATACGACATTGGTTGATATCGCCTATGATGCTGGGTTTTCCAACCAGCCGCATATGAGCACCGCCTATTCCAAATTCATGGGCATCTCGCCCGGCCGCCACCGAAAGGTTTTGCGCAGCTAGTCTATCTTTGTCGATCCTCAGAGCGCCCGCTTCGTGTTCCGACAGAGAATGACGCAATGCGGAACTTCGTTCATTTGCAGCGAATTCTCACTTCGTCCGCGTATCGCCATTTGAACCAGACGCAGCGACGCACTGCCCTACGCCGCATCTGACAGCGAAAGTCCAACGCTCGGGTCGCAAAACGTGGGCGTCCCGCGGCACCCCGTTTATATGGGCAAGATGGAACCCCATCGACCAAGCCGTCTCACGCCGAATGGTCTTCTCCTCCCGCCGACACCCCCCCTCACACACCCCCGCCAGCACAATAACCGGGCGCCAGCGTCTTCGCTCCAACGCGTGACAAAGATGAACAAAGGGTAAAATTTACCCCGTAACCCTTTGATTTTTATAACCTGCACTCTTGTCCCCGCGGGGACAAACCAGCCGATCCCAGCAACAGTTGCGCTACGCGCTACAGTCCGATAGATCGCCCAAGACATCTGCCCAAGGACCCACCCATGGACGACCTGCGCGACAAATACATCGACCTGATCGCCGACGCCGCCGACGAAGCGGCCCTGGAAGACATCCGCATCGCAGCCGTTGGCAAGAAGGGCGAGGTGGCTCTGAAAATGCGCGAGTTGGGCAAGATGACTCCGGAGGAACGCCAGGTCGCGGGTCCCGCGCTCAACGCGCTCAAGGACGAGATCAACAGCGCGCTTAGCGCAAAGAAAGCGGCCCTTGCCGACGCCGCGCTGGACGAACGGCTGCGCTCGGAATGGCTGGACGTGACCCTGCCCGCGCGCCCGCAGCGGCGCGGCACGATCCACCCGATCAGCCAGGTCACCGAAGAGGTCACCGCCATCTTCGCCGAAATGGGGTTCTCCGTCGCCGAAGGGCCGCGGATCGACACCGATTGGTACAATTTTGACGCCCTCAACATCCCCGGCCACCACCCCGCCCGGGCCGAGATGGACACGTTCTATATGCACCGGGCCGAGGGCGACAATCGCCCGCCCCACGTGCTGCGCACCCACACGTCGCCGGTCCAGATACGGTCGATGGAATCCACCGGCGCGCCTACGCGCATCATCTGCCCCGGTGGTGTCTACCGCGCCGACTACGACCAGACGCACACGCCGATGTTCCATCAGGTCGAGGGACTTGCCATCGACAAGGATATCTCGATGGCGAACCTGAAATGGGTGCTGGAAGAGTTCGTGAAGTCCTATTTCGAGGTGGATGGTGTCGACCTGCGCTTCCGCGCCTCGCATTTCCCCTTCACCGAACCCTCGGCCGAGGTCGACATCCGCTGTTCTTGGGAGGGTGGCACGCTCAAAGTGGGCGAGGGCGACGATTGGCTCGAAATCCTCGGCTCCGGCATGGTGCACCCCAAAGTACTCAAGGCGGGCGGGATTGACCCCAACGAATGGCAAGGCTTTGCCTTTGGTATGGGGATCGACCGGATTGCGATGCTGAAATACGGCGTGCCGGACCTGCGCGCCTTCTTTGACAGCGACCTGCGCTGGCTGCGGCACTACGGATTTGCGGCCCTTGACGTGCCGACTTTGCACGGTGGTCTGAGCCGCTAAAACACGACCGGAGGTTTGCATATGGATTTGGAGTTTCCTGACCAACTGCAAGCCTTCCTGGAGCAACTGACACAGTCCGTGCACGCGCGCGCGGACTGGGGCACTCCGGCAAGCTACATTCCGGAACTGGCCAGCGTCCCCGTGGATCAATTCGCGATCTCGGTGGCGCTGCCGACGGGTGAGCTGATCTCGTCCGGGGATCACACGACACCGTTTTCAATCCAAAGTGTCTCAAAAGTGTTCACCCTTGCCTGCGTGCTGTGCCGCATCGGTGACCAGCTGTGGACCCGCGTGGGCCGCGAACCGTCGGGCACGTCGTTTGATTCCATCGTTCTGCTCGAACGTGAACAGGGTCGCCCGCGCAATCCCTTTATCAATGCGGGTGCTTTGGTGACCACAGATGCGCTGCTTGAAGGGCGGATGCCCGAGGACGCGCTGGCCGAGGTCCTGCAGTTTCTGCGGACCGCCGCTGAGGATAACGACATCCATATCGACAAGGCCGTCGCCGCCTCGGAAAAGGCGACGGGTCACCGCAATACTGCGATGGCGCACTACCTCGCCTCGCATGACAACCTGCGCAACGCGCCCGACCTGACGCTGGGCACCTATTTTCACCAATGCGCTATTGCGATGACCACCGACCAACTGGCGCTGGCGGGCCGCGTGCTGGCGCGCTTTGCCAACGCACCTGCGCTGCTCACCTCGCAACGCGCGCGGCGGATCAACGCGCTGATGATGACGTGCGGGCATTACGACGGCTCGGGCGACTTTGCCTTTCGCGTGGGGCTGCCAGGCAAAAGCGGCGTGGGCGGCGGTATTCTGATCGTTGCGCCGGGAAAGGCGTCGATTGCGGTCTGGTCGCCCGGCCTCAACAACTATGGCAACTCAAAAGTAGGCACCGAAGCCGCCGATGCGCTGGCGCGGTTCACCGGTTGGTCTGTGTTCAAGGGCTAAAGCGCATTGTCCCCGCGGGGCAGGGTGCTACTCTTTGACTTATGCGTGTTTATCTTGTCATCGCCTTGGTCAGCCTGATTGTGATCGCCCATATTTTCCTGTGGCGCTCGGACATGCCCGTTCACCTTAAATTAACCTTTACGATCCTCAACGCGGCGGGTTGGACCATCGTGCTTGCCCCCATCCTGCTCATCGACCGCTGGCTTGATGCCATCCAGCGCAAAAATCGTGATGACCACGACAATGTGACGTGACAGTTGGACCGTGTTGGATAGCTTGCGGCGCATGAGACGACTGTTCTTTTTGCTCGCTGCATTCTGCGCCACCGCATTTTCCGCAACTGCCCAGACCCAAAGCGACGAATGCCATCTCGATGTGCCCTGCACGCTGGGCGACCGGTCCTATCACGTCAAGGAACCGGACGGTTGGGATGGCACCAGCCCGATGCCCGTCCTCATCCACTTCCACGGCTGGCAACGCACTGGCGCGCTGCCTGTGCAGCACCAACGTATTTCAGGGGCCACCCGGCGGCGCGGCGTGCTGCTGATCGCGCCCAATGGCAATCGCAAAACCTGGAACATGTGGTTTTCCGAGACCGAGGATGTTCAGTTCGCCGCAGACGTGCTGGAAGACGTGATCAAGCGCTACCCCATTGATACCGAAAACATCTTTCTGTCGGGATACTCCTACGGGTCCATTATGGCCTGGCGTGTGGCCTGCGACCGGGGGGCCGAGATGAACGTGCGCGCGCTGCTGGGCATTTCGGGCACCATCGGGCAGTCCGAAACCTGCGCACAAGCCCCGAAAGAGGCACGGCATGTGCATGGGTTGAAGGACAACGTGCTTGATTTCCCATTTGGTCCAAACGAAGAAACCGACTACCCGGTCTTTCTGTGGCGTGACCGTCTGGCCTGCACGGATGATGCGACGCAGGTGGGAGACTGGTCCGCCGTTGACTTCCTGACCCTGACACGCACGGAATGGCGGGATTGTGCAAATGGCACGCTGGTTGCGCTTGATATCCACCCCGGCGGGCATTTCATTCCCCATGGCTGGATCGCCCGCCAGCTTGACGAATTGATGGGCCGCGACCCGGTCTTTCCCTGACCCCAGCACCGCCCGTCACGCTTGCACCTCTGCCCGATCTTTGCCATTGCAGGCCCGGTACTGGACTGCAGGGGACGACCCGATGAAATTCACGCTCAGCTGGCTCAAGCAGCATCTCGACACCACCGCTTCGGTGGACGAGATCACCTATGCGTTGACCGATCTTGGCCTTGAGGTCGAAGGGGTCGAGGATCGTGGGGCGAAGCTGGCCGATTTTACCATCGGCAAGGTGCTGAGCGCGGAAAAACACCCTGATGCGGACCGTCTGCGCGTCTGCCAAGTGGCGACGGACGAGGGCGAAAAACAGATCATCTGTGGTGCTCCGAATGCGCGTGAGGGTATCACGGTGGTGGTTGCCAAGCCCGGTGTCTATGTCCCCGGCATCGACACAACCATCGGCGTGGGCAAAATTCGCGGCATCGAAAGCTTTGGCATGATGGCCTCCGAACGCGAAATGGAGCTGTCGGACGAACATGACGGCATCATCGAACTGCCAAGCGGCGAGGTCGGCGAGCGCTTTGTCGATTGGCTGGCCGCCAATGATCCGGCCAAGGTCGACCCGGTGATCGAAATTGCCATCACTCCCAACCGTCCCGACGCGCTGGGCGTGCGCGGCATTGCGCGCGATCTGGCGGCGCGTGGTCTGGGCACCATGCACCCCAACCCGGTGCCAGAGGTCGAAGGCGGCTTTGTGTCCGACATCACGGTCAGCATTGATGAAGATACGCTTGACGGGTGCCCCGCCTTTTTTGGCCGCCTGATCCGCGGTGTCAAAAACGGCCCAAGCCCGGATTGGCTGCAGGACCGACTGCGCGCCATCGGGCTGCGCCCCATCTCTTTCCTCGTGGATGTGACGAACTATTTCACCCACGATCTCAACCGGCCTCTCCACGTCTTTGACGCGGACAAGGTGGCGGGCAATCTACGGGTGCACCGCGCCAAGGGTGGCGAAGAGATCGCGGCACTGGACGAAAAGACATATACCTTCCAGCCCGGTCAGATGATCATCTCGGACGACAATGGCCCCGAGAGCATTGCGGGTATCATGGGCGGCGCCGAAACTGGCTGTACCGACGAGACGGTGAATGTCTTTGTCGAAAGCGCGTACTGGGACCCGGTACAAATCGCCTATGCGGGCCGCGCGCTCAAGATCAACTCGGATGCGCGCTACCGGTTCGAGCGTGGGGTGGACCCTGCCTTTACGCCTGTGGGTCTTGACCATGCGTGTGCGATGATCCTTGAGCATGCGGGCGGCAGCGCGTCCAGCGTGGTCAGCGCAGGGGCTGTGCCCGACACGCGCCGCGCCTACAAGTTGGATGCCGCGCGGGTGCAAAGCCTGGTGGGCATGGACATTCCCGAAAGCGAACAGCGCCAGACGCTGACGGCGCTCGGCTTCAAGCTCGAAGGGGACATGGCCCAGGTGCCCAGCTGGCGCCCCGACGTGATGGGCGAGGCGGATCTGGTCGAAGAGGTGGCGCGCGTTGCGTCCCTGACCAAGCTGCAGGGCAAACCTTTGCCGCGCCTGACACCCGGTGTGCCCAAACCCGTGATGACCCCGATCCAGCGCCGCGAACAGATCGCGCGCCGGACGGCGGCTGCACTTGGGTACAACGAATGCGTCACCTACAGCTTCATCGATCAGGCGTCGGCCAAGCTGTTCGGTGGGGGTGATGACGCCACGATGCTGGAAAACCCGATCTCCAGCGACATGAGCCATATGCGCCCGGCGCTTCTGCCCGGGCTGTTGCAAGCCGCGGCGCGCAATCAGGCGCGGGGGTTCTCTGACCTGGCCCTGTTCGAGGTTGGCCCCGCCTTTCACGGCGGTGAGCCGGGTGAGCAGCATCTTCTGGTCTCGGGTCTGCTTGTGGGCCGCACCGGGCCCAAGGATGTGCACGGTGCCTCGCGTCCGGTCGATCTCTATGACGTGAAGGCCGATGCCGAAGCGATCCTGTCCGCCATCGGTGCCCCTGCCAAGGTGCAGATCATGCGCGGTGCGCAGGATTGGTGGCACCCGGGCCGTCACGGCAAGATTTGTCTGGGTCCAAAAAAGGTGCTGGGCATCTTTGGCGAACTGCACCCCCGCGTGCTGGACGCGATGGATGTCAAAGGACCCGCCATGGCCTTCACCCTCTGGCCTGCCGAGGTGCCGCTGCCCCGCAAGGCTGGCGCCAACAAGGGCGCGCTGGACATCAGCGATCTGCAGGCGGTGGAGCGTGACTTCGCCTTTGTGGTGGGTGCCGAGGTTGAGGCGCTGACGCTGGTCAACGCGGCCATGGGGGCCGACAAGGCGTTGATCGAAGATGTACGTGTCTTTGACGAGTTCATCGGTGGCAGCTTGGGGGAGGGCAAAAAATCCCTGGCCCTGACCGTGCGCCTTCAGCCCAGGGACGCCACGCTCAAGGACGCGGACATCGAGGCGGTGGCGCAGAAGGTTGTCGAAAAGGTGACCAAGGCCACGGGCGGCACGCTGCGCGGCTAGGCGCGACACCGTAGGATGCGCATTCAGTGCGCACCCCGCGCTATGTCCCGCTCAACATATCCGCCAGCAGGTCGAACACCAGCCGGATGCGCTTGCTGGTGTGCAGGTCGCGATGTGTGACCAGCCAGACTGGGAAACTCAAGGATGTCACGCCATCCAGCAGGCGGACGGCATCCTCGAACTGATCGCCAATGTGATCCGACATCGGAAAGATGCCGAACCCCTTGCGCATCAGCTCCCAGACGGTGATTC
Source organism: Pseudomonadota bacterium (assembly GCA_039179785.1). Taxonomy (GTDB): domain Bacteria; phylum Pseudomonadota; class Alphaproteobacteria; order Rhodobacterales; family Rhodobacteraceae; genus Tateyamaria. The sequence goes on along the minus strand of JBCDEK010000059.1, from coordinate 12,177 downwards.
CGCTGGTTGAGCCTGCGCGCAGGTTGTCCCGGGTGACCGGGACGCCGTACTCCGCCATGGCCGCGATATACATGTCGTCATCTGACATGCTGACAAAGTCATGGTGTTTGAGGTCGTCGATCGTTTCCGGCAGGCCCCGCGCCGCGACATAGGCCTTCGAGGCATAAAGGTGCGCCAACGACTCGCCGATCTTGCGAGCGATCAGATCGGCTTCGGTCGGACGGACGTGGCGAATGGCGATGTCCGCCTCGCGCCGCAGGATATCGCGAATGTCATTGGCGGCGATTACATCGACACGCAGCCGCGGCGCCAGATCGCGCAGCCGAAGCAGGGTGTCGGGCAGCACATACGCGCTCATCATGTCCGACGCAGTGACCCGGATGGTCCCCTCCAGGTCCTGCGTCCGCCCTTGCGCCATCACGCTGATGCGCGTGGCAGCCTCACCCATCTTGCGCGCCTCGGCCAGCAGATCGTGGCCCGCATCGGTCAGCGTCATGGCGCGTGCCGTGCGTTCGAACAAGGCAAGACGCAGATCGTCTTCCAGCGCCGTGACCTGCCGCCCCACGGTGGGTTGCGTCAAGCCAAGCTGCCGCGCAGCCGCTGACAATGACCCGGTCTCGGCCGTCGCCAGAAACGCGCGCAGATGGGTCCAATCAAAACCTCTATCCATGCAATTTCGTATACATGGGTTGCGATTTTCGTCAATTTATAGGTGGGGGCGTCCGTTATATATGCGCTCTTGAAGGAGATATGTGATGAAAACGCCCCCGCACTTCTGGGACAAGGTTGCGGTGAAATACGCAGCACAGCCGCTCAGCCACCCCGACGCTTATGAACAAACACTCGAACGTGTTGTATCCTATCTGAAGCCCACCGACCGGGTGCTGGAGTTGGGCTGCGGCACCGGCAGCACGGCGCTGAAACTGGCGCCCCATACGGGTTCGATCCTGGCGACCGACTTTTCGGAAGGGATGCTCGCACAGGCCCGGGCAAAGATGGCCCCCGACACTGTACAATTCCTTCAGGCCGATACGTTCAGTACCGACCTCAAGGACGGGACATTCAATGTGGTCATGGCCTTCAACCTGTTCCATCTGGTCGAAAATGTGGATGCGGCCATGGCGCGGGTGCACGACCTGCTGACGCCGGGTGGCCTCTTCATCTCAAAATCGCCCTGCCTTGGCGAGCGATCACTGGGCTTCAAATTCGGGCTGATGAAACGGTTGATCCCTCTTATGCAATGGGTGGGCAAGGCGCCCTATGTCCGGTTCGAAACCATTGCAGGGCTTGACGCACGGATTGCGCGCGCGGGGTTCGAGATCGTGGAAACGGGCAACTATCCCGCGCGCCCGCCCAATCACTTCGTGGTGGCACGCCGCCTCTAGCCCCTTGCTTTTCGCCTGGCCAGGCGCAGGTTAGGCCCGAGGCAAGACAAAGGAGCGCCAAGATGCTGACCGTATACCTGTCCGGGGAAATTCATACCGACTGGCGCGAACAGATCATGGAAGGGGCCCAGGGCCTCGACGTGACCTTTTCCGCGCCGGTCACCGATCACGGTGCCAGCGACGATTGCGGCGTGGCGATCCTGGGTGCTGAGGACAAGAAATACTGGCACGATCACAAGGGCGCGATGGTGAACGCCATCCGCACGCGCAAAGGGATTGCCGATGCCGATATCGTGGTGGTGCGCTTTGGCGATCAGTACAAGCAGTGGAACGCCGCCTTTGACGCGGGCTATGCCGCGGCTCTGGGCAAGTCGTTGATTATTCTGCATGGGCCCGATCACGCCCACGCTCTGAAAGAGGTCGACGCCGCGGCCCTGGCCGTCGCGGAAAAGCCCGGCCAGGTGGTCGATATTCTGCGCTATGTGTTGAGCGGGGCGTTGCCCGAATAGGGCGTCGGGCGGGACTGTTCCGGGCCTTTGGCCCGAAATGCGCCCACCCACCGACCCAGGGTCACACTTGTATCGCGGCCTGCTCGCTCCTAGCCTTTTTGCAAAGAGGAGGAGGAGCGGCATGAAATTCGACTACGTGATCGTCGGGGGCGGATCGGCAGGTTGTGTGATGGCGTCACGCCTCAGCGAAGACCCGGCCACGTCTGTCTGTCTGATCGAAGCCGGTGGCACGGGGCGGGACATTTTCGTGCGGGCCCCCGCCTTGGTGGCGGGCATGATTTCGGGCCGTCCCAAGATCAACAACTGGGCCTTTCACACCGAACCGCAGCCCGAACTGAACGGGCGCCGTGGGTTTCAGCCGCGCGGGCGTGCCCTGGGCGGGTCGAGCGCCATCAACGCGATGCTTTATGTGCGCGGCCATCAAAAAGATTATGACGAGTGGGCTGATCTGGGGGCCGAAGGCTGGGATTGGGACAGCGTGCTGCCCTATTTCAAACGGTCCGAGGGCAACGTGCGCGGCGCAGACGATTTGCATGGGGAGGATGGCCCCCTGCAGGTCGCCGAACAATCCGATCCGCGCCCGATCACCCACGCCTTTATCGAGGCGGGTGCACAGCAGCAATTGCGTGTGACCCAGGATTTTAACGATGCGGAACAGGCCGGTATCGGTCTTTATCAGGTGACACAGTCCCATTCCGGCCCGTCGAAGGGGGAACGCTGTTCTGCTGCGGCTGCCTACTTGCCTGATGCGGTGCAGGCCCGGACCAACCTTACCGTTCTGACCCGCGCCATGGCGCAGCGGGTCGAGATGGACGGCACCCGTGCCGTGGGGGTGCGGATCAAGCACGGCGGCGCGGTCAAGCTGGTCGAGGCCGGGCGCGAGGTGATCCTGTCCGGCGGTGCTTTTGGGTCACCGCAGCTTCTGCTCTTGTCGGGGATCGGGCCGCGCGATGAGCTTGCGGCGCATGGGATCGAACCCGTGCATGAGTTGCCCGGCGTGGGTCAGAACCTGCAGGATCATCTGGATTATATCATCAGCTACCATTCCAAGCGGGATGACGTCGTGGGGCTGGGCCCCAAAGGGCTGATGGCGCTGGCCAAGGCCGGGTTGCAGTGGCGCAAGGACGGGACGGGTATGTTCGCGTCGCCCTTTGCGGAAGGGGGGGCATTTCTGCGGTCTGATCCGTCCGTGGGCCGACCTGATTTGCAACTGCATTTCGTGGTGGGCATCGTGGATCAGCACATGCGCAAGATCCACGTGAAGTTCGGCTATTCCTGCCATGTCTGCGTGCTGCGCCCCCACAGCCGCGGCCATGTGGGTCTGCAATCTTCGGACCCGTCGAAACCGCCGCGGATCGATCCGGGCTATCTGACCGATCGACGTGATCTTGATTTGATGATGAAAGGCGCGCGGCAGATGGAGGATATCCTGACCGCCCCGCCGCTCGCGCCCTGGCGCGGCAAGCAGCTCTATGCCCATGAGGGCACTGACGCGGCGCTGGAAGCGGATATCCGTGCGCGGGCCGACACGATCTATCACCCGGTGGGCACGTGCCGGATGGGTCAGGATGACATGGCCGTCACTGACCCTGCCGGTTGCGTGCATGGTATCGACGGCCTGCGCGTGGTCGATGCGTCGCTGATGCCGCGGCTGATTGGCGGGAACACGAACGCCCCCACCATCATGATGGCAGAGAAGATCAGCGCCGGAATGCGCGCGGCCTGATCCAAAGGGCGCCTGCGGCGACGACATTGTCTATTGGGGCTCTGCCCCAAACCCCGGAGTATTTTCGGCCAGAAGAAGATCAGGGGCGTGGGGGGATATTCTTGGCCTTGTCGACAGCGGGGCGTGCGTAGAACCGGTCGACATAGGCCACGAGGTTCTTGTGGTCGTCCCAGCCGACCATCTCTTTGGCTTCGTAGAAATTCAGCGCATTGAGCCACGGGGCAATCGCGATGTCGGCGATGGAGTATTGGCCGGTGATCCAGTCCTTGCCGTCGAGTTCATTGTCGAGCACGGCGAGCAGGCGTTTGCCTTCGTCCACGTATCGTTGCTGCGGGCGCTTGTCGTCCCACTGGCTGCCCGCGAACTTCACGAAGAACCCCATCTGCCCCAGCATCGGGCCCAAGCCCCCCATCTGGAACATCAGCCACTGGATTGTCTTCGCCTTGTCGCTCGCTGTTTCACCCATCAGCTTGCCGGACTTTTCGGCGAGATAGATCAGGATCGCGCCTGACTCGAACAGGCCGATGGGCGTGCCATCCGGGCCGTTCGGATCGATGATCGCGGGGATCTTGTTGTTGGGGTTCAGCGACAGGAATTCCGGGCTTTTCACATCCGAATCCGACAGCGTGACCAGATGCGCCTCGTAGGGGATCTCCATCTCTTCCAGCGCGATGGACGCTTTCACCCCGTTGGGTGTGGGAAATGAAAAAAGCTGCAAGACCGTGGGGTCCTGCGGTGCCCATTTCTGGGTGATGGGAAAGGCGCTGAGGTCAGCCATGGGAACGTCTCCTTAAATCTATGGGTCCGACATAGGCGGAATTCCCCGCCAAAATAGTCTTTGCCCTGTGAGAAGATGTGTTAACCAGTGTTCGTGCGCGCACCAAAAAACAAAATAAGGCGTGCTGAAGCCAACAAGGGACTAAATATGCTAAACGAATTCAAGGATTTCATCGCCAAGGGCAATGTCATGGACATGGCCGTGGGGATCATCATCGGCGCGGCGTTCACCGCCATCGTGACATCACTGGTGGGCGACCTGATCAACCCGATCATCGGCCTGTTCACCGGCGGGCTCGACTTCACCAACAATTATGTCGTGCTGGCTGGCGATGTGGCCGAGGGCGCATCGTTGGAAGCTGCGCGCGAAGCAGGGGCCGCCGTCTTTGCCTACGGTGCTTTCCTGATGGCCGTCATCAACTTCCTGATCATCGCCTTCGTGGTGTTCATGCTGGTGCGCTATGTGAACAAGGTCAAAGCCGCCGCTGAAAAGCCCGAGGAAGTCGCACCAGAGGTCGAGACTGGCCCGAGCGAGTTGGACGTCCTGCTTGAGATCCGGGACGCTCTGGCCAAACAGAGCTGATCTGCCCTCCAAATTCCGACTGATATGCGCCGTCTGGTCCGACCGGACGGCGCTTTTTTATGGTCTTGAATTCCGGACTATGCGCGTCCGCATCTCTCCCCTTAGACTTTTGTCCGCCGGGCAGGGCAACGCCCCGCCGCGCAAAAGGGGGGATGTTGCAATGGCATTTGATCAGGATGTGGTGGCCGCAATTGTTGGAACAGCCGTGGCATTTGGATGGCCGGCCAAAGCCTTTGCCGCGATTGTCGAAGTGGAAAGCGGGGGTAAGGCGTTTGCCAAGGTGGGGGAGAACATGCTGCCGCTGATCCTGTTCGAGCCGCATGTGTTCTATCGTTGCCTGCCCAAGGCCAAGCGCAAGGAGGCTATGAACCGCAATCTGGCGCGGCCAAAATGGGGGGACTTGCCCTATCCCAAAACGCAAAGCGCACGCTACAACCAGCTTGAGCGGGCCAAGACCATCGACCCCGAGGCCGCCTACAAGGCCTGTTCGTGGGGGGTGGGGCAGGTGCTCGGGGAAAACAGCGCATGGCTGGGCTTCCCGACGGCCAAAACCCTGGCGGAGCAGGCCATGCTCAGCATCGAGGGTCAGCTCGATCTGATGGCCCGTTTCATCCAGAAGCGCGGGTTGGTTGATGAACTCAAGGCCCGCGACTGGCGCGGCTTTGCCAGGCTCTACAACGGTTCGGGGCAGGTCGATTATTATGCCGGGCGCATGGCCAAGGCCTACGCCCGCATGGGCGGCGAGATGCCACAAAGCTCTGACCTTGAGGATGACGCGGTGCTGCGCGTGGGGTCAAGCGGCCTGGCGGTGAGCCAGTTGCAACAAAACCTGCGCAAGCTGGGGTTCCACCTGCACATCGACGGCGATTTTGGCCCGGCCACCATGATGGCCGTGCGCACCTTTCAGGACCAACAGGGGCTGGTCGCTGACGGCATCGCGGGGGCCGCGACCCTGGGCCGGATCGAGGCGCATCTGGGCCGCGACGTGGTCGCGCTGCTTTAGCGCTCAGGCCTTCAGCGCGAGCGTGGGCGACATCACGTCGATCCCCAGCGCCTTGCCGACCGCATAATAGGTCAGCTTGCCCGCATGCACGTTCAGCCCCGCCAGCAGGTGCGGGTCGTCGTTGCAGGCCTGTCGCCATCCCTTGTCTGCCAGTGCCAGCATGAAGGGCATTGTGGCGTTGCCCAAGGCAATGGTCGACGTGCGCGCCACTGCACCCGGCATATTGGCCACGCAGTAGTGCATAATGCCGTCAACCTCATAGATCGGGTCGTCATGCGTGGTGGCGCGTGACGTTTCGAAACATCCGCCCTGGTCAATGGCCACATCGACAATGGCCGCCCCCGGTTTCATGGCCGAGAGCTGCGCGCGCGTGACCAGCTTGGGGGCAGCAGCACCCGGGATCAGGACAGCACCCACAACCATGTCCGCCTGTGCCACCAGTTCGGCTGTGTTGCCCGCGCTGGCGTAGCTGGTCTTGAACAGGCCCGAGAACGCATCGTCCAGATAGCGCATCCGGGGCAGGGACCGGTCCAGCACCGTCACGTCTGCACCCATGCCCGCCGCGACACGCGCAGCATGGGTGCCCACCACTCCGCCGCCAATGACCACCACGCGGGCCGGGCCGACGCCGGGCACGCCGCCCATCAGCACTCCGCGTCCGCCATTGGCCTTTTGCAGCGTCCACGCGCCCACCTGTGGGGCCAGCCGTCCCGCAACCTCGGACATCGGCGCCAGCAGGGGCAGGCCACCGCCCGCATCCGTCACCGTCTCATACGCAATGGCCGTACAGCCCGAGGCAATGAGATCACGGGTCTGTTCGGGATCGGGCGCCAGATGCAGATAGGTGAACAGCAACTGCCCCTCGCGCAGCATCTTGCGCTCGCTGGCCTGCGGTTCTTTGACCTTCACGATCATGTCGGCGCTGGCGAAAATCTCCTCGGCACTGCCCAGCACTTTGGCCCCTGCCGCGACATAGTCCGCATCCTCGAACCCCGCGCCCTTGCCTGCGCCCGCCTGCACGCTCACCGCATGGCCATGCGCGACCGCCTCGCGCGCGGCATTGGGCGTCAATCCAACCCGATATTCCTGGGCCTTGATCTCTGTGGGACATCCGATGTGCATGATTTTCTCCTCCGCTTGAGCGCAGAATGGCGTATTTCGCTTGCAATCGGCCACCGGAAACGGATCGTGTTGGCGCATAACAGTCGAAGAAACGTGCGTGCAGGCGCACAAATGCCGGAGAATTCTGCGCACATGTCGTTGGACACAACCGATCGCCGTATCCTGTCGGCCTTGCAGAAACGGGGCCGTATGTCGAACGCCGATCTGAGCGAGGCGGTGCATCTGTCGCCCTCGGCCTGTCACCGGCGTGTCCAGCGGCTGGAACAGGCGGGGTATATCCGCGACTACGTGGCGCTGCTTGATGCACGCAAGATGGGGGTGCCCACTACTGTCTTTGTCGAAATCACGCTTCAGGGGCAGGCCGACGAGGTGCTCGACGCCTTTGAAAAGGCGGTGGCGCGCATTCCGGACGTGCTCGAATGTCACCTCATGGCGGGCACAGCGGACTATATCCTGAAGGTCGTCGCCGAAGGGACCGAAGATTTCGCGCGCATTCATCGACAGCATCTTGCGCGTCTGCCGGGCGTGGCCCAGATGCAATCAAGCTTTGCACTGCGCACCGTCTTCAAAACAACGGCCCTGCCGGTCTGACAAAAGCGGCCATTTCCTGCTTATGAAAATGAGAATCGTCACATGACGGTGATGTTCGTGGTGCACTCAAAGCCGGGGCGTGAATCGCCGCAATCCGACAATGAGGGAATTCACGATGAAAGACGCAGATATTCAGGACCTGTCCTTTGATGATTGGGATGAGCTGAAATTTCCACGTAAAACAACACAAGACTTCGATCACGTCGTCGAGCGCGCCATTTCGCGCCGGGGGTTTCTGGGCGGCGTTGTGGCCTTTGGATCCGGTGCCGCCGTCATGGGCACCGGACTGCTCAAGGGCACAACGGCCATGGCCGGCCAGTCCTCGCGCTTTGCGTTTGACCAACTGCCGATCCAGACCGACGCCACCGTACATGTGCCAGACGGCTATACATGGGATGTTCTGGTGCGCTGGGGCGATCCGCTCTTCTCGGACGCGCCCGCATTCGATCCGGCCGACGGGGTCCCGGTCGCGGGGTCCGACCGGGTCTTTGCCGAAAACACCGACGGCATGCATCTCTTTACTGTCGGCAACACACAGCTTCTCGCGGTCAACAACGAATACGCGAACCGCAAAACCAACCTGCCCAATAACGAAGACGGCGTGCCCGCCTCTGCCGACGACGTGCTGATCTTCCAGAACCTGCAAGGCGTCACCATCATGGAAGTGGCCGAAGGCGACGATGGCTGGGGGGTCGTGGTCGACAGCCCCTATAACCGCCGCATCACGCATAACTCGCCGATGGCGCTGGACGGCCCCGCCGCCGGACACGACCTGCTCAAGACCGAAGCGGACCCGACCGGCACAGCCTCGCTTGGCACGATGAACAATTGCGGATCAGGGCCAACCCCCTGGGGCACCTACCTGACGTGCGAGGAAAACTTCAACGGCTACTTCGGCGCGACCGGTGACATGCCCACGGATGAGGCGACAGCCGCCGGTTTCGAACGCTATGGCGTCGGCCCGGACGGCTGGGGATACGACTACCACAAGTGGGACGCCCGCTTTGACGTGAGCCAGAACCCGAACGAACCGCACCGCGTGGGCTACGTGGTCGAGATTGACCCGGCCAACCCGGACTCAACGCCTGTCAAACACACCGCACTCGGCCGCTTCAAGCACGAAAACGCCGCCTGCGCGCTGGCCCCCGATGGCCGGGTGGCCGTCTATATGGGCGACGACGAACGGGGCGAGTTCATGTACAAGTGGCTCTCGCGCGATGTCTATGTACCCGGCGGCGACACCTCCACCCTGCTGAGCGAAGGCCAGCTTTATGCCGCCAAGTTCAACGACGACATGACCGGCGAATGGGTGGCACTGACCCCCGATGCCACCGGCATGGACGCGGCACATATCGCGATCTTCACCCGCATGGCAGCCTCGGCGGTCGGGGCCACCACGATGGACCGGCCCGAATGGGTCGCCGTCAACCCCACCGCGGTCGAGGCCTATTGCTGTCTGACCAACAACAAGAACCGTGGCGTTAAACCCAATGCAGGCGGCGACGACACCTCGGCCAACGGGCCCAATCCGCGCGACGCCAACAACTTTGGCCAAATCGTGCGCTGGCGGCCCCACGGCGACAACCACGCGGCCAACACGTTCGACTGGGACCTCTATGTCATGGCGGGCAACCCCAAGACACAAGAAGGACCCTACAAGGGCTCGTCCAACGTGAACGAAGGCAACCTTTTCAACTCGCCCGACGGCATGGTGATCGATTCCACCGGCCTGATCTGGATCCAGACGGATGGCGACGACAGCAACGAGGGCGACTTCGAAGGCATGGGCAACAACCAGATGCTGGCCGGTGATCCCGTCACGGGTGAGATCAGGCGCTTCCTGACCGGCCCGAACGGGTCCGAGGTGACTGGCCTCACATGGTCGGCGGACAAACGCACCATGTTCGTGGGCATCCAGCACCCCGGCGCGCCCTTCCCCGATGGCGAAGGCTCGCTGCCCCGGTCGGCCATTGTCGTTGTCAAACGCGACGACAACGCGCTGATCGGCTAGGCAAAACACGGTGCGGTGCCCGTCCCACGCGACCGGGCACCGCGCATTCCCGAGGCCCCCTTAGTCAAATCTTCAGAGCTTTGGCCTACATCGCTGGCATTCTGTTTGGATGGCTGGTGATGCGCGTTTTTCTGATAATGGCTCTCTTGTCCTGCGGTGCACCGCTCGCCGCACTTGCTCTGCACCCTGATGCAGGATCGCCCATAAGGCTCGTAATCGTTGCGCCCTGGCAAGATGCCCACGCGTTGATTGCGTCAGCTGGCGGCACCGTTCTGGGGCCCGAGCGTGCACCCTTTGCCCTCTTGGCACAGACCTCCGATCCCGATCAATTCAACGCCGCCGCCCGCTCCCTTGGCGCGTGGTGGGTCACCGATGGGGCCGCAGTTGCGGAACTTTGCGGGGTGACGCCATGACCGTCGACATACAGAAAAGCCTGAACAAATCCCGCCGCCTGGCGGCCTATTGGATCCTGGTGGGATGCGCCGTGCTGGGCACCATCATCGGCCTCGCCGGGCTGCTCTTGCCGGCCGCGTCGGCGCTGCCTGCGGTGATCTGCCTTGGTGCCACAGCGGTGGGCTACTGGTCGTTCCGGCGTCGGCACCCGCACTATTGCATCATCGTGGGGCAAGCGGCGACAGCGCAGGCCATCGGCCTCGTGGCGGCCCTCAGCGGCACGGGATGGCAAAGTGATGGTCACATGCTCTTTTTCGTCGCCCTGTCCGCGCTTGTCGGCCTTGTGCACGTGCCCACCATCCTGCTCGCCGCCGCCACGACCGTATTGCATCACCTGTCGCTCGGGATTTTCCTGCCCCAACTGGTGTTCCCCAGCGTGGACCTGCTGGAAAACATTGAACGCGCCCTGTTCCACGGTGCCATCGTCGGCTTGCAGGTCCTGGTGCTCACCCTTACCGTCAGCAAACGGCTCAAGATGACACAAGAGGTGCAGCGCGCACTGACCGAGGCTGACGCCGCCTCTGCCGCCGCCGCAGAGGCCAGCAAACGTGCCGAAGCCGCGCGCGCCGAAGCTGAGGTCGAGGCCACCCGCGCCCACGCGGCCAAGGCGCAGGCCGAAGGCCTGTTGCACGCACTGAAAACCGAACAAGACGCCCGTGAAACAGCCGCCGCCGCCGCGCAACAGGCAGAGGCCCGTGCCGCCGCCGCGCAAAAACTGCAATATGACGCTCAGACAATCGTTGTGACCGCCTTGCGCACAGCACTTGAGCATGTCGCGGCAGGCGACCTGTCGCACCGGATCGACGCGCCGTTTCCCGACGGGTACGACCCCCTGCGGCTGGACTTCAACCGCTCTGTGGCCACATTGGGTGCCACACTAAGCGAGGTAACCCAAAGTACCGCTGACCTGATCACGCTGGTGGCCAGCGTGCAAAACTACGCCAACGACCTCGCCAAGCGGACCGAAGCACAGGTGGCCTCGCTTGAGGTGACCAGCCACGCGGTTGACACCCTGAATGGTGCCGTGCGCGCGTCCACCGAAAACGCGCAATCGACAGCCGCCACAGCGGACAAGGTCCGTGCCGACGCCATCTCGGGCGGCAAGCTGGTACATCAGGTGGTCGACGCAATGTCCGGCATCGAAACGCTGTCGGACGAAATTGCCAAGATCAACGCGGTGATGGATGCCATTGCCTTCCAGACCAACCTGCTGGCACTCAATGCCGGAGTGGAAGCCGCCCGCGCCGGAGAGGCCGGGCGCGGATTTTCCGTGGTTGCTTCCGAGGTGCGCGCACTGTCCCAACGCGCGACCGAAGCCGCGCGCGGTATTTCCGACCTGACCGAGAAAAGCACCGATCAGGTCAAATCCGGCGTCGTGCTGGTGCAACAGGCCGGACATGCGCTCAGCGATATCGTCGATTCGGTCTCGGCCATGACCGGCTCCGTTCAGCGGATCGCCTCGGCGACGCTCTCTCAATCCGATCAACTGAACGAAGTGAATGTCTCGGTCTCGGAAATGGACAATGTGGCCCAGGGCAACGCCGCCATGTTCGAAGACACCAACGCCGCCTGCGCGTCCCTAAACGACGGGATGCAACGCATGATGCAAAGTCTGGCCCGCTTCACATTGGCACCCGGCCAGGAGGATCAGCTGCCCGCGCCCGCTCGCCCCAAGGCACCCGACGCTGCCTGATCCCGGCGCCCGCCCAACCGCGCCTTCGGCAAACAAAAACCCCGCAGCCGGGCGGCTACGGGGCTCTTTAATTCTTGGTCAATCGCGTCTGGCTTAAAGCAGCCCTTCGCGTTGCGCTTTTTTGCGAGCCAACTTTCGGGCTCGACGGATCGCTTCCGCTTTCTCGCGCGCTTTTTTCTCGGACGGTTTCTCGAAATGTTGCTTCAGCTTCATTTCACGGAACACGCCTTCGCGCTGCAGCTTCTTTTTCAGGGCACGAAGCGCCTGATCGACATTGTTGTCGCGAACACTAACCTGCATGTGGTTGTCACCACCTTTCTAGAT
>JBCDEK010000069.1:0-18369 GCA_039179785.1 Pseudomonadota bacterium | reverse complement strand
GCCCGGTCAAGACCCAGGTCGACGATCTGGTGGATGAGGTGAAGCAGGTCGCCGATGCGGGCGGACGCGTTCTCTGCACCACGCTCACCAAGCGCATGGCCGAGGATCTCACCGAGTACCTGCACGAGCAGGGGGTCCGGGTGCGCTACATGCACTCCGACATCGACACCATCGAGCGCATAGAAATCATCCGCGACCTGCGCCTCGGCACCTTCGACGTGCTGGTGGGCATCAACCTCCTGCGCGAGGGGCTCGACATCCCCGAATGCGGCCTCGTCGCGATCCTGGATGCGGACAAGGAGGGGTTCCTGCGGTCCGAGACCTCCCTGGTGCAAACCATCGGCCGCGCCGCGCGGAACGCCGATGGCCGCGTGATCATGTACGCCGACAAGATCACCGGCTCGATGGAACGTGCACTTGCCGAAACCAACCGCCGCCGCGCCAAGCAGATGGCCTATAACGAAGAACACGGCATCACGCCCGAGACGGTGAAAAAGAACGTCGAGGATGTGCTGGCAGGCCTCTACCAGGGCGACACAGACCAAAGCCGCGTCACCGCCAAGATCGACGCGCCAATAGCAGGCGGCAATCTGCAAGCGGTGCTCGACGGGTTGCGCGCCGACATGCGCAAAGCAGCCGAGAACCTGGAGTTCGAAGAAGCGGCACGGCTGCGCGACGAGGTCAAGCGGTTGGAAACGGTGGACCTGGCGATTGCGGATGATCCGATGGCGCGGCAATACGCGGTGGAGAAGGCCGTGGATGATGCGCAGAAGGCGTCTGGTCGGTCAACGGCAGGGCGTGCTGGTCAGCGCGGCGGAAATGTGAAGCGGCGGAAGCGGTGACACTTCTTTGGCTTACTTCTTACTGCTCGTTGGGCTAGAAATCATGCATGGCACGACGACACTATACGATAATCTGCGATGAATCAGATAAAAAGGGGCAATACTTCTCCAACTTCTTTGGTGGAGTACTACTTAAATCCCAAGACAGACAAGCTATCGAAGAACTTCTTCAAGCCAAAAAACATGAGCTGAACCTAAATAGTGAACTAAAGTGGCAGAGAGTTACAGACAACTACCTAGACAAGTATGCTGAGTTCATAAAGTTTTACTTCAGGTTTGTAGTATCAAATCGAATTAAGGTTCGGATAATGTTTTCTCAGAACATACACCAGCCGAATAATTTAACAAAGGAGCAGATCGAGAATACTTATTTTCGTCTTTACTACCAATTTATTAAACATGCCTTTGGCATAAGGTTTTGCAACCCCAACGCCTTAGATAGGGTCGAGTTCGCGCTTCTCCTTGATCAGATTCCTGATACCGAAGCTAAGACCAGTAACTTTAAAAAATATTTATCTAATATCCCGGAAACCATCGGCCTTCGCGGCTTAGGTATTGCAATGCCAGTTTCACAAGTCGCTAGCGTGGACTCGAAAGATCACGTTATCCTGCAAGGTCTCGACATCATTTTGGGCGCTATGGCATTTCGCTTGAACGATAAGCATTTGGTAAAACCTGACGGATCGCGTCGGCGTGGCAAACGCACCATAACGAAAGAAAAGCTATACAAATTGATTAATCGCGAAATCAGGGAATTATACCCGGGTTTCAACATTGGCGTATCCACCGGGCAACCAAATGGACAAACCGACAGATGGCACCACCAGTATCGCCACTGGCGATTTGTACCGACGAACCATACCATACATCTTGATCGCGGAAAGCGTTGGACCCCACCAGACCCTACATAAAAAGTCTAAGTGGAACTTGGACCTTCGAGCCTAGCAGGGGCCATCTAAATAATAGTAACTAATTTAGTTAGTGTCAATCGCCAGATGCACAACATGTAGCGCCCTCTCACAGGTTCATATCAACATTTGCAAAGACTCCAGCGTGGCTCAAGGAAAACCAGTTGCATCGAACGGAGTTTCGCCGCGTCAAAACACCCCCGCCACCTCGTACATCACCGGCTCGAACCGCGTGCACATACCCGCGATCTCCCGGTTGCGGCCCCGCATCTCGTCCGTCCGCAGCATCGCCTGAAAACCCTCGCGCCGCCGCCGTTGCGAGTAATTGGCAATCCGCGTCTGCGCGTCGTTCACATGCAAACCGGCGGCAAAGCCCCCGGCTGGTGCGAGATGAAATCCCGGTACGCTCCCTGCAACTCGTCAAGCACGTCTGCACAGGGGCCGGGTGAACATTCGAAGGTGGTGATCACGGTCTGGCAGTCGGTCGCGGTGTCAATATTGAGCATAGGCATCCTCCCTGCCCCCATCAAAGCACAGCTTGGCATCGCACGGATCAAGGGCGCATCACGCAACCCATCCCTCGTGCCCATCGGGCCGAGCCCCGCACGATCTACCCACAATTAACCATTTGATAACAAACAATGTTTCGCGCGCGAAACAAAAAGCGCGGCCCCTTTTCAGACGCCGCGCCAAATCTCAAACCGTAGGGTGGGGTTTCACCCCACCACCCGGATCACACCAAAGCGATGTTCACCGCGCTCTCGCGCCCGTCGCGACCGGATTCCAGATCGAACGTCACCTTCTGGTTGTCCGCCAGACCCGTCAGGCCCGACCGCTCAACCGAGCTGATATGCACAAACACGTCCTTGCTGCTGCCCTCGGGGGCGATGAAACCAAAACCTTTGGTGGAGTTGAACCATTTCACTGTGCCATTGGCCATGTGATGTCTTCCTTCAATAAATGCCGCCCACGGAATGCGGCGGCCTGGCGTAGTCGTCATGATCGAGAGACTGGTCGCCGTGAGGAAAAACAGAACATCGAGTAGAATAGCTATGCCCGCTTGCCCTGACAGCTTCGCCAACAAAGCACAAGCAATTTCGCCCCAACCATGTACCCAGGCCCGAACTGCGCTACCATCCGCTGATGCGTTTTCTGACTGTGCTTGCCCTGCTGCCTGTTCCTGCCCAAGCGTGGGAGTTTACCCCTCTGCCGGTCTGTACGTTGTCCCACGCAGAAGCGGCGGCAGGGGTGACGGTGACTTACGACCACGCCACGCAGCTTTACGCCATCGCCGTGACCAGCGCCGATGGATGGCCCGCTGCCCCGGCGTTCTCGATCCGCTTCGACGGCGCGCGCCCCGCCACCATCTCGACCACCCGGCACATCACCGCGGAGGACACCCTCACCGTCACCGACAGCGGGTTTGGCAATGTGCTCGACGGGTTGGAGTTCAACACCACCGCCACCGCCTTTACCCAGACCGCCGCTATCACCGTTTCACTGGAAGGCGCCGCGCCCGAAGTCCAGAAGTTCCGCGCCTGCGCGACGGCCCCAGTCGCCTGAAACGTCGGGAATACCCCACTTCGGCGCCACCGGCACCCATGCTATCCTCGCCCCATATTTCACTGCCCCGCAGACCATCGCGAGGCCCGGTCAAAGGGGCTTTTACATGGACCATTTGTTGTTCGGATTTGTCTTCACCCTCGTCACCGCGATGATTGTCATCGCGGGCGACTACGTCATCAAACTCGCCGCTGACGGAGGCCAGCCGATGTGGTCAGGCCTCGTCCTGTTGGGCGTCTTCCTCTACGGCTGCTCGGCGCTGTTCTGGTTCTACGCCATGCAACACGTCACGTTGGCACAGGCGGGCGTAGCGTATTCCATGCTCACCCTCATCGCCCTTGCCGTCATCGGCGCCGTCTATTTCGGCGAGACACTCCACGCCCGTGAATATGCCGGGCTCGGCTGCGCGCTGCTGTCCATGGTTCTGATGAGCCGCCTGGCCTAGAAATCAAAGATGTCACCAAGCAAATCGCCCATGCCGCCTTTTCTCTTTTTGCGGCGGGGGTCAAAGCCACGGCTGTCATGCTCTCGGTCGTCGTAGCCGCGGCCCCTCTGCGGCTGGGCTGTCGGGGGCG
Source organism: Pseudomonadota bacterium (assembly GCA_039179785.1). Classification (GTDB taxonomy): domain Bacteria; phylum Pseudomonadota; class Alphaproteobacteria; order Rhodobacterales; family Rhodobacteraceae; genus Tateyamaria. The sequence goes on along the minus strand of JBCDEK010000069.1, from coordinate 14,481 downwards.
GAGGCGGCGGTGGTGCGGCATAGGCACTCGCCCGCTCGATGATCTTGTCCAATTCCCCACGATCCAGCCAGACCCCGCGACATTTCGGACAATAATCAATCTCGACCCCGCTGCGGTCGGTGATGACAAGGGGCGTTCCGTCGATAGGGCATTGCATCAGCATCATTCTCCATTTGGATCAACATCATATAGGTACGGCGATGCTCTCTCGCAGCCTCTGCCAACAAAAAAGCTCTGCGCCCCCAGGGCACAGAGCTTTTCCACTCATCACCGTACCAAACTCTTGGATCTTACCCGTCATCCTTCGGCGGATTGACGTCGATCCCGGGCACCGTCACGGTTGTCTCTTCCATCGATACGTCAACATCCGGCACCGTCACGTCGACCTGTTCTTCGGTCATCTCGATCGATCCGACCTCGGCGTCAAAGGCCGGTAACTGACCGCCCTCAACCGAAACGTCGGGCAAACGCGTTTCCTGCGTCTGATCGATGTCGACCATATACACAGCAGCCCCCACAGCCAACACGGCAATCACTGCCAAAATCACTGTCATCGTCGCTTTCATCTCAAAATCTCCTCTCGCTCATTGGCGTTGGTGAGTAAACGCACCGCACCGTGCGATAGGTTCCAAGACCACAAGCAGTATTTTTTGGGAAAGCGCGCCCAACCCCTTATTTTCAAGGCAAAAACTGTCCAAAAAAGCGAGGCCACTCTCACCAAAAACTCAGCAAATCAAATGCGCCTAATCAAATATTGACCATGTCTGCCGCACGGTTAACCCTCGTTTAACGACCCTGGGGAACCGCGCCATGCGCTCGGTCATATTGCTTGTTTTCATCGCTCTGGCCCCCGCTGCCAGTGCAGGTGCCTGGTTGCAGGAAGAGGGCAAGGGTTTCTTGTCCCAAAGCGTGCTTTACGAAGAAAGCGGGCGGCTCGACGGGTCGCTTTATGCCGAATACGGACTGCGGCCCAAACTCACCATTGGCGCAAAGGTTGATGTGGACATGACCGACGGCCGTCTGGGCAGCGGCACCGCCTTTGTCTTTGCTGCCAAGCCCATCCCGACGGGTGAACGCCCCTACAAGCTGTCCTATACCCTCGGATTGGGGGCGACCTTTGGTGTTGCGACAGAACCGCTTCTGCGCACCGGGCTCAGCTATGGACGCGGGATCAAGGTCAGGGAAAAATACGGCTGGGTTGCGGTCGACGGCGCGGTGGAATGGGCCCTCGACGATGGGCCAAACACGCTCAAACTCGACACCACCGTGGGACTGACGCTCAACGACCGGTTCAAGGTCATGATGCAAGTCTTTGTCACCCAAGCCGATGGCGACATGTCCACCACGCTTGCACCATCGATCATCTGGCAACCCAAGCCCCATGGGGTCAGCTTTGTCGCCGGGGTCGAGAGCGAGGACGGCGCCCTCGCTCTCAAACTTGGTCTTTGGAAGTCATTCTGACCGAAAACGATCAGTCCTTGTCCATGCGCACCGTGGCCCGGACCGATCCGCGCATATCCTCGCTGAATTCCAGCGTGAACGCGTCATCATCTGCCCCCGCACGCCCACGGCCCACCGGCGCCTCATAGCGGCGTTGGTTCGACGTGTTGCGCAAATCACCGGTCAGCACAACCGTGTCGACAAACTGACAAAAGCTTTCAAAAGGCAGCTTCTTGGGCGTCCCGATGGTCCAGGTCCGCTCGTTATTGCTTTGGCTGTGGGCCACGACCAGCGGGTTTTCCGCGTGTTCCTCCACGTTGTGATAGGAATTGCCCTTGAACCACACAGACCGGTTCCGGTTGTAATCCAGATCGGCAAAGCTGGTGTCGACCCGCTCGGCGCGGTCAATGCTGCCATTGATCGACCGAAACCGGTTGCCTGTCACCGTGATCCCGTTCAGGAAATGGCCGGTTCCGTGCGGCTTGACCACAAGATAGCTGAACCACGGCGCCACATCACCCGACAGGAACACATTGTCGGTCAGGCTGAAAGAACTGAACGAAAACCCGGCTGTGAAGTTCGGTGTGGGGTCACGCTCGTTCGTCCACTCGACAAAGCAGTTGTCGATATAGTTTCCCGTAACCACACTTGCGGTATAATTATCCTGCAGCACGATGCCCGCGGTGCGGAATCCGTCGGCCACGCCATCGCCCTGGAAAAAGTGGTTGCCCTTGATCAGGTGGTTCTGCCCCGCCAGCAACATGAAGTGACGGAATTGCGTGGCCCGGCAATCGCGGATCTTGGCGTCGTTGGAATTGACGTTGAACCCGATGGATGTGCGATCCGCCACATTCTCGGATTCCTCTGCCGACAGGAACTGGCACCGGTCGATCAGGATGCCCTGACAGCCCCCGCCGATAGACGTGATCCCGCGGTCCTTCGGGCGACTGATAAAGCACTCCTGCAACTCGAATGTCGGCCCCGCCGGGGCCAGCATGATGCCCGAACATTTGTTGTTACACTGGAATTCGATATTCGACATGTTGAACTTCGACAGCTTGGAAAAGCCGCTAAAGTCGATGAGATAGTCGAACTTTGTGAATGTATAGGTCTGAGTGCCATCCGCATCAAAGGGCGGCGCGTTCAACTCGATTGTGCCAGCACCCACGTTTTTGCTGCGGACATAGATTTCGCGCCCGACGCCGCTGGCCGTGACCAGCGCACCCACCGGGACGTTGGCGATATTTATCACATTGGTAAGGGTGCGTCCGTCCGACGACGAATAGGTGGCCTGGCTTGTCACCGTCTCGGTGATCCAGTCGTCACCCTGCGCTTCGAACTGACCGTTTCGGATCACGCGGCGGGTGTTGTACTGGTCGCGGTTCGGCACGGCGGATTGCATGTCGATGGGTTCAAACACTGCAACACGGCGGCCGCCCATGTCCAGGCTTTCGTGATCCGAACTGTTCAAAAGAGCCTGGAACGCCTTCTTGAAGGCCAGAACCTCGTTTCCGAACGCTTCGATATAGGTGGGCAGGTCATAGCTCTTGCGCAGCAGCAACATCTTGTCATCAGGCATGCTCAGCGTGCCCTCGAACTTGACCAGTTCCTCGATGGCCACGTCCTTTTCCAGCCGGAACGTGCCCTCGGGGACCAGCACGGTCCGGCCATTGGCCGCGGCATTGGCGGCATCGAACGCGTCACTGTCATCGGTGACGCCATCGCCCACCGCACCAAAGTCGCGCACGTCGACGACGGCAAGGATATCGCGCAGGAAGACCGACGTGATGTCTTCGACGATGATGTCGTCAATGCGCACGATGCCGCCATTGGGGCCCGTCAGATCAAGACCGAAATGGCCATAAACCGTCTCGCCCCCCCAGATCAGATTGACGCCCGCACGGTTGCCCGCACCAATGATGGCCGACACCTCGACCACCTCGCCATAGCTGGTCAACGCGACGCTGTCGGCTTCGGTGTCGACACCCGACACCGGCTGGCCGTTGCCGCGCGCCGCGTATCCGGCGATGCGCACCGACGGCAGGCTGCCGCTGATCGCCTTGATGCGTGCCGTCACACGCAGGTAGCATCCCGGCAGCAGGGGCGTCTGGCCCATATACCGCACGCGTGTGGTATTTGAGACCTTTTGCAGCTCAAGGCAGCCACCGAAATCCTGATCCGCGGGCACAAAGGCCGCGTTGGGTGCGTTTTGATAGGTGTCGGACCCCGGCGTGCCATCCCCGCTCGACCACACATCCAGACCCTCCGCAAAGGCGGGTGGCATCAGCAGAACGCCATCAGTAATTGCCTTGTTCATCCATTCATCCCTTTTTTGCAGGGGCCAGATCGGCCCGTCTCACGCAGTCAATCCGAACACGAGCCCTCAAGGCCGGTCGTCGCGGGCAAGGGAGGTATCAACGAACGGTTAACGGGGACCGACAGGACCGTGCGGCTGCACGGCGACAGGCGCAACGCGCACGGCAAATGTTACAGCCGTTCACGTCCTTTGGCCCGATTATGGAATAATCGCTGGACCGCCCCGACCTATGCTATGTGCAAACGCAGCAAAACCCTTTGCAACCGCAGCGAGGTCGCCATGTCAAAGGCCAGTCAATCCCGCCCCAAGGTCGTCATCATCGGCGCAGGCTTCGGTGGCCTTGCCGCCGCACGCGCGCTGAAAAACGCGCCTGTCGATATCAAGATCATCGACCGCCGCAACTATCACCTGTTCCAGCCCCTGCTCTATCAGGTCGCCACCGCTGACCTGTCGCCCGCAGATGTGGCCTGGCCCATCCGCGGCATCTTTGCCAACCAGCAGAACGTGTCGGTGGCGCTCACCGAAGTGCTGGATGTCGACAAGGACCTGCAACAGGTCATCACCGAAGAGGGCCGCTTCGACTACGACCACCTGATCGTGGCCTCTGGCGCGCACCACTCCTATTTCGGCCGTGACGAATGGGAAAAACACGCCCCCGGCCTCAAGCGCATCATCGATGCCACAGAAATCCGCAAACAGGTGCTCATGGCCTTCGAACGGGCCGAAATCTCAAACTCCGACGCCGAACAGCGCCGTCAGCTGACCTTTGTGGTTGTCGGCGGCGGGCCCACCGGCGTGGAAATGGCCGGCGCCATCGCCGAGCTTGCCAACCACGCGCTGGCTGCGGACTTCCACCGCATCAACTCCCGCGACGCCCGCGTGATCCTGATCGAAGCGGGTGACCGCCTGCTCAAGGCCTTCCCCGAAACGCTCTCGACCAAGGCCCAACGGTCCCTCGAAAAACTGGGGGTCGAGGTCATGGTCGACACCCGCGTCGAGGACATCACCGAAGAAGGCGTGAAACTGCCCGACCAGTTCATCCCGTCGGCCACCAAGATCTGGGGCGCGGGCGTCGCGGTCAAGAATGTCAGCCGCTGGCTTGATGCCGCCACCGACCGCACGGGCCGTGTGCCGGTGAACCCCGACCTCAGCCTGCCCGACGCACCCAATGTCTACGTGATCGGCGATGCGGCCCAGGTCCCGTGGAAAGATGGCCTCGACGTGCCCGGCATCGCTCCCGCCGCCAAGCAGGGCGGCAAATATGTCGGCAAACGGATCAAGGCGCTGACCGCGGGCAAGGCCCACACCAGACCCTTCCGCTACCGCCACGCGGGCAACCTTGCCACCATCGGCCGCCACGCCGCTGTCATCGACTTTGGCAGCATCCGTATGTCTGGCTTTGTCGCCTGGTGGCTCTGGGGCGTTGCGCACATCTATTTCCTGATCGGCGTCCGCAACCCCATCTTTGTCGCTATGAATTGGTTCTGGTCCTACCTCACCTTCTCGAAAGGTGCGCGGCTCATCACCGGCCTGCGCCCCCTGCACGAAGATCACGACACCGAGCCTAAGCCCAAGGTCCACGCCGCCGAATAGATCACGGCGCCAGCCACGTCCCCCGCCAACCATCGGCGCGCACATATTCCGCGCGCCGGTGCCGCTCACCCAGATGCACCAGATCGATGTGATCTACCGCACAGCGCAGCACCGCGAACCGGTCCCGCTCGGGCGGCTTTTCATAGTCGAACACATCCGCAATCGGCACCCCCGGATCGGGCACCGTGCCATAAGACACGCGGGACGCCGGTGGCACCTTGACCCACGCGTCCTCCACAGTGTCTCCGGTCAAAATCTCGACCGTTGTGGTCAACCGGATCTGCAACCGCGACTTCGGCAGCCACACATGCAACGCCGCCACCGGAGACGCCCGCAACGCCGCCACCTTCGGCGTCACGATGTCCGTGTGCACTTCCACCACCGCCTCCGCCGCTGACGCCCGCCGCAACGCCACGGTGCGCGCCTCGGGCACGCCCTCGGGCGACACGGTGGCAAAGACCGGATAGCGCGCAGGCGACCGGCTGTCGGCCACCCCACGCCGCAAATGCTGCCAGCAGGTGTCAAGAAACGCCGCCAGATCGCCCGGATCACTCATATCCCGTCATCTCCAGATACCCCACGCCCGCGTGGCTGCCCGACACCGTGACCGGCCCTTCCCAATACGGGATCGTAAGCGGCATCCAAGACTGCGGGTTCAAAGCCTCCACTTCGGCATCCACGCCCTGGTCGGGCAGACGCACCCGCCACCGCGTCGGCACATCCCGCCCCGCCACCGCACTCTCCGCCACAGGCTCGGCCACAAACGCCCCGTCAGGATAGGCCACCGTCGCCCCATCCGCCCCGATCCAGGTCGACGCAGAATACCGCGTCCCATCCCGCTGCCGCAGCTGGAACCCCATCAGCTTGTCCCCAGAGTCAAAGGACAGCGAAAACCAGTCCCAGCCCGACTGGTTTTCCGACAAAGGCTGCGACGACCATTCCCGATCCAACCACGCCGCGCCGGTCACCTCCACCGGCCCCTCCGGCAGTACCAACGTCCCCTCGATCCGGTAAAACGGCTGCGAATAATAGTAACTCGCCTGACCTTCCGCCGACTTCACAGAAAATCCGCCCTCCCCCTGAAACACCAACGGCCCCTCGGCCCGCATCTCCATGACATAGGCAAAATCAGGCCCCTGCGCCCGCAGCGACAGCGTGTCAAAATCTGGCCCCTCCATCGCCCATTCGTCGATCCACGCGCGAAAAGGCGATGCCTCAACTCCTGCCATGCCTACGCCCCCGCGTGCAAAGCGTTCTGTCGCGAAATGCGCCTCGGGCGTGGTCACGGCGGCATGGGCAAACCACACTTGCGGCGATTGCCAGCCCTCATCCTCGCCGGGGGCCAAAGCCGATCGAAACAGCGTCCATTGCAACCCGTAAGGCGTGCCATCCGGCCCCTCCAGATTGGCGGTCAGATACCACCATTCGATCCGGTAGTCTGGGTGCGGCCCATGATCCGCCGGAAAATCAAACTGCGGATCGGGCTGCGGCACCGCAAAGCCCTCGGCATCCGTACCAAGCCCCGCAAACCCCTGCGCGAACGCCGCGAAGGGCCAGATCAGAACGAACACAATTGTCCTAACGCTCATGGGCAAAAACCTTCAGCAACGCATTGGGCGGCGTCCGCATCAATCGCCACGCAGGCCACGCCGCCGCCGCAATCGCCGCCAGCACAGCATAGACACCTAGCCGCGCATAATCTGCCGGAAACAGGAACATCGGCAAGCGCCAGCCAAACGCCTCGACATTGATGATCGCCAGCAAAACCCAGGCAAGGCCAAGGCCCACTGGCAGCGCAAACAAGCAGGTGACAACCGCGAACACCACCGTCCGCAGCAACTCCAATTGCCCGATCCGCCGCCGGGTCAGCCCCAGCGCCCAGACCGGGGCCAACTGTGGCACCCGCAGATCGGCCAGCGTCAAAAGGCTCATCAGCATCGCAAACCCCGCCACCGCCAGTGTCAGCACGTTCAGCGCGGCGGTCACGGTGAATGTCCGTTCAAACACCTCAAGCGAAAACGCCTTGAGCGCGCGCTGATCAATGAGCGCGCTCTCCGCCACGCCCAATTCCGTCCTCAGCACATCGCGTAACGCCCCCGGATCATCGGTGCGCAGCCCGAACTGCCGTGGCGAGACCTCAGGGTGCAGGTTTCGAAACAGGTCCTCTCCGACAATCACCTGCCCCCGCGGATTGCCGTAATCGGCCACAACAGCGGCAATGGGCAGCGTCACATCCGGCGCAACGCTCACGCTGTCGCCGACCCACAGCCCCGCCCGCCGCGCCAGTTGCTCATTGGTCACCACGGCCTGCCCTGCGGCCACTTCATTCCACGCATCCAAGACCTGATCCAGGAACACCCAACTTTCGCGATAGGTCGGCCCAACCCGCACCCCGAACAGTCGCGCAGGTTGCCCCGCCACCTGTGTCTCAATCGCCAGCAGGGGCAGTACATCCGCCCCCGCCGCCGCCATGCCGCTCTCAATCGCTGCAGCCTCCTCGGCACTTGCGGCTTCCACATACAGCTCCGGCGCCAACCTCTGATCCAGGAACGACACAAACGTCAGCCGAAAGCTCGACACCATAGTCGCCACGCCGATATTGGCCGAAATCGCCAGCAGCAGCGCCATCAGCGCAAGGCTCAGCCCCGGCAATTGCTGCCGCGTATCCGCCCAGAACCACCGCGCCACCGGCGTCGTCGCCCCCCGCTCCGCCCGTTCCAGCACGGGCCGCACCACCAGCGGCAATGCCAGCGCGGCCCCGATCAGAAAGCACCCGAGCAGTGCAAACCCGGCCACCAGCCCCTGCCCGGCCAGCGTCAACACAGCCGCCACAGCCAACAGCAGCAGCGCCAGCGCCCCTTGCACATTCTGCACCCGACCCGACGTCATCGCCCAAGCCCGGGGTCGCGCGCTTGCCAAAAGCGGCATCCGCGCAATCTGCCATAACCGCGCGCCGGCAGCCGCCAGCGCCCCCAGCACCGCAATGGCCAGCCCCGAGCCCCACCACGACACCCGAAACTGCAAGGTCCCCGCCACCTCTGCCCCATAGAGCCCGCGCAGCGTCACCGCCACGTCCGGCAACAGCGCCGCCGCCACCACATAGCCCAGCACCACGCCCAGCCCCGCGCCGATCAGCGCCAAAACCAGCACCTCGACCAGCATCAAGACCACCAGCCGTGGCAGCGCCACGCCCAGTGCCCGCAAGGTCCGCACCACGCCCCGCCGCTGCTCGAACGCCAACCCTATGGTCGAATAGACAATGAACAGCCCCACCGCGAAGCTCAGCAGCCCGAACGCCGTCAGGTTCAAATGAAAACTGCCCGTCAGTTCCCCGACATCCGCAGTCTGGTTCGCCGCCTGCAATCGCAGCCCCGGCGCCAAATCACTCAACACAGGCCGCTCCATCGGCTGCACCGGCTGCACCAACAACCGCGACAGGTCCTCCCGCCCCAAAAGCCGCTGCACCACGCCAATATCGCCCACCGCAATCCCCGGGGCGATCCCCGGATCCACCACCACCGGCAGATCAACCTCCAACGCCGCCGCCGTCTCGGCATTCGCAAAAAGCTGCCCCTCAGCCAGAAACGCACCCGGATCGCCCTGTCCAACCCCGAACCCTGCAGGCGACGACAACGGGTCAAACCCCAGCACCCGCACATCGCCCACACGCCCCTCAATCACCGGCGACACGAGCCACCCGGCCCGCCGCAGCGCCACAAAATCCGCCTGCGCAATCCGGTCCCCGGCCCCCGGCACAATCTGGTCAAATTGCCCCTCGCCCAGCGTTGCGGCGGCGGCATCATAACTCGCCCGCGCCTCGGCATTGATCGCCTGCACACCCGACCACAACGCCGTCGCTAGCGCCAATCCCGCCAAAAAAGCAAACAATTGCAACGGGTTCCAGTGCCAATGCGACAGCAGCGCCGCCAGACACGCCCGGTTCACGCCACCCGCCCCGCGCTCAGATGCAGCCGCCGATCCATCCGCGCCGCAATGGCAGGCGAGTGCGTGACCAGCAAAAGCCCCGCCCCCGTCTCCGCCACCAGCGCCAAGAGCGCCTCCAAAACCTCCGCCGCCGTCCCCTCATCCAGGTTCCCCGTCGGCTCATCGGCCAGCAGAACCCGGGGCCGCGCCGCAATCGCCCGCGCAATCGCCACCCGCTGCTGCTGCCCACCCGACAAGGCTTCGGGGTACTTCCGCATCTGCCCGGCCAGCCCCAACCGATCCACAAGCCGGTCGATCAGCCCCTGATCCACCCGCCCCGCCAATCGCGCCTGAAACGCAATGTTGTCCTCAACCCGCAGCGACGGGATCAGGTTGAACTGCTGAAACACAACCGCCACGTCCCGCGCCCGCACCGCCGCGCGCGCAGCATCAGACATCGCCACCAGATCATGCCCCGCCACGCGCACCACACCGGCATCCGCCGCCTCAAGCCCGCCCGCAATATGCAACAGCGTGCTCTTCCCGCTGCCGGACTCGCCCGTCAGCGCCAGCGTCTCGCCCGCGCGCAACTCTAGCGACACACCGCGCAGCACCGGCACCGGCCCATCCACAGACGCAAAGGCCTTCTCGACCCCCTCAAGCCGCAACACCGCATCCGTCATGCCGACCCCACATAGGCCGACACCATCCCGGCCACCGGCACACGCGCCCGCAACCGGCGCGCCAGCAGGAACATCCCCGCCACCTTGCGCTGAATGTACAGTAAATCCATCGGCACCGGCGGCGGCACGAACCCCTCCATGGCCAGCGCCTCGCCTTCCCGCTGCAACCGGCGCCCCAGATCGGACACCGCCAGATCCAGCACGGGCGCGGCACGCAATTCGTCAAACACCATCATGACCATGTCCAGAATGCGCACCCGGAACGCGCCGTCCACCGTCTCCGGCAACAGCCCAATCTCGGCCACCAGCCGGTCGACCTCGTCCCGCGCCCCGGTCATCCCCGCGCGCACCAGCGCGCCGATCTGCGCCACCAACGGCTTCGGCACCGCTCGCGTTGCGCCAAAATCCAGCAGCACGATGCGCCCGCTCTCTGGATCGTACCGGTAGTTGGCAAAGTTCGGATCGGTCTGCATCACACCAAACTCGAACAGCTCCCGCAGCACCAGATCGCACAGCGCCCGCACCGCCCCATCCCGCGCGTCCTGCGGTGCGGCCTCCAACGTCTCGATGGGTGCCGACGGCACAAATCCCATCGCCAGAACCGTCCGCGTGGTCAGCGGGTCATGCAGCGCGGGCACGACAAATCGCGGATCATCCCCCACCAGCGCCCCAAACGCCTCCAAATGCGCCGCCTCGGCCAGATAGTCCGCCTCTTCGCGCAACTGCGCCCGCGCGTCGTCAAGGTATGGGCCCAACTCAAAGCCGTCAGGCAACAGCCCCGACAACCGGATCAACCGCCCGATATTGGCCACATCGCTGTCAATGCTGCGGGCAATGCCGGGATACTGCACTTTGATGGCCAGTTCGGTCCCGTCGGGCAACGTCGCCCGATGCACCTGCCCAATCGACGCCGCTGCAATGGGCCGCACATCGAACCGCGCAAAACCCGCGCGCCAACCCGCGCCCCATGCTGCATCCAGCACGTCGCGCAACTGCTTCGGCGGCATGAAATCCGCATCCGCCCGCAACCGTGCCATGATCTCGGCCAGTTCCGGCGGCAGCATGTCGCCCGTGTCCATCGACACCAGCTGCCCCACCTTCATCGCTGCGCCGCGCATGCGTGCCAACTCGTCCGCGATCCGGCGCATATTGGCGGGCGTCAATAGCAAATCCCGCGCCACCGGCCGATCCCCGCGCCCCAATTGACGCACACCATCAACCGCCATACGCCCCGCGACACCCGCGGCCAGCGATCCCATCCGCCCCATGCGCGTCAAACGCCCGGCGGGCACCGCCAGCGGGCGCGAAACTCCGGAATGATCTGTCATGGGCCTCGTGCGTCCTTGCCAGACCGACAAGCTAACCGCAGGCACGCCAAAATCAATCAGCCGCCCCTCGCATGCGCGCCAGCGTCGCAGGGCGCGGGTCAGGCACTCACGCCGGGCGCCTCAAGCACCTGCACACCGGCGATTTTCCAGCCCTCACCGGTCTCGATCATGGCATAGGCCAGAAAATGCGTGGCCCCCTCCGCATCCTCTATCCGCACGGTCTGAACATAGCGCCCGCCCTCTTCCCGCAAGTCGAGGTAGGTCACATCCGCAGGCCGCCACACCATCGGATAGCCTTGGGTGACCATGCGGCCAAAATTCTCCGGTGTGCGGAACATGCCCTGAATGGACGGCGCGGCATAGGTAAAGGCTTGGGCGAAATCATCGACCTTGAACGCCTCGATCTGGCTGGAAATGACCCCCTCGATCTCGGTCCCCTGGGCCCAGGCTGCACCCGCCATGCTCAGGCCCAGCACGGCACCCATCATCCATTTGCGCATCCGGTTTCTCCTTGTTGGCTGAGCAACAAGTAGCGCATCCGAAATCACCGGCAAATCCCCACGCGCGATCCCCGATCACAGGGGCGCAACCGTTCCCCTTCTCTGTTTCTAAAAAATCCTCCCCGAAGGGCCGATTTCCCATACCACGCGACGCCGCCCGCTCTCGCGCACCAGCCTGCCAAACGCACGGTTAAAATTCCCTAGCCCCACCGTCCGACGCGTAATCGCATGATCCGGCGCGGGTTTCACGGATCAATAAAGATCAGGTGACCCCAACGAACAGCCTGTCCCCGCGGGGACAAACCCGGCTTTCACCCATATCCGCGCTCGAAACCCGTAGGGTGCGCATTCACTGCGCACCGCCCTCCACCAGCTTTCCGGCCAACGCGTCCTCTATGAGAGCAACAGTTTCCGCGACACCATAGAGCGCAATAAACCCACCAAACCGCGGCCCCTGCGACGCCCCGAGCAGCACTTCATAAAGCGCCGTGAACCACCCCCGCAGCGGATCAAACCGGTCCCGTCCAACGGCATAGACTACCGATTGCAACGCTTCATCCTCGACCGGCCCGTCATAGCCCTCTAGCTCGGCCTTCAAGACCTCCAGCGCCTCCCGCTCTGCCTCCGTCGGCAAGCGGTACACCTTCGCCGGCTTCACGAAATCATTGTAATACCGCACTGCGTGCCCCACGGCCTTGTCCATGCCGGGATGCGTGTCGGGCCCGGTGTCCGGCGCATAGCGCTGGATGAACCCCCACAGCTTGTCCTTGTCCTCGGCCTGCGACACCGACGCAAGGTTCAGAAGCATGGCAAAAGGTACCACCATATCGCTCTCTGGCACATCCCCGGAATGAATATGCCAGACCGGGTTCGCAGCCTTGCCCTGGTCGTCCTGCCCGGGATAGGCGCGCAGTTGCTGGTGGTACTCATCCACCGCCTTGGGAATGACATCAAAGAACATCCGCTTCGCCGTCTTGGGCTTTTGATACATGAAATAAGACAGCGATTCCGTGCTGGCATAGGTCAGCCACTCATCAATGCTGACCCCATTGCCCGACGACTTCGAAATCTTCTGCCCCTGATCGTCCAGGAACAGCTCGTAGCTGAAGTGGTTCGGCGGCTGCGCCCCCAGCGTCCGACAAATCGCGTCATAGATCTTTTCGTTGGTCGCGTGTTCCTTGCCATACATCTCAAAGTCCACGCCCAGTGCCGCCCAGCGCGCACCGAAATCGGGCTTCCACTGCAGCTTCACGTTCCCGCCGGTCACGGGCAAGGTAATCTCGCCCCCGTCCGGATCGTCAAAGGTCACGGTGCCATTCGCCGCATCCACATGCTTCATCGGCACATAGAGAACCCGGCCCGTATCAGGATGAATGGGCAGGAAAATCGAATAGGTCTGCTGCCGCTCTTCCCGCAGCGACTTCAGCATGATCTTCATCAGATCATCGTATTTCTCCGCACAGCGCAGCAGAACCTCGTCGAACTGACCCGTGCGATAAAACTCGCGGGCCGAGATGAATTCGTACTCGAACCCGAACGTATCGAGGAACCGGCGCAGCATGGCGTTGTTGTGATGGCCAAAGCTCTCATGCGTCTCGAACGGGTCCGGCACGGACGTGAGCGGCATTTGCAGATATTCCTGCAAGCGCTCGGGGTTCGGGACATTGCCCGGCACCTTGCGCATGCCATCAAGGTCATCCGAGAAACAGATCAGCTTGGTCGGGATGTCCGAGATCGCCTCGAACGCACGGCGCACCATCGTGGTGCGCGCGACCTCTCCGAAGGTGCCGATATGGGGCAGACCCGAGGGGCCATAGCCCGTCTCGAACAGGACATAGCCCTTTTCCGGCGGCGCCTTTTCATAGCGTTTGAGCAACCGGCGCGCCTCTTCGAACGGCCAGGCTTTGCTGCTCATCGCGGCGTCACGGAAACTCGACATCTCTTTATGATCCCATGTGGTGGCCCACGCCCGATGCGCGGCCCTTGTGACAAGTCCCCGCAGGGACAATCCCGGCGCTACCTATTGCGGGGCGCCGCACGCGTCAATATTGAGGAGGGACGCACCGCACAAGGATACCGGACGATGGCCGACACCACCCATTCCATGACCGCACAGGACGCGCTGGTCGCCATGATGATCGCCGTGTCCGCATCGGACGAGGACATTCGCACCGCCGAACTGGTCAAGATCAACTCGGCCGTGAACAACCTGCCCGTCTTTGCAGGCTATGATCTGGACCGTTTGAACAACATGGCGCAGATGGTGTTCGACCTGTTTGAACAGGAAGACGGGCTCGACGCCCTCTTTGGCCTAGTCCGCGAGGCGCTACCCGAACGGCTGTTCGAAACCGCCTATGCCCTAGCCTGTGACGTCGCCGCCGCCGACGGCACATTGGAAGAAGCCGAACTGCGTTTGCTGGAAGAGATCCGGTACGAGCTGAACATCGACCGGCTGCACGCCGCCGCCATCGAACGGGGCGCACGGGCGCGGCATTTGACGCTGTAACGGTAAGCACGACAGACCTGCCGTTAACGGTGCAGCGGACAGTTTGCATAAGGAACGCAGACCGCAGACCGCAGACCGCAGACCGCAGACCGCAGACCGCAGACCGCAGACCGCAGACCGCAGACCGCAGACATTGCAAAGTTGCAATGTCCGGAAGACGCAACAGCTCATAGCCGTCATTGCCCGAGAT
>JBCDEK010000035.1:0-31603 GCA_039179785.1 Pseudomonadota bacterium | reverse complement strand
TTGCTCTTCTTCCTCGGCCTCTTCGTCCTCGATGATGTTGATGCCCATTTCGGACAGCATCGACATCACGTCTTCGATCTGTTCGGAACTCACCTGATCGGGCGGCAGTACGGTGTTGAGCTGATCGTAGGTGATATAGCCCTTTTCACGGGCCTCCGAGATCATCTTTTTGACGGCGGCCTGGCTCATGTCGAGCGAGTGGGCGCTGTCCTGATCTTCGGTCTTGGCGTCTTCGTTCGTGTCTTTTGCGGCCATACTGGGCTCCTTCAATCGGGGCTCCTTGGCGATTCGCCCCAGCGAATCGCTGCCAGAAACATTTAGTGCTTTGGGTGATTCGGCCACCCGTCTAAGCGCATTTTCTTTATGTTTTGAGACCAAATCGCATCAGTTACGGCGTTTGGAGAAGCTGATCTGATCCATCAGGGCGGCAAATGCATCCCGTTCGCTGCGACTGATTCGGGCGCCGTTGTCGCCCGTCTCATATTCAGAATCATCCTCTTTCCCGCTGCGGCTGGCCTGGGTTGCGGCTTGGGCCGCTTGGGCAAGGCGCCATGTCACGCCTTCATCTGCCACACCTTCCAGGTCCTGCACCGCATCCGCGATCTCGGCATTCAGTCCCTTTGCCGCGCTGAGTTTTGCGAGCTCCTCGGCCACGGTCATGCGGGCCATGTCAGCGTCGCCGGGGGTGCGGATACACGGGACAATTGCCACATGGCGCGAGGAGAGCAGGTTATCAAGGGCATCGGGACCAAGTGCGGCAAAAATGTTTTCGCGCAACACCTCTGCGCCCTTGTGCGCGTGGCGCAGAATCAGGTCGCGCAATACGGCATGGTCCGGATCATTGCATTGCAGGCTTTCAAGCCCGGCCTCAAAATCCTCGGCTACGTCGGGTGTGCAGATGAGGGCGGCAAGGATGACCGTTTCACGCAGATGGTCGGTGACCTGCGCATCCCCCGCCGCAAGCGCCGAGCTTTTGGTGCTGGGCATCGGCACCGGCGGGGCCTGCCAGCCACGCCCCGGCTGCCAGTTGCGCCTGGCGCCCTGCCCGCCACCACGTTGCGGACGGAACAACTCCCACCGCATATCCTTGATCGCCTGACCATAATGCTGGCGGATCGATGGATCGGCGATCAGCTTGATCTTGTCGCGCAGCGCCTTGTCGAGCGCGGCTTTGCGTTCGGGGCTGTCGAACGTCTTGCCTTCGGTCTCGCGTTGCCACAGCAGTTGGACCATGGGCATGGCAGCATCGAGCAGCTTTTGCAGCGCCCCGGCCCCTTGCGCCTTGAGCAGGTCATCAGGGTCCTGTCCTTCGGGCATCAGGGCAAAGCGCAGGCTTTTGCCCGCCTCAAGCGCAGGCAGGGCTAAGTCGATCAGGCGCATGGCGGCGCGCAGGCCCGCCTTGTCCCCATCGAGCGCGATGATCGGTTCGTCCGCTATGCGCCAGAGCATGGCAAGCTGGTGTTCTGTCACTGCGGTGCCCAAGGGGGCGACAGCAGCACCGAAGCCGTGTTCAGCCAGCGCAATCACATCCATATACCCCTCGACCACGATCAGAGGCTGGCCCTTGCCCGCCGCCGTGCGGGCGGGGCCGTGGTTGTAGAGGCTGCGGCCCTTGTCGAACAGCTCGGTCTCGGGCGAGTTCAGGTATTTGGCGTTGTCGTTCGGATCCATCGCGCGCCCGCCAAAGGCGATGCAGCGCCCGCGGGCGTCCCGGATCGGGAACATGATGCGGCCACGGAACGTATCGTAGGGTTTGCCGCCTTTCTGGCTGGGTTTGGCCAGGCCCACGCCAAGGATCAGCTCGTCTTCGACGCCTTTGCCCTTGAGCGCGTCCCACAACCCTTGCCACGCGTCGGGCGCAAATCCGATTTCCCAGCGGTCTTGCGCCGCCGGGTCCAGCCCCCTGCGGTCGAGATAATCACGGGCAGGTCCAGCGGCCCCGGTCTTCAGTTGCAGGCGGAAGTGCTGGACCGCCATCTCCATGACATCCGCCAGTTGCGTCCGCTTGTCGGCCTTTTCCTGCGCGCGCGGGTCACGTTCGGGCATCGGCATCCCGGCCTCGCCCGCGAGGATTTCGACGGCTTCCATGAAACCCACATTCTCGGTCTCGCGCACAAAGCTGATGGCGTCGCCCTTGGCGTGGCAGCCAAAGCAATAGTAGTAGCCTTTGCGATCATCGACGTGAAAGCTGGCGGTCTTTTCATGGTGGAACGGGCACGGCGCCCACATGTCGCCCTTGCCCTGATTGGACTTGCGCGCATCCCACATGACTTTGCGCCCGACAACCTGTGTCAGCGACAGGCGGGTGCGCAGTTCGTCCAGAAATCCAGGGGGCAGGCTCATGCCCTTAATATTGGGTGTGGAGGTGACGGAGTCGAGTCACTGCTGGAGGCAAAGTTCGCTCCAGGCATCCGACAGGCTTTCGTTGCGGATGATCCGGCGCTTTTGTTCGTAGACCCACGGGGTGATCAGCGGAATGGCGTTGTTGTACTTCTCGGGCCAGGTGGGCCCTTGCGCCAGGATGTGGTCGCGCACCTCGCGTTCCTTGACGCGGTCGAGCCGCGCTTGCTGGATCGCGGCGACAACCTCGGCCTGGAAGGCGCAGCTTTCTTCCTTGGTCTCTTGGGCAAAGGCGGGGGCCGCGGCAAGGGCCAAAGCGGCGATGGCAGCGAAACGGATCATGAGGTAGCTCCGGGCAGGTGTGGAATCGGTTCAAACGGTTTTACCCGCGCGCGGCGACGCTTGCCATGGCCCTTTGCAGATCGTGAAGCAGCGTGCCCGCCATGGAGCGGAAGACCATCAACAAGAATGTGTCGTTGCCGATGCGGGTGACGGAGCCGGTCATGTGCTGGATCTGTGTGCGTGCAGTGTAACCGCGCTTGAATGTGGCCGCCGACAGATCGAGCGGGATCAACCGTGCAAGCACGTCTTCTGCCGTGGTGCCCGAGAGCGTGACGGCGGTCCAGGCGTCGGACTGGTCGGTCAGTGCTGCGTGCTTGGCCAAGGTCTCATCCGGCTCTGGCCCCGCAAGCAGCACCATGTCGCGCCCGAACCAGAGCGCGCGCGCGCCGTCCTTGCCGGTGGCGCGGCCCGCGCCGGGCCAGGCTATGCCGTGCGCGGTCTTGAACGGCTCCGCGATCTCGGCACCCTGGTATGGTGCGATGGACGTGAGCGTACCCAGGTTCACTTCGGTCACCGTGCAGGCGCCGATTGTGACCGGTGCCATGTCATCAAGCGGTGTCTTTGCGATAAGCTCAGCCATGGGTGCGCCCTCCTTCGCGGTCAAAGAACACCGGATCGCAGAGTTCGACGCGGGTCTGGATGCCACGGACATGATCGACCATATTCAGCACTTCGCCGTGCCGCGACAGACCATCGGTCACAAACCCAAGTCCCAGGAAATGCCCCAGTGTCGGAGAGAACCCGACCGATGTGACATAACCCTGATCATGCGCGGCCACCGGGTCCTCACCATCGGCGTAGATATGTGCCCCTGCCGTGAGTTGCTTAACCGTGCCCGCCGGTTTCAGCCCCACAAGCTGAGCGCGACCGTCTTCGATGAACCCGGGGCGCTGTGCCATGGTGGCGCCGATAAAGTCCTTTTTCTTGGACAGCATCCGTTCCATGCCAATGTCCCGCGCGGTCACGCGGCCGTCGATTTCAGAGTGGGTGATGAACCCTTTTTCGATGCGCAGCACGTTGAGCGCTTCCATGCCGTAAGCACCGCCACCCAGCGCCTCGGCCCGTGCGACCAGCAGGCGGAACAGGCTGTCGCCATAGCGCGACGGTACGGCAATCTCGTAGGCGTGTTCGCCAGAGAAAGAGATGCGGAAGAGCCGCGCTTTGACCCCTTGGACGTTGACAGGGCCGCAGGACATGAAGGGCCAGGTGTCATTGTCGATGGGTTGATCAAGCAAGCCGTTCAGCAATTCGCGCGCCTTTGGACCGGCCACGGCAAACTGCGCCCATTGCTCGGTCACAGACATGATCCGCACATCCCAGTCGGGATGCAAAGCCTGGGTGACAAATTCCAGATGGCGCATCACCTGTCCCGCAGCGGCGGTGGTCGTGGTCATCACATAGTGGTTTTCGCCAAGGCGCGCAGTGGTGCCATCGTCCATGACGTGACCATCTTCGCGCAGCATCAGGCCGTACCGCACGCGCCCCTCTTTCAAGGTCGAGAACGTGTTGGTGTAGACAAAGTCCAGCAGCTTGGCCGCATCCGGCCCCTGAATGTCGATCTTGCCCAGAGTGCTGACGTCACAGATGCCCACGGCCTCGCGCACCCAGCCGATCTCGCGGTCGCAGGACTGGCGCCAGTTGGTTTCGTCTGGCAGCGGATAGTAGGAGGGGCGGTACCAGAGCCCTGCCTCGATCATCGGGGCACCGGCTGCAACAGTAGCCGCATGGCTGGTGGTCTTGCGTTCGGGTGCGAACCCTTTGCCTTGCGCACCAGCCCCAAGCGCCGCGAGTGCAACGGGTGTGTAGGGCGGGCGGAAGGTCGTCGTGCCGGTTTCTGGGATGCCGCGCCCGGTTGCATCGGCAAGCAAAGCCAAGGCTGCGACGTTCGACGTCTTGCCCTGATCCGTCGCCATACCCTGGGTCGTATAGCGTTTCATATGCTCGACCGAGGTGAAGTTTTCCTGCGCGGCTTGTTTGATGTCCTTCACGCTCACATCGTTCTGGAAGTCGAGCCACGCGCGCCCCTTGCCGGGCACGGCCCAGAGCGGTTCGACCGCATAGGATGTGTCATCGGCCTGCGGCACGTCCACCTCGGGCGCTGTCATACCCAGCGCCTCGAGCACGGTTGCGGCAGCAGCAGCCCCCTCGGACAGGCAGGCGGCGGTGGAAAAGGCACCGTTACACGCGCCTGCGGTCTCCATGCCAGGAATGGCACTGGGTGTTGGCACGAAGCTGGAGATATCTGCGTTCCACGTTGGGCGTCCGTTCATGTGGCATGTCATGTGCACGGTCGGGTTCCATCCGCCCGACACCGCCAGGCAATCGGTTGCAATCTTTTCGGTGCCGGAGGCAGTTGTGACCCGGATCGCCTCAAGTCCCTTGCGGCCATCGGCGCCGGACACCATCGCGCCGGGCATCAACCGATAGTCGCCGAGCGCTTTTGCATCCTTGCGACTGTCGATAACAGCAGCAACATGCACGCCCGCCTCATGCATATCCACAGCCGTGCGGTGGGCATCATCATTGTTGGCAAAGACGGTCACCGCCTTGCCGGGACTGACGCCGAAGCGGTTGAGATAGGCGCGCACAGCGCCCGCCGCCATGATCCCCGGGCGGTCGTTGTTCTGAAAGGCGATGTGGCGTTCGATTGCGCCTGCCGCAAGGATCGACTGCCGCGCCACGATCCGCCAGAACGTTTCTTTGACACCCCCGTGGGGCACGCCGCCCATGTGGTGGCTGACACGCTCGAGCGCGCCAAAGGTGCCGCCATCATATGCGCCCGTGACCGTTGTGCGGGGCATCAGGCGGACATTGTCCATCTTGCCCAGGCACAGCACCATCCGGGCGGCCCAGCCTGCGCCGCTCATTCCGTCGACCTGCAGGGTTTCAGCGTTCAGCCGACCGCCCATCAGGCTGTCTTCATCCGCAAGGATGACCTGTGCCCCGGCTTGTGCCGCGGTCCATGCCGCCATCAATCCGGCGGGCCCGGCACCGACTACCAGCACGTCACAGAACGCATAGGCCTTCTCGTAATGATCAGCGTCTTTCTTGCCGCTGAGCGCGCCCAGACCGGCAGCCCGGCGAATGAACGGCTCATAGACCTTTTCCCAAAAGGCGCGCGGCCACATGAAGGTCTTGTAGTAGAAGCCCGCGCCTAGAAACGGGGCAGCCAGATCATTGAGGCTCAGCAGATCAAAGCCCAGCGACGGCCAGGCGTTTTGACTGCTTGCCTCAAGACCATCGTAGAGCTCTTGCACCGTGGCGCGCATATTCGGATCGGTCGCCGCGCCCCGCCCGATGGTCATCAAGGCGCTGGGTTCTTCGGACCCGGCGGTAAGAACGCCGCGCGGGCGATGGTACTTGAATGACCGTGCTACGTGCCGCACGTCATTGGCCAGCAAGGCCGACGCCAGCGTATCCCCGGCAAATCCGCGATAGGTGGTGCCGTCAAAGCGGAAGGACAGCCGCTGCGTGCGGTCGATCAGACCCTTGCCGTCAACCCTCATCCCTTGGCCTCCCGCACAAGCGCGGCGCCCGTGATCTCGTGCGTCGAGACATTGCGCGTCACCCTGAGCCAAGCGCCGCAGCCCGCATCGTGGCTCCACAATTCCTCAAGATCCCCTGCCGGGTTTTCACGCAGGTGCAAATACGCGTCCCAGGCTGCCTCACCCGCATCGGGCGCGGGCCGGTCCAACATCACCGCCGCACCCTGGTAGTAGAACTCGCGCAGGTCGCGCGACCCGCACATCGGACAAGCAATGCGCATCAGTTGCCCTTCCGGGGACAGGTCCCCTTCTTCTTCTCTTTCAAAATACGGATATCCGACATCTCAACCATCCCTAATGCAGATTGTGCTGCGACCCGGTCGCCTCTTCGTCCATGATCCCACGTCCGGTGCGGAAGCGATCCAAACGATGGCGTTGGGTGGTGGGGTGCGGGGTGCCTGTCGCCAGCAGATGGGCAAAAGTGTGGCCCGAGGCAGGCGTGGCCTTGAACCCGCCATAGCACCAACCTGCATTCACAAAGAGGCCTTCGATATCAGTCTTGTCGATAATGAACGACCCATCCGGGGACATGTCCATGATCCCGCCCCAACTGCGCAGCATCTTGGCCTTGCCGATGGCGGGCATCAGGGTCATGGCCGCCTCGGCCACATGCTCGACCAGCGGGAGGTTCCCGCGGGCGGCATAACTGGCATACATGTCCAGATCACCACCAAAGACGAGCCCCCCTTTGTCCGACTGGCTGATATAGAAGTGGCCCATGCCGTAGGTGACCACATGATCGATGCAGGGCTTCAATCCTTCGGTGACAAAAGCCTGCAACACATGGCTTTCGATGGGCAGGCGCAAGCCCGCCATTGCCGCCACCTGAGACGAGCGGCCCGCCGCCACCATCCCGACCTTTTTGGCACGGATCGCGCCTTTTGTGGTCTGCACGCCCTTCACGACGCCATTGACCACGTCGATGCCGGTGACCTCACATTGCTGGATAAGATCAACGCCGCGATTGCTGGCCGACCGGGCAAACCCCCAAGCCACCGCATCGTGCCGCGCGGTCCCGGCCCGCCTGTGATACAGGCCCCCATAGATCGGAAACCGCGTCTGTTCGAAGTCGAGATAGGGCAACAGCTTTTCAACGCCGGCCCTGTCCAACATCGCACCATCGTCCCGCAGCCCGCACATGGTGTTGGCGCGCCGCACAAAGGCATCACGCTGCGCGTCCGAATGGACCAGATTGATCATGCCCCGCTGGGAATGCATCACGTTATAGTTCAGATCTTGTTCCAGACCTTCCCAGAGCTTGAGCGAATGCGAGTAGAATTCGGAATTGCCGGGCAGCATGTAGTTCGCCCGTACCACCGTGGTATTGCGTCCGACATTCCCGCCGCCAAGATACCCTTTCTCAAGGACTGCCACATTGGTGATGCCATGCACCTTCGCCAAATAGTGGGCGGTCGCCAGCCCGTGCCCACCGCCGCCGATCAGGACGATGTCGTATTCGGGCTTCGGTTCAGGGTTGCGCCAATGCGGTCCCCACCCCTTGTTTCCTGTCAGCCCTTCGGTCAGGACCTTCAGCCCAGAAAAGCGCATGCGCACCTCCGCTTGTTCACGGGACCACCATCACCATCCCGCCGGGTGTATCAAGAGGGTGTGCGTGCCCCACACCGCTTTTCGACACAGGCTGTCCTGCCAACGACCAATTCACAGGCTCACGGGGATTTGCCTGTTCTGAAACATGATTCTGTCGTTGAGTAAGCGCATGACATTTCTTTCCCGCGTTTTTGCCGCCTGTCTTGCGCTTGTGCCCGCTTCACTGGCGGCCCAACCCGCAGACTTTCAATCCCCATCGATCGTAATCCTGGGCGACAGTCAGATCCCCTTTGGGTCCGGTCCTGTTTTCCTTGAGTTCTTCGAAAACATCAAAAGCCATTGTCCCCCGACCCCACAGCAAGCCGCCAACCTTGAGGTTTTGGCCGACATGAAAGTGGCGGTGATCGGTGTGCGGTCGACCTCGCTGCATTCATGGACTGCCAAGATGGGGCGTGCCAAGGGCGCCATTTGTGATGTCGACCCGAAATGGAAGGTGAATGCCGGAACATACGGGTTCATCAACACCACGGGCAACAAATACAAGCAGATCGGTCAGGGTGAGGCCTACCAGTTTTGCGAAAAGGACCAATCGGCGTTCCAGACTATGTTTCGCGACGGGTATTACGAGCCCAAGCTGATCCTGCTGTCTTTTCTGGGCAACTCGGCCAAGCGTTGGGCCGGAAGCTATGACAAAGCCCTGGAAGATGTGCAGAAGATGAACGCGCAGTTGCCCGCAGGCGTCCCCTGCATTTTCATGACCACGGCCCCCAGCTATTCAAAAAAGATCACCGATCTGCGGCTCAAGGCACAGGCCAATGTCAAACGCGCCTTTGCCGAAAGCGGCAGCCAATGCAGCTTTGTCGAAGGTGCCACCCCCCAGACCGTCGCGGCCAATCAGGGCAACAAGAAGTACTTTCGCCTGTCGAAATCCGGCAAGGTGAAGGACCCCTACCACCCGAACGAAAAGGCGGCCAAGACCTTCTTTATGATCGCGATGGATGACATCTGTACCGCAGTTTATGACCAGATCGATACAGCGATGCCGGATCTTGCTTCGCGCTGATACCTTCTCTGTTTCAAAAAATCCTGGGGTTTGGGGCAAAGCCCCAAGAAGGCACACCCGCCCTAGGGCGGGTGCATAAATCGCGCGGCGCGCAAGCGCCTCAATAAAGCAAAACGCGGCTAGAGCCCCTTAGCCCGGTAGCTGTCAGCCACCTTCCCAATAGACACCAGATAGGCCGCGGTGCGCAGGTCATCGACCTCAGCGCGGTCATGCCAGACCGACGCCATCGACTGGTAAGCCGCACGCATCGTGTCATCCAGCCCCGAGCGCACCAGTTCCAATTCACCGGCGCCGCGCAGGTATTTGTCTTTGAAATCCGGCGTCATCGACCACGCATCCCCCAGATGATGGCTCAGCCGCTCAAGCTCATCCACGACAAGCTGGTGGCGCGCCTCCTCCTGACGGCGCTGCATGCGACCAAACCGAATATGGCTCAGATTCTTGACCCATTCGAAATAAGACACGGTCACACCGCCCGCATTGGCATACATGTCAGGGATGATCACAGTACCCTTTTCGCGCAGGATCGCATCGGCACCCGCCGTCACCGGCCCATTGGCGGCCTCAATGATCAGCGGTGCGGTGACCCGCTCGGCATTCGACAGATTGATCACCCCTTCGAGGGCCGCAGGCACCAGGATGTCGCAGTCCTTCTCCAGAACCGAAGCGCCGTCCTCGACATAGGTGCCATCGGCGTAGCCTGCGACACCATCATGGCCCGCGATCCAGCTGCGCACAGCCTCGACATCCAGGCCGCGATCATCGACCAACGCACCATCGCGTTCGATGATGCCGACGATCTTGCAGCCGTCTTCTTCCGACAGGAACTTGGCCGCGTGATAGCCCACGTTGCCAAGGCCCTGGACGACGACACGCTTGCCATCAAGTGTGCCTGCCATTCCCGCCTTGGCCACCCCATCGGTGTCCCGGAAAAATTCGCGCAGCGCATATTGTACGCCGCGGCCCGTCGCCTCGGTGCGGCCCTGGATGCCACCTGCATTCGTCGGCTTGCCGGTCACGCAGGCCACCCCGTTGATGTCCGTGGTATTCATACGTTTATACTGATCCGCAATCCACGCCATCTCGCGTTCGCCCGTGCCCATGTCGGGTGCAGGCACGTTCTGGGCGGGGTTGATCATGTCGCGCTTGATCAACTCATACGCAAAGCGGCGGGTGATCAGTTCCATCTCGTGATCGTCATATTCCCGCGGATCGACATGCAGCCCCCCCTTCGAGCCACCAAAGGGCGCCTCAACAAGCGCGCATTTGTAGGTCATCAGCGCCGCAAGGGCTTCGACCTCATCCTGGTTCACGCCAAGGGCAAAGCGGATACCGCCCTTGACCGGCTCCATATGTTCGGAGTGAACGGAGCGATAGCCGGTGAAGGTCTGGATCTGTCCGCGCAACCGCACGCCAAAGCGCACCGTGTAGGTCGCGTTGCACACCCTGATCTTTTCCTCAAGCCCGGGCGGTAGATCCATCAAGGCAACCGCGCGGTTGAACATGATATCAACGCTTTCGCGGAAACTTGGCTCGGTCTGTGTGCTCATCCGGCATCTCCTTCTTCGGGCACGACTCACATGCAGCGAGTCTGTGAGACCAGCCTATGACGGTTCCGTTAAGACGTGCGACTTTTTTGTGCAGTCTAAGACCATCGACCTGATTTTGGCGCATTTCTTAACGATCCGTAAACAGTAATCCATACGTGGACGGATTGATTACAAACGTACCCGATTCTTCATACAGCTTTCGCCCTTTTGCCCGAATTCAGCCACATTCGGAGCGCAAACCCATCATTGGACGAAAAGGCTGTTCAGGCCTGAAAGAACCGAAAAACAACAAGGTAATTGGTGCCAATGATGTGGACACGGAAATTGACGACAAAGGCGGGGCTCAAAAGTAGCGCCGCCGCATTTGCGCGCGAGGACTCGGGGTCCATGACCATCTTCGCCGTTTTCATGTTTATGATGATGATCTTGGTTGGCGGCATCGGCGTCGACGTAATGCACAACGAAATGCAGCGTACGCAGATGCAGGCAACTGCTGACCGTGCGGTGCTCGCTGCGGCAGATCTCGATCAGATGCTGAACCCAGAAGACGTCGTACGCGACTATTTCGACAAGGCCGGGATGAGCGGTTATTTGTCCGCGGTCGAGGTCGACCAGGGCTTGAACCACCGGACGGTGACAGCAACCGGAAGCATGACGACACCCACGCAATTCATGCGCCTGATGGGCGTCAGCGAATTGCCGGTGCCTGCACATGCGCAGGCCGAAGAGCGTGTATCGAATGTTGAGATCTCGATGGTCTTGGACATCTCTGGCTCGATGGGCTGGGACAACAAGATGGAAAATCTTCAGGACGCGGCAAAAACCTTTGTCGACACGGTTCTGAAGGAAGAGAATGAAAACCTCATTTCGATCTCGCTTATTCCGTACACAGCGCAGGTGAATGCCGGCTACGACATCTTCTCACGGATGGAGACCGAGCATCTGCACAACTACTCTTACTGCCTGGACTTCGAAGAAGCCGACTTTGCCGAGACCGGGCTGGACCTTGATCACGCTTATGAACAGATGCAGCACTTCGACGAAGGCTGGAACTATTCGAACCCGATCAACAACCCGGGCTGCCCGAAACGGTCCTTTGAAGAGATCGTGCCGTTCAGCCAGGACGCCACGGCGCTCAAGGACACGATCGAGGACTATCGTGCGCGAGCGAACACGTCGATCCACCTGGGCATGAAATGGGGTGTCGCTCTGCTTGACCCCACATTCGGTCCAATCGTGGAAGACCTGGCCGGACCCGACGAAAACGTCGTTGACGACGTCTTTGCGAACCGCCCAGCCGAGTATCGCGATCCCAAAACGCTGAAAACTGTGGTGCTTATGACCGATGGTCAGAACGTGAACACCACACGTATTCAGCCATGGTACTACGCCAACTCGTCGCACTATGCGCACTGGAGCCGCTACCCGCTGCACTGGTACCTGAACAACTATGTTGGCGGAAACTGGGGCAACTGGCGCTACACCAAGTACACGTCGGCCCAAGCCGATACGATGCTTGACACCATCTGCGACGCGGCCAAAGCCGAAGGTATCGTGGTGTGGTCCGTGGGCTTCGAAGTCACCGACTTCTCTGCCGGGATCATGGAGAACTGCGCGTCCTCGCCAAGCCATTTCTTCCGGGTGGAAGGCGTCGAAATCACCGAGGCCTTTGAGGCAATCGCCAAACAAATCAACCAACTGAGGCTGACCCAATGACTTTCAATCCCAAATCAATCCTGCGGCGTTTCCGTCGCGAAGAGGATGGCCATATGGTGGTGGAATTTGCCCTCGCGGTCCCTCTGATGTTCACACTCTTGATGACTTCGGTCGAGCTTGGTGTCTATCAAGTGCGGCAAGGCTTCCTCGACCGTGGTCTGGACATGGCAGTTAGAAATGTTCGCCTGAACACTGGTGCCAACTACACGCACAGCGACATCAAAGCGATGGTTTGTGAGTACTCCGGCTTCCTGAGCGACTGTGAAGACGTGCTGATGCTGGAGATGATGCCGGTGTCAATGCGCAACTTCTCGGGCTTCCCGAACGCGCCTGAATGTTTCGACATCTCGATGGAGGTAACACCCTCGACATCCTTTGTTCACGGTGCCGAGCACCAACTCATGATGCTGCGCGCGTGTTACACGTTCGAACCAGTGTTTCCGATGACGGGCCTGGGCAGCGCGTTTGAAAAAGATGGGGCTGGACGCGTGAACATGGTTGCAATGTCCGGATTTGTGCAGGAGCCAAGCTGATGAAACGACTTATCACATCCATGCGGTCCTTCCGCGACGACGAACGTGGCAGCATTGCTTTAGAAACGGTGATTATCATTCCGGTGCTCTTCTGGGCTTATCTGGCAATGTTTGCGATCTTCGACTCGTATCGCCAGAACTCGGTGAACCAGAAAGCGGCCTATACGCTAGGGGACATCATCTCTCGAGAGACGACACCGTTGGACGCCGACTATGTTTATGGTGCTCGCGAGGTGCTTGCCTACCTGACCGGCAATCCCGAAAGCGACGTGTCGGTGCGCATCACAAGTGTGAAATACGACGCTGAAAACGATGTGTACGAGCGTGATTGGTCGCGGGCACAGGGATCACATCCTGCTTTGACGGAGAGTCAGGTTGCGCTGCTTGCACCTGCATTGCCCACCATGCCCGATAACGAGCATGTCATGATCGTAGAGACCTTCGTCGACTACAACCCACCCTTCTCAGTCGGGCTGAATGACCGCGAAATCAAGAACTTCGTGTTCACACGGCCGCGCTATGCGCCGCGGGTCCTCTACGCAGAAGGCACCTGATCACTCAGACCCACGGTCTGCTATCATGGCCGAGAGTATCTCGGCCATGAACTTTGCCTGATGACCGGGCGTCATTCCTCCGACACCCACACGGTTGCCCAACCGCCACCAAAGTCCAGGCCGCCACCTGCGCCCGTTTGATGACGACAGCCGCAGCAAAAACCCGTTTGAGGGTTTGAACGCAAACATACCGCGATCCAGAGATTGGATGTCGGGCACCTCCGCCAACGTTGCGCCAGAACTGTCGCGCAAGACCTGCGGGGTGAGTTCAAGCACAAGCGCCGTTGCGCGCCGCATCTTTTCCGCGATCCAGATTGATCCCCCGCCCAGCGCAAACAGAAACACCTGCCAGCCGATTTCGGGCGGGCGCACAATCGCCACATAGATCACCATCAGTGACAGTACCCACAGCGACCCGATCCCGAGGATACGCCGCCCGGGCGATGCCTGAATGGTCGCGATCACTTCGTTGTCTTTGAAATTCAACCCTTGCATAGCCCGCCCTTAGCTTGGGCCCCGAAGGCAAACAAGGGGTCAGCGGCGCACGATCACCTCTGCCCCGGGTTCTTCGGGCTCGTCATCGACCATTTCGGCAGGAAAACCCGGGGCCGTGACGTCGAGGCCCGTTGCCTCCTCCAACCGTTTGATGATGTTGGGCGACAGTTCGCGCGGGCCAAAACGACTGATGGCATCTTTGAACAGTCTGATCAGCAACGGATTGAGATCCAGCGGCACCCCGGCCCGGTCGGCCACATCCTGAAAAAGGCCAATATCCTTAGCCACCAGATCCATCGTGAAAGATATGTCGCGGCTGCCGTTCAAGATCACCTGGCTTTCGGTCTCATGTACGAAAGAGGTCCCGGAACTGATCGCCATCGCCTCATAAGCGACGCCCAGATGCATACCCGCGCCCTTGGCAACGGTCAGCGCTTCGGCGCAGCTGACCAGATTGGCGGTAGCGAGGTAGTTGGTCAGCACCTTGAGCACCGACGCGCTGCCCAGATCGCCGGTGTGCAGCACGCGCCGCCCCATCGTCGTCAGCAAGGGCAGTATCCGGTCGAATGTGGGGCGGTCGCAGCCCGCGAAGATGCTGATATTTCCGGTGTCGGCCCGGTGGCAGCCGCCCGAGACGGGACAGTCAACCGCGGCACCACCCGCTTCTATGACCTGCCCACCGATGCGTTTGACCTCGGCTTCGTCCGTGGTCGACATCTCCATCCAAATCTTGTCGGTGACGACGTGCGGCAACATCTCGTCCATCACTGCGGCGGAGGCGGCCGGACTGGGCAGGCAGGTGATGACCGCGTCGCAGCTTTGCATCAGCGCCGCAGGGCTTTGACCGTCGCGCGCACCATCCGCGACCTTAGCTGAGACGAAATCCGCGTTCAGATCATGCACAGCCACATCGTGCCCGTTGCGGATCAGACTACCCGACAGCTTGCCGCCGACATTGCCCAGACCAATAAAGCCGATTTTCATGGGCTTCTCCCCTGTTTACTTTGATCCAAGGGACGGCGATTGCCCGACACTGTCCGTCTTGTTTACGACGCGGGCCCGAAATTCTCGGCGTAAAAGCGGTACCAGTTGCCACCCATGATCCCTGCAACTTCGGCGTCAGACATGCCCGTTGCGCGCAACCCTTCTTCGATATTGCCAAAGTCACGGTTATCGCGGAACCAATTCGGTTGCGGCGGGAAGCCGGGATTTGCCGCGGACCCTTCGCCATAGTCGATCTCTTTTGACCAACGGCCCACGCGCATCCATTCCACGACGCTGTCAGGCTGGTCCTGACACAGGTCAGACCCGATCCCGATCTTGTCGGTGCCGTATGTCTCTGCCGTGCGCGCCACTGCTTCGCAGAACGACTGCAGGGTGCAGTTCGACCCGTCCTTGAGGTGGTGCGGATAGAGCGAAAAACCCAACATGCCGCCATTGGACGTCACCGCGCGGATCACATCATCGCGCTTGTTTCGTAGCGCGGGGTGCCAATCGCGCGGATTAGCATGGGTAATGGCGATGGGCCGTTCGGAGATGTCCGCCGCTTCAATGGTCGAGCGATCCGCCGAATGGCTCATGTCCACGACAAGGCCCACGCGGTTCATCTCTTTGATCACCTGTTTGCCCATTCGAGTGATGCCGGTGTCGTCAGCCTCGTAACACCCGGTCGCGAGCAAGGACTGGTTGTTGTAAGTCAGTTGCATAAAGCGCGCACCCAGCGTGTGCACGATCTCGACCAATCCGATATCATCCTCAATCGGACTTGGGTTCTGAAACCCGAAAAAGATCGCCGTCTTCCCTTCGGCCCGCGCGCGCTCGATGTCGCTGGCCCACAAGCCTTTGGTGATCAGGTCAGGATAAAGTTCAAACCACCGGTTCCATTGCTCAAAATTCAGCACCGTCTCGCGAAAATTCTCGTGATAGGAAATCGTGACATGGACGGCATCCACCCCGCCCTCGCGCATCTGGCGAAAGACCTTCTCCGACCAGTTACAGTACTGAAGATTGTCGATCCGCATGTCAGTTTTTGCCCGTGTCATCCGTATCGAGGTTCAGCGCCATCATTGCGCTTTGCCCAATCGGCGTGCTGGCGAAGGGACCACCATGGCAGGCATTGGCCGGGTCCTGTGGGTCTAGCACACCTGCTGTGGCATAAATCTCTTTCGCAAACTGCTCGGCGTTGTCCTTTGGACGGTATCCCAGATGCCGGGCACCCGAATTATCAACCGGTGCGCGGTCATTGTCAGACACTCCGTAAACGATGGAAAACCCGGCGACTGGGGTATCAATGGCACGTTCGACCAGATGGATCATGTCGTCGTAGCTGAGCCACGACCCCACCGCGCGCGGGTTGGTAACATTCGCACAGGACAGGATACGCAGACACACGGCTTCGATCCCCTCCTTGTCCCAATACATCCGCGCCAGATCCTCGGTAAAACACTTGGCCAAACCGTAAAACCCGTCGGGCCGGTGCGCGGCATCAATGCCAATGGCTTCGGTCTTTGGGTGCATCCCGACGGCGTGGATGGAGGAGGCATAGACAATGCGCCGCGTGCCGTGCCGTCGCGCCGCCTCCCAGATGTTGTAAGACCCAACGAAGTTCGGCCCCAGCAATGTCTCAAACGGGGCCTCATCCACAATCGCGCCGAAGTGGACCACCATGTCGGCCCCTTTGACCAATGGCTCCATCGCGTCGAACGCGGCCAGATCGGCCTGCACGTAAGTCTCATTTGGCAGGAGCGTTTCAATGCCCTCGGCAATATCGGTGGAAACCAGGTTTTCGCACATCTTCGACAGCGGTTCGCGGAGATAGGACCCCAAACGACCGGCAGCCCCAGTGAGCACAAGTTTCTTCATGGTCGGTCCTTCAGATCACTGCTTTTTCAAGGATGGGACGATCGGCGACAAGCCGGTCATAGTGGAATGGCGTCAAATCAAGGCTTTGGTAGGCGCCATAGGTCAGCCATTCGGCGGTGCCCCGCCCCATGGCCGGGGACTGCTGCAGCCCGTGGCCGGAAAAGCCGTTGAGGAAGATGAAATTTTCGACCTCGTGATGGGGGCCCGTGATCGCGTTGTGATCGAACGTGTTCATGGAATAATGCCCAGCCCATTCGCTGGTCACCTTGATCGCTTCGAATTGTGGAATGCGCGTCGCGATCACCGGCCAGATATGGCTTTCCCAGATGCCGTGGTCCATCGCGAAGTCTTCGTGATCCACAGCCGGATCAATCTCTGAATGCCCGCCCGCCTGGTAGGTTCCACCGCCATTTTCACGCACATGCACGCCCGAAGGATCTATGGTCAGCGGCAGGTCCTGATCCAAGGGGTGTTCGGCCTTGAACACCCATGAATAGCGCTTGCGCGGCTCGACCGGCACGTCGATCCCGGCCATCTGCGCGGTGCGCGCAGCGCGAGGGCCGGACGCATTGACGACCTGCCCGCAGCCGATCACCGCGCCACTTGCCAATGTCAAGCTGTCCACACGCGTGCCGGACGCGTTTCGTGTCATCGCGACCACTTCATTGTGCACATACTCAACCCCGCGCTCACGGCTTTGCCGACGCCACCAGTCAAACACGGCAGCCCCATCCCAGTACCCTTCATCCACGGTATTGATCGACCCCAGTACAATATCCTCAACGTTGTAGAACGGGTAGGTTGCCTTGATCTGGTCCCGGGTCATCAGTTGCGTCGCGGCCCCTGCTGCGTGCTGCACCCTGCTGTTCTGACGCAATGTGTCTGCGAATGCTTCGGTGTCGGCCAGATACATGTAACCAAAGCTGCGAATGCTCAGGTCGGGAACGCGGTCATCGCCGCCCATGTACTGACGGATGTTTTTGACAAAATCCGCGGCAAACTGGCTGATGCGCACATTCAATTCCGTCGAGAACTGCTGACGCATGCAGCTGTTGGTGTGGGCCGTCGAGCACGTGGCATAGCTCGGGTCCCGCTCGACCACCAACACGCGCCCGCTGAAATCCGGGTTGTCCGTAAGGAACCAGGCGGTGGACGATCCCATAATGGCACCGCCCACGATGACCACATCATAATGGCTGTGTTCCGGTGCCTCGCGCACATGCGCCTCCCAAAGCCTATTTGTACCGGATCAGACTGTGCGGTGAATTTGCCAGCCACACCAGCCCCTTGTTCACCACCCGCCTGTTTTTTGAGCGCGGCGCCCACAAGATATGACACAGGCCTTGGTCGCCTTGGCCAAACATCACATGCGCGCAGATGGCGGATGGCGATCGCCGTTCAATTCGCGCACCGCTTGCCCTTGTGAACCAGCATATGAAAATAGCGGTGATAGAACCGGACCCCAGCCGTGCGCGCGACATCATCGATGCGTTGATGGCAGAGGGCTGGGAGGATGTCGTTGTGCTGGGGGATGTGACGGGCCTCGCGCGCAAGCTTGCGGCCCTTGACCCCGATCTGGTGTTGATCGACCTCGACAATCCCAGCCGGGACGCATTGGAGCAGGTCAGCGTCGCATCCGCAGCGCAAAGCCGACCCGTCGCGATGTTTGTCGACCGCTCGGATGATGAGATGACCCAGGCGGCAGTGGCCGCAGGTCTGTCCGCATATGTGGTGGGAGAATTACAACCCGAACGGATCAAACCAGTGCTGCAGACGGCCATCGCGCGTTTTCAGATGATGAGCCAGATGCGGACCGAGCTTGAGGCCGCCAAGCAGGCACTTGCCGATCGCAAAACGGTTGATCGCGCCAAAGGCATGATCATGCGCGCGCGCAATGTGAGCGAAGATGAAGCCTATGCCCTTTTGCGCAAAACCGCGATGTCGCAGAATCGCAAGGTCATCGATGTGGCCCAGGCCCTCCTGACGGCATCGGATTTGCTGACATGAGCGTCACACCACTCAATTGCGGCTATGTTCCATTGGTGGACAGCGCGCCGTTGATCGTGGCGCAGGAGCTGGGGTTTGCCGGCGACGAGGGGCTGACGCTCAACCTTTTGCGGCAGCAGTCTTGGGCGGCGTTGCGCGATTTGCTGGCACTTGGGCACCTTGACGCGGCGCATATGCTGGCACCGCTTCCCGTTGCGATGTCGCTTGGGTTGAGCGGGCCAAAGGCGCGCGTTGATGCGCTGATGGTCTTGTCGGTGAACGGCACGGTAATTGGCGTTTCGACCGCAGTGGCGACCGCCATGCGTGCCCGCGGATGGGACGGCCACTTTGGTGCGCCGCAGAACACCGTTGTTCACCTGTTGTCGGCGCTCGAACGCCCATTGCGCGTCGCGGTTCCGTTTCCTTATTCCATGCACCGGCTGCTGTTCGAATATTGGATCAGGCAGGCCGGGCACGGCAGACCGGCCGAAGTGGATATCGTGACCACGCCGCCGCCTTTGATGGCTGACGCGGTGACGGCGAACGAAATCGATGTTTTTTGTGTCGGCGAGCCTTGGGGCTCGGTAGCGGTGGGCAACCGGGTCGGGGAATTGATCCTGCCGGGTGCGGCAATCTGGGCCCACGCGCCCGAGAAGGTGCTGGCGGCGCGACACGATTGGGTCGAAGAAAACCCCACAATTGTCGGGGCGTTGATGCGCGCCGTGGCGCGCGCCGCGGCATGGCTGGATGTGACACAGAACAGACCCCTCGCCATCGAAATCCTGGCGCGCAGTGCGCATCTGAACGTACCGCACGCTGCATTGGATCATGCGTTGATGGGTCAATTTGCCACGAGATTTGGCGCGACACCGGTGGACGTGCCGGGTTTCCTTCGGTTTCACGATCGTGCGGCGAATTTTCCCTGGCGTAGCCAGGCGGCTTGGATCGGGGCGGAAATTGCACAGCTTGAGGGGGTGGACCGCCACCATGCGGTGTCGGTCGCGCAAGCGACGATGCGCCCGGATTGCTATCGTCGGTACCTGGGGCCTGTAGGAATTGATATGCCCGGCGCCTCCGCCAAGGTCGAAGGCGCCCTGACCCACCCCACCGCCGTGGCGTCGGTGCGGGGGGAGATGATTCTGGGACCGGATGCTTTTTTTGATGGCGCTACTTTCGATTTTACGACGCTTGAGTGATTACTTTTTGTGCATTTGCTGCATTGCAGCGAGATTCCTCAGTGCAACGGCTCTTTCTTGTTGTTCTCCGCATGAACCGACCGCTAGGCTAACCTCAACGAAGCAATGATGCTTCTCTCTGCTCCCAGCGATGGGGGCTCTATCAAGAGCAAAGCCGCTCGTTCTGCCTGCGTACACCTCCTCCCGTGCGCTCCGTAGAACGGGCGGTTTTTTTGTTAAACAAAGGACCGACAGGATGACCCGTCTCTTTACTTTTGCAGGTGCCATGACTGCCTTGCTCGGCACGGTGGCGCACGCTGAACTTCTGGATCTGGAAAAGGACGAATTGAAGTTCGGCTTTATCAAGCTGACCGACATGGCCCCTTTGGCCATCGCCTATGAAAACGGCTATTTTGAAGACGAAGGCCTGTTCGTCACTCTGGAAGCGCAAGCCAACTGGAAAGTGCTGTTGGACGGCGTGATCGACGGACAATTGGACGGCGCGCACATGCTGGCCGGTCAGCCGCTGGCGGCCACCATCGGTTACGGCACCGAGGCGCATATCATCACGCCGTTTTCGATGGACTTGAACGGCAACGGCATCACGGTTTCCAACGAAATCTGGGAAGAGATGAAGCCGCATGTGCCACTGATGGACGATGGTCGCCCACAGCATCCGATCAGCGCCGAAGCCCTTGCACCGGTCGTCGAGGACTACAAGGATCAGGGCCTGCCGTTCAACATGGGGATGGTCTTCCCGGTCTCGACCCACAACTATGAACTCCGGTACTGGCTGGCCGCCGGTGGGCTGGAGCCCGGCTTTTACAGCCCCGAAAACATCACCGGACAAATCGGTGCGGACGTCCTGCTGAGCGTGACCCCGCCCCCACAGATGCCTGCAACGATGGAAGCAGGCACAATATATGGCTATGCCGTGGGGGAGCCCTGGAACCAGCAAGCCGTGTTTAAAGGCATCGGCGTGCCGGTCATTACCGACTATGACATGTGGAAGAACAACCCCGAGAAAGTCTTTGGCCTGACCAAGGAATTCACGGAAGAGAACCCCAATACGACGCTCGCCATCACCAAGGCGCTGATCCGCGCGGCCATCTGGCTGGACGAGAACGACAACGCCAATCGTCCCGAAGCGGTCGAGATCCTGAGCCGGTCCGAATATGTCGGTGCGGACTATGAAGTGATCGCGAACTCGATGACCGGCTTCTTTGAATTCGAGAAGGGTGACCGCCGCCCCGCGCCCGACTTCAACGTGTTCTTCCGCTACAACGCGACCTACCCGTTCTATTCGGACGCCATCTGGTATCTGACGCAGATGCGCCGCTGGGGGCAGATTGCCGAAGCCAAGGATGATCAGTGGTATTTCGACGTGGCCGCCAAGGTCTATAAGCCTGAAATCTACCTGGAAGCCGCACGTCTGCTGGTGGACGAGGGACTGGCGAATGAGGCCGATTTCCCCTGGGACAGCGATGGGTTCAAAGCGCCCACACCTGCTGCGGATATCATCGACGGTATTCCCTATGACGGCAAAGCGCCCAACGCCTATATCGACAGCCTGCCGATCGGCCTGAAGGGTGATCAGAAGGTCGTCGGCAACAACGTCGAAGGGTGAAAGCCATGAGGGGGTGGGCAACGATGCCCACCCTACGCTGCCTTGCAGCAATTTGGTCCCAACGGCGAGGCACATGCACAAAAGATAGGCACGCTGCAGTGCCGCAAAACACCCTGTCACACCGTGTGCACAACCTGTGCACAGAACGTGCACAGCCCGTACACCGCTGCATCGCAGCATCCGTCAAATCGAGCCAAAACTGCGCAGTTTACGCCGACCGCACAGACGCCAGGAGACCCTGACATGACCGCCATCGACCCATCTGATCTGGACGCCGCCGCGCGTGAAGAACGCAAGCAGCGGAGGTTCACCCGCATCAACGCCGCCGACAAATGGTTTCAGGTTCTGGGCCTCAGCTGGTTGACCCCGGTGCTGAAGGCTGCGGCCGGTGACAACCCCAAGGCTCAGACCAAGGAAATCTGGCGGCTGCTGGGTGTCCCGCTTTTGGCGATTGCACTGTTCATGGGCGCGTGGGCGTCGCTGGCGCCGACCGTGCAGACATCGCTGGGCGCGATCCCCGGCCCCGCGCAGGTGTGGGAGCAGGTGGGCAACCTGCATGCCGACGCTTTGCGCGAGAAGGAGAAAGAGGCGGCGTTCTATGTGCGGCAGGACGAGCGCAATGCCAAGCTGATTGCCGACGGGCGCGAGGACCGGGTCAAGGAGCGCGTCTATACCGGCAAGCCGACCTATTACGATCAAATCTGGACGTCGATCAAAACGGTGTTTTTCGGGTTCCTGCTGGCCTCGGTCGTGGCGATCCCGCTGGGCATTGCAGCGGGTCTGAGCCCGACGGTGAATGCGGCGATCAACCCGCTGATCCAGATCTTCAAGCCGGTGTCGCCGCTGGCGTGGTTGCCCATTGTGACAATGATCGTTTCGGCTACCTATGCCTCGGACGGGTGGTTTGCCAAGTCCTTCCTCAACTCCGCCATCACCGTGACGCTGTGTTCGCTGTGGCCCACGCTGATCAACACGGCGCTGGGTGTGTCGAGCATCGACAAGGATCTGGTGAGTGTGTCGAAGGTTCTGAAAATGAACACCTGGACCAAGATCACCAAGCTGGTCCTGCCTTCGGCCCTGCCGCTGATCTTTACCGGGCTGCGCCTGTCCCTGGGTGTGGGCTGGATGGTGTTGATCGCTGCCGAAATGCTGGCGCAGAACCCCGGTCTGGGCAAGTTCGTCTGGGATGAGTTCCAGAATGGATCGAGCCAGTCGCTGGCCAAGATCATGGTGGCGGTGTTCACCATCGGCATCATCGGCTTTCTGCTGGACCGTCTGATGTACGCGATCCAGTCCATGTTCACCTTCACGAACAACCGGTGAACGCCATGAGCATGATCGAGTTCAAGAACGTATCGAAGGTCTATGGGTCGGGCACCGAGCGGACGGAGGTTTTGAAAAACATCTCTCTGTCTGTGGAAGTGGGGGAGTTTCTGGTGCTGCTGGGCTTTTCCGGCACCGGCAAGACCACCCTGATCAACCTGATGGCGGGTCTGGATATGCCGTCGAGCGGTGAGGTGCTGTTCAAGGGCGCGCCGGTGGCTGGGCCGGGACCGGAGCGCGGCGTAATCTTTCAGAGCTATTCGCTGATGCCGTGGCTGACGGTGAACGGGAATGTCGGGTTGGCGGTTGATACGATTTTCCCTGGTCTGTCGCGCGCGGAGCGGGCTGAGAAGGTCGATCACTACGTCAAGATGGTTGGCTTGGGTCATGCGACGGGGCGGCGGCCTGCCGAGCTGTCGGGCGGGATGCGTCAGCGGGTGAATGTGGCGCGTGCCTTGGCGATGAACCCTGAGGTGTTGTTGCTGGATGAGCCGTTGAGCGCTTTGGATGCGCTGACGCGGGCGAACCTGGCCGACGAGATCGAGCACATCTGGGAGGCCGACAAGAAGACCTGTGTGTTGATCACCAATGACGTGGATGAGGCGATTATTCTGGCGGATCGCATCATTGCGCTGAACCCCGATGGGACGTTGGGGGAAGAGTTCAGGGTGGCCATTCCGCGTCCGCGGGATCGGATGGAGATGAACCACAATGATCACTTCAAGCGGTTGCGGGCGGATGTGACGAAGTACCTGATGGATGTGGGGATTGAGGCGAAGGTCGAGGGCAGCGAGGTGTTGCCGAACGTGACGCCGATCCACGGTGTGCCCACGGCGGTGGCCGAAGCGCAGAAGGGCATGATCGAAAACCGGTTCCTGGATTTTTCGCAGCTGCACAAGGTGTATCCGACGCCAAAAGGGCCACTGACGGTGGTCGAGGATTTCGATCTGAAGATCAACAAGGGCGAGTTTATCTCGCTGATTGGGCATTCGGGGTGCGGGAAGTCGACTGTGCTGACGATGGCTGCCGGTTTGAACGAGATCTCCAAAGGGGCCATCAAGCTGGATGGTCGCCATGTGGAGGGTGCGGACCCCGAGCGGGCTGTGGTGTTTCAGTCGCCCAACCTGTTCCCGTGGCTGAGTGCAAAGGAGAACGTGGCGATTGGGGTGGACAAGGTGTACCCGCGCGCGAGCCGTGAGGAGCGGCGGGATGTGGTTGAGTATTACCTGGAGCGGGTGGGTCTGGCCGATGCGATGGACAAGCAGGCAGCAGACCTGTCGAACGGGATGAAGCAGCGGGTGGGGATTGCGCGGGCCTTTGCGCTGAGCCCGAAGCTGCTGCTGCTGGATGAGCCGTTCGGGATGCTGGACTCGCTCACGCGGTGGGAATTGCAGGAAGTGCTGATGGAGGTGTGGTCGCGCACGAAGGTGACGGCCATTTGTGTCACCCACGATGTGGACGAGGCGATCTTGCTGGCGGACCGCGTGGTGATGATGACCAACGGGCCGCAGGCGACCATCGGCAAGATCGTGGATGTGGACCTGCCCCGGCCCCGGACGCGCAAGGCGCTGTTGGAGCACCCGGATTACTACAGCTACCGGCAGGATGTGCTCGATTTCCTTGAGGAATATGAGCACGGGGCGAAGCCCAAACCGCCTGCCAACGGCACACCCAAAGCCATCGCAGCGGAGTGAAAGAGATGACCCAAGAAATCATCGTCATCGGTGCTGGCATGGCCTCGGGCCGTGCACTGGAGCATCTGTTTGACGCGGGCGCGGACGTGAACGTGACCCTGTTCAACGCCGAGCCGCGCGGGAACTACAACCGGATCATGCTGTCGCCGGTGCTGGCGGGCGACAAGACCTACGACGAGATCGTGACCCACGATGCCGACTGGTACGAGGCGAACGGCGTGACCTGCCGCTTTGGTGAACGGGTGGCATCCGTAGACCGCTCAGCCAAGACCGTCACGGCAGAGAATGGCGACGTGCTTCCATACGACAAGCTGATCTTTGGCACGGGGTCGAACCCGTTCATGATCTCCCTGCCCGGCCATGATCTGGACGGCGTGATTGCTTATCGTGATCTGGAAGACACCGAGTTGATGATGTCGATGGGACCACAGAGCAAGGTGGTTGTCATTGGCGGCGGTCTGCTGGGCCTTGAGGCTGCGGCAGGCATGGCCGCGCGCGGTGTGGACGTCACGGTGGTGCACATCATGGGCCACCTGATGGAGCGGCAACTGGACGAGGCCGCAGGCTACCTGCTGCGCAAGGCGCTGGTGGACAAGGGCATCACCGTGCTGTGCCAGGCCAATTCCAAGGAAATCCTTGGCAAAGACGGCAAGGTCCGCGCGCTGCTGCTGGACGATGGCACCGAACTGCCCTGTGATCTGCTGGTGATGGCGGTAGGCATCCGCCCCAACGTGGCGTTGGCGGCGGAGGCCGGGCTGGCTGTTGGCAAAGGTATCCACGTGGATGACCAGATGGTCACGTCGGATGAACACATCCTCGCCGTGGGCGAATGTGTTGAGCACAACGGTGCGATCTTTGGCCTTGTCGCGCCGCTTTATGATCAGGCGAAGGTGGCGGCGCAGACGATCCTCGGGGAAGAGGCGGCGTTTGTCCAAAAGGAACTGAGCACCAAGCTGAAGGTGACGGGGTGTGACCTGTTCAGCGCGGGTGACTTTGCCGATGGCGAGGGGCGCGAGGACATCGTGTTCCGAGACCCCGGGCGCGGGGTCTACCGAAGGCTTGTGATCGAGGACAATGTGGTCGTCGGTACGGTGATGTATGGCGACACGGCGGACTCGGGTTGGTTCTTTGGCCTGATCCGCGACAAAACCGACATTGCGGACATGCGTGATACGGTGATCTTTGGACCCGCCTATCAGGGGGGTGCCCCCGTGGACCCTTTAGCAGCCGTTGCAGCCTTACCGCGTGATGCGGAAATCTGTGGCTGCAACGGCATTTGCAAAGGCACAATCGTGGACGCGATTGAGGCGGGCGCGGGCGATCTGAACGCCGTGCGCGCCGTGACCAAGGCGTCGGGGTCCTGCGGGACCTGCACAGGGCTGGTGGAGCAGGTTCTGGCCGTGACGCTGGGCGATGATTTCGTTATGCCCGGCGCGCAGCCCATCTGTGGTTGCACCGACATGACGCATGAAGACGTGCGGCGGATGATCAAAAGCCAGGAACTCAAATCCATGGCTGCCGTCTGGCAGGAATGCGCGTGGAAGACCGTCGATGGCTGTCACGTGTGCCGCCCTGCCCTGAACTACTACCTGATTGCGGATTGGCCTCTGGAATACCTGGACGACCCGCAATCGCGCTTTATCAACGAGCGCAAGCACGCAAATATCCAGAAAGACGGCACTTTTTCAGTGGTACCGCGCATGTGGGGTGGGATCACCACGCCGGATGAGCTGCGCGCCATTGCCGACGCGGCGGACAAATACGACGTTCCGACGGTTAAGGTCACGGGTGGGCAGCGGATCGACTTGCTGGGCGTGAAGGGCGAGGACCTGCCCGCGATCTGGGCCGATCTGAACGAGGCCGGGATGGTGTCCGGCCATGCCTATTCCAAAGGGCTGCGCACAGTGAAGACTTGTGTAGGCACGGATCACTGCCGGTTTGGGACGCAGGATTCCACCGGTCTGGGCATCAAGCTGGAGAAGGCTTTGTGGGGGTCGTGGACCCCGCACAAGCTGAAGCTGGGTGTGTCGGGGTGCCCGCGCAACTGTGCCGAGGCGACCTGCAAGGACATCGGCGTGGTCTGTGTCGACAGTGGCTTTCAGGTTGGGATCGGCGGGGCCGCGGGCATGGATGTGCGCGAGGTGGAACGCCTGATTGATGTGGAGACCGAAGAAGAGACAATGATCGTCATCAAGGCGATGACGCAGCTGTATCGTGAAAACGCCAAGTATCTCGACCGCATTTACAAGTGGATGAACAAGGTGGGGCTGGATTGGATACGAGAGCGTATTGCGGATCCAGCGGAACGCGCGGCTTTGGCGGCTCGGTTCGACCTGTCCCAGAGCGTCTATCAGAAGGACCCTTGGGCCGAGCATGCGCAGAAGAAGGCGGCGATTTACCGGCCCGTGGCCAACCTGACCCTGGAGGCTGCGGAATGACCGATTGGATTGACATCGCGGCCTTGGACGACATTCCGCAGCGCGGGGCCCGCGTGGTAAAGACCCGCGCGGGCTGTGTTGCGGTGTTTCGCACGGCAGCGGACGAGGTGTTTGCTTTGGACAATGCGTGCCCGCACAAACAGGGCCCGTTGGCCGAGGGGATTGTGCATGGGTCTGCTGTGACCTGCCCGCTGCACAACTGGGTCATCTCGCTTGAGACGGGCATGGTGCAGGGCAATGACGAGGGGCAGGTTGCGACCTATCCGGCCCGAGTTGAGGCTGGCCGTATCCTGCTGGATGTTACGTTTCTGCAGGCGCGGACCGCGGCATGAGCACCTGCACGACCTGTCCGTACTGTGGCGTGGGGTGCGGAGTGATCGCCTCGCCCGATGGCTCGATCAAGGGCGATGTACAGCATCCGGCAAACCTTGGGCGATTGTGTTCCAAAGGATCGGCTTTGGGCGAGACCATTGATCTGGAGGGGCGGTTGCTGGCCCCTCGGATCGGTGGGGTTGAGACAGATTGGGACAGTGCGACGGCGTTGATTGCGCGCAAGTTTTCCGAAGCGATCCGCGATCACGGGCCGGATTCGGTGGCGTTTTACGTGTCAGGCCAGTTGTTGACCGAGGATTATTACGTAGCAAACAAGCTGATGAAGGGGTTCATCGGATCCGCGAATATTGACACGAATTCAAGGCTTTGCATGGCGTCGTCAGTGGCGGGGCACAAGCGTGCTTTTGGGTCGGACACGGTGCCGGGCACCTATGAGGATTTGGAGCAGGCCGATCTGATCGTGCTTGTGGGGTCGAACCTGGCGTGGTGCCATCCGGTGTTGCATCAGCGCATTGCAGCAGCGAAAGAGGCACGACCCGAGATGCGGGTTGTGAATGTGGACCCGCGACGGACCGCGACGTCTCAGCTGGCGGATTTGCATCTGAGTATCGCGCCGGATGGGGACGTGGCGCTGTTCAACGGTTTGCTGGCGCATCTGGAGGCGTCGGGGCGCGTGGACCGGGCGTATGTGGACGCGCATGTGTCTGGCTTTGCCGCTGCCGTGGCTGCGGCGGAGGCGACGAACCCTGCGGGCAGCGGGCTGTCGGCGGGCGATTTGGCCGCGTTCTATTCCATGTGGGCGGGGACCGAGCGGGTTGTGACCGTTTATTCGCAGGGTGTGAATCAGTCTTCCTGCGGGACGGACAAGGTCAATGCGATCCTGAATTGCCATCTGGCGACGGGCCGGATTGGGCGGCCCGGGATGGGCCCGTTTTCGGTGACCGGTCAGCCCAACGCCATGGGCGGGCGCGAGGTTGGCGGGCTGGCGAATATGCTGGCGCACCATCTGGACATCGAAAATCCGGATCACCGGGCCGTTGTACAGGGGTTCTGGGACAGCCCGACGATGTGCGAGACGCCCGGGCTCAAAGCCGTCGATCTATTCGCAGCGTGCGCAGATGGTCGTATCAAGGCGCTGTGGGTCATGTCCACGAACCCGGCGGTCAGCCTGCCGGACGCGCAGGGCGTTGCGGCGGCGATCAAGACCGTGCCCTTCACCGTGGTGTCCGACATCATGGCGCGAACGGATACAGGCGATCTGGCGGACGTCCTGTTGCCGGCAGCGGCTTGGGGCGAAAAGAGCGGCACGGTCACGAATTCAGAACGTCGCATCTCGCGGCAGCGCCCTTTTTTGAAGATACCCGGCCAGGCACGGCCCGACTGGAAGATCACATGTGATGTGGCCGCGGCGATGGGATGGGGCGCGGCGTTTGACTACGATGGTCCGGCCGACATCTTCCGCGAATACGCTCAACTGTCTGTCGCGACGCGTCGGTTTGGGAAAGACTTTGAC
Source organism: Pseudomonadota bacterium (assembly GCA_039179785.1). Classification (GTDB taxonomy): domain Bacteria; phylum Pseudomonadota; class Alphaproteobacteria; order Rhodobacterales; family Rhodobacteraceae; genus Tateyamaria. The sequence goes on along the minus strand of JBCDEK010000035.1, from coordinate 2,966 downwards.
ATCAGCGGTCTGGCCCGACTGACCGATGCCGAATATGACGGCCTGCGTCCGGTCCAGTGGCCGGTGCGCGCAAACGGGACAGGACCCAAGCGGTTTTTTGGCGACGGCGGCTTTTTTCATGAGGATGGCCGAGCACGGATGCTGCCGCTGACCGCCCCCACCTTGCCCGCCTTGCCCGCCTTGCCCGCCTCCGACGGTTTCCATCTGAACACCGGGCGCAATCGCGATCAGTGGCACACGATGACCCGGACCGGAAAATCTGTGCGTCTCGGCGCCCATCTGGCTGAGCCCTACGTCGAAATCCACCCCGCCGACGCGGCACGGATCGGGTTGGGCACCGCGGAGCTATGCGTGCTGACAAACGGCAAGCACAGCGCGATCCTGCGGGCTTTGCCGACGGACAGGGTTGCACCTGGCACGCTTTTTGCACCCATGCACTGGACGCGACAACGCGCATCAAGCAGTGCGGTGAACGCCGTCGTCCAAACCAGGACAGACCCTGTTTCGGGCCAACCCGCTCTCAAATCCGGCAGCGTGCAGGCCACGCGGTTTGCGGCGCGCTGGTATGGGTTTGTTGCTGCGGCGACCAACATCTGCCCCGTCGATGACTACTGCGCCATTGCCCGAACCCGCACCGGCTGGCAGGCTGAACTTGCGGGGTGCTCAGCGCTGCCGGATGCCAAGGGTTTGCTCAGCCAGTTGACCCGACCCCTGAACGGCAATCTGAGCCTGTTCACCGACGTTGCCATGGGCACAACACGCCTGGCGCACCATGTCGAGGGTCGCGTGACCGCTTTGCTCTTTCTGTCCCCAACGCCGGTGCAATTGTCGCGTGCGCACGCTATTGCCGCGATCGGCCAGGATAGCCCCGCCCACATGGCACTTGCGGGTCTTAGCGGAAGTACCGAGGCCGATCCGGGCCCGACCATCTGTGCCTGTATGAATGTCGGGTTGACCACCCTGCAACATGCGATTGGCGAAGGCTGTGCGTCGATCGATGCGCTTGGCCACCGCACTGGCGCAGGTACGAATTGCGGGGCCTGCAAGCCTGAGCTGGCGGCCCTTCTGCCTTCGCGTCCCACCGCCGTTGCCGCAGAATAAGGAGCCTGACGTGAAGACCTTCCCTATGTTCCTAACCATGACCAACCGGAGGGTGGTGATCTTGGGCGGCGGCGAGCAGGCCACGCAAAAGTGCCGCCTGATGCTGAAAACTGACGCGGCGATTGAGGTTTTCGCGCCTGCCCTGGATGTCGAGTTGCAGGCGCTGGCAGATGCGAAAAGGATCACACATCATCGGGGTCCGGTCACAGCGGATGCCTTGCGAGGGGCCGTCTTGGTTTTTATCGGCACGGGATGTCCGGGGAGCGACGCAGCCCTGCATGCCTTGGCCGTCGATGCGGGCGCGTTGGTCAATGTCGTGGACCAGCCCGATCTTTGCGATGCAATCACCCCCGCAATCGTCGACCGCGACCCGGTTGTGGTGGCCATTGGGACCGAAGGCACAGCCCCCGTCCTGGCGCGGCAAATCAAAACCACGCTGGAGCGCATTCTTGACCCGCGTCTTGGCGATCTGGCCGCGCTCGCCGGGCGCTTGCGTGACTTTGCAGCGCAGCGCCTCACCCCGCGGCAGCGGCGTGATCTGTGGCGCTGGGTGTTCAATGGACCGTTGCGTGCGCAACATGCGCGCGAAGGGGACGCCCCGGTGGCGCGCACCATCAAGGACACGATTTTGACAGGTGCCGTGCCCGCAGCAGCCCCTGCGCCGGTGGCGTTGGTTGGCGCGGGTCCCGGATCGAGTGACCTTATCACGTTGCGTGGCGTGCAGCGCCTGCAAGAGGCAGACGTTATCTTTTACGACCGCTTGGTGGACCCCGGCGTACTTGAGTTGGCCCGGCGCGATGCGGAACGCGTTTTTGTGGGTAAGACACCGGGGTGTCAGGCTTGGCCACAGGACAAGATCAACGCCATCATCGTCGCGGCCGCGAAACGTGGTCAACGCGTTGTTCGCTTGAAATGCGGTGACCCGGGCGTTTTTGCCCGTGGCGCAGAGGAGGCGCACGCGGTGCGCGCAGCCGGTCTGGACTATGAGATCGTGCCCGGTGTGACCGCGGCCAGCGGGGCCGCGGCAGCGATTGGCGGGTTCCTGACCGAACGCGGCAAAAGCGACACCCTTGCGCTGACGACGGGCCGGTGCGCCAATGGGAACGGCACGCCCGATTGGGTGGCCCATCTGACACAGCGCAGCCAGGTTGCGGTTTACATGGGCGTGGCCGCGGCAGCGCAGATTGCCGGAACGCTTGACCGGGCTGGCTTGCTCGATCAGGTGCAGGTCACGGCGGTAAGCAATGCACAGTCGCCGACGCAGAAGGTGCTGCGGTGTCAAGCACAGACAATGGTGTCCGACATGGCGACGGCAGGCATAGAAAGTCCTGCAATCCTGTTTTTGTCTCGGATGCGGGACGTGGAAGCCAATGCGTTGGCAGCCGCCCCGAAGCTGCGCGCGGTTTAAGTCACCTTTGCCACGTCATGCGGTCGCTTTGCGACACTCTGAGCGAAACGATCGCGAGGAAAGTTGGGAGGCGTGCCCTGGGGTGAACATGGCAACGCTACCTTATAGAGAGTGCCGGGTGCAAAGAGGTCGGCCAAGTTCAGGTCGGTATAAAAAACTGATAAGTATAAAGTATTAAAATGGTGCCCGGGGGCGGGTCATACCTACTTCGCAATATCAATGGGTTAGCCAATAGCGGGACAGTGATTTTGCGGGTATTTTGACGTAAAGTGTCCCACCGCTGACCGACCTGCACAGGCATGTCTGCTGCACTCACTCTGTCGATAACTATGTTGCGCAGCAGGTATGGCCAGATCTTGTGCTGCGGATGCTTCTTGCTGGTGTTGGGTTCTTGGTAGATCGGCACCAATCGCATAAGCCGCATCAGTCGACGCAGACGATGACGGCCGCACTTATG